>DATCOF010000317.1:0-40088 GCA_036564845.1 Chitinophagaceae bacterium | reverse complement strand
TGTGCTTCAATGGCGTTTGTCATAATGATAACCTGTGCATTTTCTGCTTTGGCAACTTCAACTAATGCATCAGAATATTTATTGCCTGTGTGCATGGATGCTTCATCAACATTGGCAACATATAAAACAGGTTTATCGGTTAATAAAAAATTATCTGCGATAGCTTCTTTTTCATCTTTAGATAAATTTAGAGAAAGAATATTTTTACCTTTATCCAAATGTGCTTTACATTGAAGCAAAACTTCATATTCCAGTTTTACTTTTGCATCACCCGTCTTCAACATTTTTTCTGTGCGTGAAATTTTTCTTTCAACACTGTCAAGATCTTTTAACTGCAATTCTGTTTCAATAATTTCTTTATCGCTGATAGGATTGATCGCTCCCTCATCTCTTAAAATATTTTCATCTTCAAAACATCTTATCACATGAATGATGGCATCCACCTCACGGATATTTGCCAAAAATTTATTTCCAAGTCCTTCCCCTTTGCTGGCACCTTTTACCAGACCTGCAATATCAACTATCTCAATTTGTGTGGGAACGATCCTGTCGGGTTTTACCAGTGTTGCCAATTTATCAAGTCGTGGATCCGGCACATTTACCAAACCAATATTTGGTTCAATGGTACAAAACCTGTAATTGCTTGCCTGCGCTTTTGCACTGTTACTTACTGCATTAAATAAGGTTGATTTTCCAACGTTGGGCAAGCCAACAATTCCTGCTCTTAAAGCCATTTAATAATTTTATGATAGTGGTGTGATTAATGATTTTTGGGACGCAAAGATAGGATAACAATTCTCTAATTTTAAATGGAAACGTTTAACTTCAAACTTTATACCTTATAAACATCAAACTGTATTATGGCATTAAGCAGAATTTGGGCAGCGTTTATTATCATCGCAATTGTTGCTGCATCATTTCAATATTTTTCGGGAGGAAAAGATATTTACAGCAAGATGGTTGTTGGCAAATCTGGTGATACAACTAAAACCACTGTTCTTGATTCTGCTTTGCTCTCACCTGAAGTTATCAGCACATTAAATGCCTCAAAAGAATATAAGAATGGTGAATATAAAATTGTAAGAACTGCCGATAACAGGATCATCGCTTACCGCGAACAGAGTGCAGATGGTATTATTACAACCTGCAAAACGGCGGTAGATATTTCTATAAATTTAATTGGCATAATGGCTTTGTTCATGGGGTTTATGAGCATTGCAGAAGCTGCCGGAGGGATAAGGTTATTGTCTAAAATTATTGGACCGTTCTTCTCAAAATTATTTCCTGATCTTCCAAAAGGCCATCCTGCAATGGGGCACATGATGATGAATTTTTCTGCTAATTTATTAGGATTGGATAATGCAGCTACTCCCTTTGGATTAAAAGCGATGCAAAGTTTACAGGAAATAAATCCAAGCAAAGACACAGCATCCAATTCGCAAATAATGTTTTTGTGTTTGCATGCTGCAGGACTTACATTAATTCCTGTAAGTATTATTGCAGCACGTGCCGCTCTAAAATCTGCAAACCCCACTGATATTTTTGTGCCCTGCATGATAGCAACTTTTGTTGCAACAATGGCAGCGATGTTAATTGTATCATACAAACAAAAAATAAATGTTTTTCAGCCTGTGGTATTGTTATGGGTAGGAGGGCTCTCTGCAATAATTGCATTGCTTGTAATTTATCTTAAGTCACTTTCTTTTCAGGGAGTGCAAACTTTTTCAGGAGTATTAAGTAATGGATTGATCTTGTTCATCTTTCTTTTAATAATACTGGGAGCGCTTTATAAGAACATAAATATTTTTGACGCATTTGTAGAGGGTGCAAAAGGCGGTTTTGAAACAGCGGTAAAAATTATTCCTTACCTGGTTGGGATGTTGGTTGCAATAAGCATGTTGCGTACCAGCGGAACTTTTGATGTAATAATAGAGTGGATGAAAAATTTGTTTGCTGCGATGGGCACCGACACCCGTTTTGTTGATGGCTTGCCAACAGCATTAATAAAACCACTTAGCGGAAGTGGTGCAAGAGGAATGATGATAGACACAATGAAAACATTTTCTCCCGATTCTTTTGCAGGAAGATTGTCATGCATTTTGCAGGGATCATCCGATACAACCTTTTATGTAATTGCTGTTTACTTTGGCGCTGTATCAATAAAAAATACACGTTATGCAATAGGCACAATGTTGTTAGCAGATCTTGTGGGAATTATTACTTCAATTATACTGGCGTATTTATTTTTTGGACATACATTGTAAATGTGATCATAAAAAAATTAAAAAGAGAAAGCACTGGCCTTCTCTTTTTTTATTTGGTTTATTAATGCGAACTATTTCTTTTTTACCTGGATCGTTTCATCAACACCTTGTACTTTCATTTTATATGTACCATCTGATGCCCGGTAAATATAAACAGTTGGCCTAAACATACTGTTACTAGAAAGTGTTTTTATTTCATCCTGTACCCAGGTATCTCCATTTAATAATTTAAAAGAAGTTGTACCATCCCATCCGCGAAAATCGCCATTAATGTTACTTTCAATCACATCCTGCAATTTTGTAGCAGGAAGAGGCTCTGATTGACCTTGAATAAGTAATTTATATTTTCTTTTATCCTTGTAAACATCTACTATGGGATTTGCAACTTTATTTTGCTGTTTCTGTTTGCCTGTAATCTCGTAAAAGTTTTTAGATCTTGTTCTTAATAAAAATCCTGATTCAAATATAGTATTGACTGGCCCGTCATAAAAAGTTGATTCTTCAGGTTTAACAGTACTATCAATTTTAGCTTGAGCAAATGATGCATTGTAAGCAAAGAAAAATGTGCAAAGAGAGATGATTAATGATTTCATATAAAAGTATTATTTCAAAGTTAAGTAGAATTTTATTGCTGTTAAGTTGCGTTCTACAAATATTTTTATTAAAGGGTTTAATAAAAATATTTGTCTTAAATTGACAGCCCTTCAAAATATAGTTAATTAAGAAGTCTATTCATGTCTATAAAAAGTAATTGCTCTTGATTTAGCATTTGTAGTAGGTAAAGTAAAATCTCCCCTGTAATAAACAGTATACGATTTTTGATTACCTGCTGCAAATGACATCTTTGCTAAAATAGTACGTTGTGATAATGGAGTAGAGGATGGTACTCCTGTGGCTAAAGTTCTTGTAATATACAATGTATCAGTAACTTGCAGGTTTGCGCCTATTTGATTAAATGCAGTTGCTGAATCAGGCCTGATACCGCTATAAATAACTCCGTTTTTAGCATAAGAAAACAGATCCACTTTAGCTGTATCATTAACTACAGCATTTACAAAACGCAAATTGTAATATCCTACTGTTGGAGGAAATCGATAAATATCCTCTATAAACATTCTTGAAGAATCCCTTAAAGACGTTATAGAATCTGTAATAATGAAGGAATACTGATGGCCAGCCAGCAGGGTTCTATTTAAAGTTATAATTTCAATAGAATCAGGATTTACCTTACCTGATACAGACAATTTGATTTGTAATTGTCCCGGAGTTACCTCAAAATATCCAAACCCTGACGATGTAGATGGAAAAGTAGCGCCATAAGTCATAAAAGGGGATATTGTACCGGGAGTGAAACCTGAAATTTTTTCACCATTAATAAACACATTGAAAGAATCCTGTGCATTAAATATCTTTCTAATATTTGGCGATGCATGTACAACAGCAAGATAAGCTGTTCCTTCTGTTGTTTGTACAGATGCAGTTATCGGGAAATCTCTTTTGCAAGACGAGAGGCTAATAAGGGCTACTGCAAAAAATAGAGTACTATATAATAATTTATTTTTCATTCTGATAATGTTTAAAAGTTATTTTTGTGAGAACCACATTTCGTATGTATTGTAATCATTGTTCATAGCACCAATTCTTGTAAGTTCAGGTATATTGTATAAATATTCGGAATTATATCTTGGACGGAATCTATATACCAGTTTACCATTGTTAGTTGTGTATAAATACTGGCCAGAAGGCGGTACAAAACTTGCATAAACCTGTCTTCCTGTAGGAGTTATAGGATCAACATCCACATAATGAAACTTACGCATATCAGTCCATGTTTCTTGCGTGCCCCATGCATATAATGCAATATATTTTTGTAACATTATATGAGAAAGTGTTAATTCCGATGGGATAGGTACTATAGCAGGATTTGCGAGATAAGCAGTTTTTGATGCAGGCGTTATTACCTTAGCTACGGGAATATTTTGAGGATATGTAGTAGTTAACATATCAAAATCAAGACTTATAGCATTTTTATAAGCTGTAAGCGCAGTTGCACGATCACCTTTGCGGAGGGCAGCTTCTGCCTTAATGAACTGCATTTCAGATGCTGTCATTAAAGGCCATGGGCTTGTATTTTGAAAAACATAACGGCTGTTATCTACAGTGGGTGCACCGGTTGAAGAAGGGGTTGCATGCCCCCAAAAGTTTTGTGGATAATCATTTGTAGCAAGTGAAGAAGTTCCTAACCAGGGAGTAAATCCTTTATATTCTCCATTTAGATTTTCGCGGAGCATATAGGTGGCTCTAGGGTCAGGAACACCTTTGAATGCACTATCATTACGTCCTGACATTAGATCGGCAATATAAGCGCCTTGCCTGAATGTTCCTACAAATCCTCTGTATGGGCCGAAATAATTATTAGCAGGAGCAAGAGAGCCTCCCTGGAATTTGGCAGTTACATTATCATCATTGGTAGTCATGGCTAAATCCGCATATTTAATTGCTGAATCGCCATAATTTTTTGATTTATAAATATCTTTATTGCTTAAGTTATTATAAGAACGGGCTAATACACCATAAACAAATTTTTTCCATTTATTTACATCACCGTTGTTCATATAAGCATCACCAATAGCGAGATTGGCTTGGCTAACATTACCATCAGTTCTGTTTAAAAAACTTAATGAACGGAAACAAACTGCTCTGCAGCTATCATAAAAATCCGGTTGAGGATCATAGAGGAATTGTTGTAAACTTGGGTTAAATGCTTGTTTCAATATTGCATCTCCATATTCATCAGTCAGTTCAAGCCATCCCCAAGCCCTGATGGCAAGCGCTACTCCTACATAATCCCACTTCTGTTCTTCTGTGCCCCATTCTATTATTTTATTAATGTTGGCTCCGCCGGCATAATAAACTGAACCCCACATAGATCCGGTGTTATCAGTTACTCCTGTAGCAGGGCCCATTTCTCCATATAGTTCAAGGCTGCTAGTGGTTCCCCAATATTGAACATACCGCCCAATAAGAGTGCCATCAAGCTGCACTCCAAAAGTTGTTCCGTTAGAGGAGTAAAAGTAGATCATACCCCCAATTACGCTGGGTAATATAGATTCTACTGGTTCTCTTACTGCAGCATTTGGATTCAGGTAAGCGTCATCTATCTTTTTTTTGCAGGATACTATCAATACGGTACTGGCAAGACTAAGAATAGAAATAAATTTAAATACTTTATTTTTCATAAAACCATTTTTAAAGTTATTGTAAATATTATATTAATTAAAAATTAGCACGTAAACCGAAGCTTAAACTTAGCGGTGTAGGAGCATTTCCAAAATCGAAGCCATATCCTCCAACACCCGTTGTTCCCGGATTATTTCCGTTAACTGCCGGATCTGCACCTTGGTAATTAGTGATCAGGATTAAATCGTTGCCAGTAATAAATGCACTTAATCCTTTCAAACCTTTTATTTTTTGCAACTTTTTTTCAGGAAACATATAGCTAAAGGTTAAATCTCTTAATCTCAACCAATTAACATTCTTTTGAATAAACTCTTCTTCCGGCATCAATGTATAATATGTTTGTGTATAGTAAGGATTAACTATGATAGTATTTTTTGTTGGATGATTTGAATTTTGCAAACCATCGTTGAGTACACCATCTACTACTATTGGCGTCATTCTATCTGATTCTCTTTCGCTTTTACCTAATCCATTAAGATATTGGTCGGTTGCATTGTAAATATCTCCGCCCACTTTCAAATCCCATAAAAAACTAAAAGTCCAATTTTTGTATCTGAAAGAGTTTAATGTTCCTAAGGTAAAATCAGGGGTTCTGTCTCCTCTTACAAAAAAGTTAGCGTCAACTAAAGGAATGCCTGTAGTTGGGTTAATTAAAATCTGCCCAGCGGTATTTCTTTGATAACCAAAACCTGTAATTGTTCCTGTAGAGTGTCCTCTTACTAAACCTCCTCTGGCATTTCCATACATCCAGGTATCAGAATTATAATAATCATTATTAGGTCCAATTGATTCTGGAATGGTTAGTACTTTGCTCCACATATGATTGAAGTTGAAGCGGATATTCCAGTCAAAATCTTTCTTTTTAATAGGTGTTACGTCAATGCTTATTTCTACTCCTTCGTTACGTAAGGACGAAACGTTACCGGTATTTAATACGAAACCTGTTGCATAGCTTGCTCTGTAACCCTGACTGATCTGGTTAGTGCAAAGAGTGTTGTAATATGCTGCGTCAATTGATAAAGAGTTATTGAACATTCTTAATTCAGTACCAACCTCATAGGTCTGTTGGCGCTCAGGCCCTAATTCTTCATTAGCATTGATATAACCGTAGGAAAAAGCAGGTATTGTTGAGCTATATTGATTATTAACAAAAACAGATTGGTTTGAGTAAGGATCATTCAATCTTGCTGTATTAGCTAATGAAGCCCGAAGTTTGGCAAAACCAAGGGTCTTTCCTTTTATACCGGGAAATATATCAGTAACAATGGTGCTTAAACTGGCAGCCGGGTAATTATAGTTCCTGTTTTTCGCAGGAAGAGTTGAAACAATTTCAAAACGCTGTGAATAAGTAAGGAAAAGCAAATTTCTAAAACCTATAGTAGTTTCGCCAAAATAAGCAAGCTCTCTAAACGTATTTAAATTTGGTAAGCCAAAGGTATTCCTTAATAAACGAGTTCTTGAACTTGCTAATGTATTACTACTGTCCGTACTGGTAGAGTCCTTCAAATGATTACCTACTAAGCTATATTGTTGCGTTTCAAAATCTTCCCACATTGTTCCAACCATAAGTCTTGTCGTAAAATCTCCGAATTTTTTATTAGCTGCTGCTGTAATGGTATGGTTATAACCTTTATAAGTTCTGTAATAGTTATCAAGGGTACCGCCTGTTCCTACAGCCAGGTAAAAAGATTCAGGATGTGTAAATAAATACCCATCTGTTTTATAAGTATCATACCCAAATCTGCCCGCTAAAGTTAGCCACGGGAAAGGCCGAATATTAATGCTCATGGTTGCCACCCAGCGATCGGTTTGATCACCGGAAATATTGTTTTTAGCACTCCAAAGGGGATTATCATAGTCTCCATTTTGAGATATTCCGTAAAAAAGTTTTTTATCTCCATTTGGAAGTTGATAGTCTTGCATATTATCTATAGAAGGCCACATATACAAATCTAAAAGATACGAATTAGCTCCTTTTAATGGCTTAACGTTATCTGCATTTATATAAGAAATTGAAGGTGAAAAATCTATATATTTCCCGATTTTAGTATTGTTGGAAAGTTTGAAATTATATTTTGTATAGGTATTGTGCGGCACTACCCCATGGTCATCAAAATACTGGGACGAAAACCTGTAACCTGAATTTTTTCCGCCAAATTCCAAGCCCAGATTATGTGTTTGAGAAAAACCTGTCTGGTAAAAGTTATGAAGATTATCATATTTCTTTGTATTTGACGGATAAGCAGGCCCGAAAGAAACATATTGAGTTGTACTGCTGGTAATAGGTGGCGCAGGAGGTACACCATTAGTACCTGGCCCATAATTATCATCAATTTTAGCAAACCGGGTAATTTTCTGTAATCTAAAGTTATCATCATAAGTGACGCGAATTTTTCCGTTCGTACTCCTTGCTTTTTTTGTAGTAATTACAATAGCACCGGAACTTGCCTGGCTACCATAAAGAGCAGTTGCCTCAGGGCCCTTTAATACAGAAATGGATTCAATATCATTAGGATTTAAATCAGCCATTCGATTTGTATAATCATTGTTTCTATTTGGCAGATCAGAAGCAAGTCCGATACCGGAACCACCCTGTGAATTTGAATTAAGCGTTTGATTGTCGAGGATAATTCCATCAACTATAAAAAGGGGCTGATTACTGCCCGACATAGTATTATAACCTCTTAAAACAATGCCTGAAGAAGATCCGGCAACACCACTGGTTGGAGTGACAGTAATACCGGCAACTCTTCCCTGCAAGCCATTTATAAAATTTTCTCTCTTTGTAGCAGCAATCTCATTTCCGCTAATGGTTTGAATGGAAGTACCAAGTTCTCTTGGGTTCTTTTTTATATCCATCGCAGTTACTACAACTTCGTCTAGAATTTTATCGGCATTTGATAAATTCACATCAAGAGTTGAACCAGTAACTTTTACCTGTTGCGTTGTGTGACCAACCGAGCTAATAATAAGTATATCACCTTTATTAGCATTAATTGTAAATGTTCCATTGACATCCGTTTTGGTACCGGTCTTTTTACCTTTTACCAAAACTGTTGCACCAACAACAGGAGTATTATCCTTGGATAAAATTCTCCCTGTTACTGGAATTGTCTGTGCATTACATAAATATGTAAGATGAATAAAAAGAAAAGCCATTATGGCTGTGACAAACTTTCTCATATGCTTTATTTAAATTTAAGGATTAAGATAGACAAGATTTAAATGGACAATATATAAATATTATATGCTGCTTTATTTAAAATAATGATCAAATTTATTTATTGTTGTTTTTAAATCACCGTTATTCCTGCCTGCACAAAAGGTTGCAAAAGCAAATCATCAGCGGGTAATTCTGTTATTAATGTATCAATTTTTTTACTATCACAAACCTGTATAGGTTGTTGAGAATTTATTTTTTCAGATATAGTTAAGCATACCAGCCTGCGGGAGGATTCTACCATAGCTTTTTTTATCTTAACCACATCCCAATCATTATCGGAAACTCCGTTTTCTAAACTAATTGCATTAACTCCTAAAAAACAAAGGTCAACCTTAAGTTCTTTAATTTTTGAAATAGCTTCTAAGCCTACTGTTATCTTTGAATTTTTTGCGACTTTGTCTCCAATTGCAATCACTTCAATATTAGGATGGTTGCTATATTCAAAAAGTGCGGGAATACTTCCGGATATGAAAGTGGCGTGTAATGTGGGTGGTAATGCTCTGGCAAGTTCAATAATTGTGGTACCTCCGCCGGTTAAAACAAACATCCCATTTTTTATCAGAGATGCAGCTTTTTTTGCAATAATTCTTTTTTGAGTGTAAGCATAAATTTCCCTTTGGGAATGATGGCCATTATGATAAGAAGGAGAAAGTGCGCCTCCATGTACTTTTATAATTTTGCCATCTTTTGCCAATTCCTGTAAGTCTCTTCGTATCGTATCATCCGATACATTTATTTGTTGCATTATATCTGCAGATAATATTTTATTATGCAAATTCAATTGGTGAAGAATGTAAGCTTGCCTCTCCATTTTAAGCATACGTTAATTTATTGTTAACAAACTTAAATTAAAAAAAAGGAGAAAACCGCAATACCAGCAGATTTTTTTTTAAAATAGCGGCAAATTTCCGCAAGCTAATGCAAAATTAAAGGTAAATAGCTTATTATAAAAGGTTATAAAGATGGAATTGAATGATCGTTTTTTATTCTTTTTAAAATTTTTTGCGAAAGATCATATCTATATTCTATATAAAACTTCTGATATTAACGCCTGCGATGATGACTTTTTCCGGGAAGTATGATATGATCTTTCTCAACATTCAAATCATTTTCTTTTGTGTCTTCTGATTTATCTTCTTCATCATTTTCAAAATAGTTTGAAAAAATATTTGCCAATTTTTTTGCCTGGTAAATGTTGCGGTTATATTTATTGCCCAAAATAATTATTGTAACAGAATCCTGTACAAGCCTCATCAGCATTGTATTATTTCTGTGCCACCATCCGCCATGAAAAATAATTTTTTTACCATTGGGATAAATATTCATCCGCCATCCTTGCGGTATGTAAACCGTTTACCCGGATGAGAAGTTAAGGGTGGTTGAATTATACTGGCGTATTTATTTTTTTGGAATGTGTATTAAATAAAAAGCTGCCCGAAAATTGAGCAGCTTTTATTTGAAAATGATCTTGATATTTATTATAACCGGAAATAAACTATCATATTACTATTTAAGGTATCCGTAATATTCGGCATCTGTTGCACAATCCCACCAAATAGGCATACTCCAAATATTAAGATCAGCGGCATGGGGATTTAAGGCAAGTGTATGTATCGAGTTGTAATTTAATTCATAAGTTGGAGGTAATGCCCAGCGGCGCATCCAATACCTGGGATCTGTTGGGGAACCACCTGTTAGCTGAGCTGAACCTGTAAATAAGGGGCCTCGTTGATAACCCGGGTAAACAACGCCAAAACTTATATTACCGGCGCTAAAGTTAAACCGGCGCATATCGTTCCAGTTTTCTATACTGCAACCCATGGCAATATATTTTTGCAGCATAATGTCTGACATTGTCAAAGTACCTCCATCCTGAGCAACCGCACTGCTCGTAAGATATGTGTTGATAGCAGTTTGATCCATAGGTGCCATGTCAGGATTTGTGGTAGTATAACTACTACCTTTCCATTGGGTGAGCTTAGCCTGCATCATATCCAAATGCGCCTGGATACCTGCCCTATATGCCGTGTAAGCATTCCCCGGATCACTTTTTCTCATGTAGACTTCAGCTTTAATATAGCACATCTCATGATAAGTCAAAATCTCCTGATCGGAAACAGGACGAACCTGGAAGGAGCCTGTGGATCCAATGACGCCCGCGGTATATGCTGGTATTGAAGGATACCAGTTAACATCATTTGCAGGCTGAGCAGGATTGCCTGATGTGGCAAGAGCACTACTACGCAGATTTACATAAACAGTATCTCCGGCAAGTATGTAATTAGTACTGTTTATGAATATAGAACCCGCCTTGTAGGTTACTGTTACGTTATTGCCGCTTGTTGTGTAAGTACGCCCTGCTGCAACCTGCGCAGCAATAAAATTTGCCCTATCAGTGGCATCGGCAATGGCATATGTTATACTAGTATTTGTAGCAGCATAACTTGCAGTTGCTATAGAAGTGGCACCACCTTTCAATAACCGGGTTGCCGGACCATAAGAATCAACGCCTATGGAGCGGTTCCATGTATAAGACGTTACTTTACCGGTACCATCTAATTGAACATTAGCCATAGAAGCAGGAACAATTTTAGTCATTCGTGGATCTGTAACACCGGAACCACGCATATTCGTCAACAGGTTATAATGGTATTGAGAAATACGGACGGTACTTCCATAAGCTACATAATCAAAGTTTCCGTTTGTTACAACAGGGTCGCCATACAAATAATCAGTTACGGTACTGTTGTTAAAACCTGGCCCAACTGTATTGTCGGCATTAGACTGTGGTCCTTTGGACAAACAATATAAAATAGAATCCGCGTTATACAAGTCTGCTTTTTTTGACAGTTTCAGCATGTAGCGGGCTTTTAATCCCCAGCATAGTTTAATCCACTTGTTTACATCGCCGCCATTCCACAAATCTCCGGTAGCAAGCGCGGGCACTCCGGCAGCTTGGGTTTGACTGAACAAGCCGATCGCTTCGTTCAATTTTGCTATACATCCGTTAAAAATGGTTTTACCGTCATCAGGCTTTGGGCTTGGATTTCCTGTTCCTGCCTCTGTGTAAGGCATTTCTCCATACAGGTCCAGCATCTCCATATAACCCAATGCATGGAATACATCAGCCACAGCCATATAATGATAGGCGCCTTGTTTCTGGGCGGAGTTATACAAATCAACCACATTGGAAGATACTTCCACAAACCATGTTTGATAGGGGGTTGTTGAATTGGCGTTAGTACATGCCCACGTTGTGCTAAACGTATTAGGACTTGCACTATTAGTATAATAAACTCCCGCCATGCATGAAGTACGATAATTGGTAACCCCTGAAGTGTACTGGTAAAAGTGTTCAATCCAGGGCACCCTGTTTTGAATTAGTACGCTTTGATTGTTTGGATTATCGGGGTCCGTGTTAACATCCAAATACTTTTTGCATGAAGGCAAACTGAGTACAAGAACACAACCCATTATAATATATTTTACTTTTTTCATAATATATTTTTTTTTCATTATAGTTAAAACTTAAGATTTATCCCAAATGTGAAACTTGCTACAGCGGGCACTCCTAAGTAATCTATACCTGTAGAACCCGAACCTCCTGTTCCTCCTGCTGCACTTACTTCAGGATCCATTCCTTTGTAATTTGTCCATGTAAACAAATTGGTTCCTACTGCTGTTGCTGAGATTCCTTTAATAATTTTTTGATTCTTTAATATACTGGTGAAGTCATAAGTTAATGACAGTGAACGCAGTTTTAGCCAGTTTACTGAAGTAATAAAATTATAAGAGTTGGCTGCGTAGTTTTGCCAATACTGCTGAATCAGATTGGTACCGGCATACGTTGTACTACCAATGGTATATGACTGATTTGCATTGTAGGTTTGAGTAAAATCAGCTTTTGTTACGCTATTAACCCCGCTCACGGTTACCGATTGGCGATCATTTAAGGTTGTTTGCTTACTTAAACCATTTAAGACCATAAAATACTCTGTACCATTAAACACATCTCCGCCCTTACGAATGTCGAGAAGAAATGATAAAGTGAACATTTTGTATCGGAAAGTATTATTAAACCCGCCGATGAAATCGGGTTCACGGTTACCTACAACCGCAGTGCCAGTAGTATTAACTTTATAGAGCCCGGTCGTAGGATCTACTTGGTAGCGCCCGTTGGGTATTTCAACTCCTTTCGCATCGAGTTCACGGTAGTAGGGCGTACCGGTCATTCCAAGAAAATAACCTCCGTTGGGAATTGAGGCTGCTTTTATTGTTCCAAATTGAGCGTCCGTCGGGTAAAAATAGGCTACACCCGGAATGAAAGCTCCTAATCTGCCCCTGTTGTAGGAGAAGTTCAGCATTACATCCCATTCGAAATCCTTTTTTACTATGGGTTTACCTGTAACAGCTATTTCCATACCCTTGTTAATTACCGTGCCGGAATTGAGGGTGCTAAAAATAAATCCGCCGGATTGGGCTAAACGCGGTTGTCCAATTTGATTTTTTGTTTCACTATGATAATACGTATAATCCAAACCAATACGGCCATTCAAAAATCTAAACTCTCCACCAACTTCCCACGAATTTTGAATTTCAGGTATCAAAATAGGATTACCTGAATAGTATTGATTACCAATGCCGGTAAAAGCGCCAATGCTGATTGGTGGATTTACATAGGTATTCGTAACATAGGGATCTGTGTCTTTACCAACTCTTGCCCAGCTTGCCCGCACTTTACCATAAGAAAGAATCTTGTTTTTAGGTAATAGTTGCGTAAACACAAAAGAACCGCTGAGAGAGGGGTAGAAATAGGACTGGTGCTGTATAGGCAGCGTAGACGCCCAGTCATTGCGTGCTGTTGCGGTGATAAAGATAAGATCTTTATAATACACGCCCACTTCTCCATAACCTCCTACCAAACGCTTATTTTTTGTTGCTTCTGTAAAAAATTTATTTGTATTTGAAATATTATTGAAGCTGATGGTGCCGGCAGTAACAAAGTTATATCCCCAGTTATTTTGGGTTACAGTTTTCGTATTTTCTGACGTGGTTCCTAACATCAGGTGCGTGTCAAAATCACCAAACGTTTTGTGAAAATTACTCATCGCCATTGTTGTGATGTAAGTATAGTTAACGAAGTCTTTGCTCAGACGCCCGTTCTGATACAGTGGACTCAAGGCAGAACCTGGTGCAATATAAGTATAATCGTCAGTGTTATATTGGTCATAACCTATACGTCCTGTGATATCCCACCAACTTGCAATTTTAAAATTGCCGTTAATGCCCCCGGTGAAACGGTTGGTTTGCGATGTTAACTTATCCCTATTGATGATCCAGTAAGGATTGTCTACATCGCTTTCCAAAGCAATGGTTCCGGCATATATCCGGTGTTGCGTTCCATCAGGATTTATATAATTTTTTAAATCCAATGTTTGGGGCCAGCCATACAATTCCTGCATGCTGCCAACTCCACTTCCGTATAAACCGGCTGTAGTTAAAGTTCTATTGATGTTGGCAATAGAATATGCAACATTCGAATTCAGTGTTAGAGGCCCGTATTTCTGTTCGCCATTAAAGCGAAAAGTAGTTTTATCATAAGCTGTATTGGGAACGATACCTATTTGCTTATAGTTAGATCCCGATAAATAAAAAGAACCGTTCTTTGAACCTCCGGACACATTTACGTTATTATCGTATACAAGGCCGTGTTGAAAGAAATTACCGATGTTGTCATATATTGTACTGTCGGCCGGAATTTTTGGTCCCCATGAATTATAAGAAGTAGTGTTTACAACGCCATTGCTGGCAATGCTACCCGGTCCAAATTGGGTTTGAGCCTCAGGCAACTTGTCTGCCCAGGATGTGCTTATTTTGCTATTGACACTAACCATTACTTTACCTTCAACCCCCTTCTTTGTGGTAATAATAATAACGCCGTCAGCTGCCCGCGATCCATACAATGCAGCTGCCGCAGAACCTTTCAAAACCGACAAGCTTTCGATATCTTCCGGGTTGATATCCATGATACGATTTGAGTAAGTTGTATTACTGCGGGAAAGGCCATCGGTACCCGTATTACCGGTAACCGAAGTTGAGTTATCATATATAATACCGTCAACAACAAATAATGGCTGATTTTGCCTGCTATCCGATGTAGAATTACCACCACGAATAGTTATTGATGCTCCAGCGCCTGGTGCCCCACTGAATTGCGTAACGTTTACACCAGGAACTTTACCGGCTAAAGAATTAACGATATTAGTATTTTTATTTTTCATCAATTCCTGCGCATTCAATTCAGTAACCGAATATCCTAATGCCTTTCGTTCCTTTTTAATACCTAATGCCGTTACTACCACTTCACCAAGAGTACTTTCCGTAAGGGGAAGAGTTACATTAATGGTGTTCCCATCAACCGTTACCTGTTGCGTTGTATAACCAACTGAGCTAATAACAAGTACATCACCTTTGTTTGCAGTAATGGTAAAAGCACCATTGGTATCCGTTTTGGTGCCGGTCTTTTTACCTTTCACCAAAACAGTTGCACCAACTACAGGAGTATTATCCTGTGACAGAACTGACCCTGAAATAGGAATTGTTTGTGCATTACATAAATATGTAAAATGAACAAGAAGAAAGCCCATAATGGCTGTAGCAAATTTTCTCATATTCTTTATTTAATTTTTAATGTAAAATTCAATCTTAAAAGCAGACAATATTTATATACAAGTTGCTGCTTTTATCAACAAAAATATAAAGGTGTTTTTTGGGGAGAATAATCGGTTCTAAAGGATATGAGATGCTGAAAAAAAAGCAAACTATGATTTTTTTTTGTATTCAATGATTGCAGTTACTTTTTTTTATTTGTTACCGCATCAGAATTTTTACCAACATTCAAATCATTTTCTTTTGTGTCTTCTGATTTATCATCCTCATCATTTTCAAAATAATCTGAAAAAATATTTACCAGTTTTTTTGCCTGGTAAACATTGCGGTTATATTTATTCCCTAAAATAATTATGGTTGCTGAATCCTGCACAAGGCGCATCAGCATTGTATTATTGCCATGCCACCAACCGCCATGAAAAATAATTTTTTTGCCATTGGGATAAATATTCATTCGCCATCCAAATCCATAATTTTTTACTCCTGCTTTTTCATTGCTGTAAGGTGTAAATGCTTCTTCTAAAGTTTGCGCACTAAAAATCTGGTTGGTGTATAATGCCTGGTCCCATTTTAAAAGATCTCTTGCGGTACTATAAATATTTTTATCGCCAAATCCTTTATCAAGAAAAGTTAATCCTTCCTTTCTTCCACGCCAATCGTAGGAGGGCATTGCTTTTTGTTCATCAGTCATTGTAAATACGTACGTGTCATTCATTTTTAAAGGAGTAAAAAAAGTATGCTGTAAAAAATCGGCATAGCTTTTCCCTGAAGCTTTTTCAATGATCAAACCAAGCAACGCATAATTTGTATTGCAGTAAGTAAAACGTGTGCCCGGATGAGAAGTTAATGGCGGCTGAAATTGTATAAGATAATTAAGCACATCATTGTTATCAGAAAATTGTTTTACATCCCACCCCAGTTGCTGCATAAAATAAAGATAGTTAGGCAAGCCGCTTCTATGGCTTAATAACATTCTTATGGTAATGCCATTGTAAGGAAATTTGGAAAAGAATGATTTTACATCATCATCCAATTTTAATTTGCCTTGCTCAACAAGTTTTAATGTTGCCATGGCAGTAAATGTTTTTGATACAGATGCAAGATGAAAGGCGCTGTGTTCGTTAAGCGAATCTTTTTTCTGAAGATCAAAATAGCCGTGGTAATTTTCAAAAATAATCTGTCCTTTTTTGGCAACTAATATGGCGCCGTTAAACCCTGTTCTTACCAATGTCTTTTGATAAAATTCATCAATAGCCTCATAATATTTTTTAAACTCTTCAGGGCTTAAACTTCCTGCGGCAGGGGCAGAATAAATTACAGAATCCTTTGGTATCGATAATTGTTTTGAAGATTTTTGCGTACAAGCTGTAAATAAAATAGCAATGCAGATAGAAATATAAATCGGGTTCATTAAGGACATTACAAATCAATAAAAAGTTAACGGGTTATATTTGCAATATACAGTACAAAATTAATATGGCAGACAAAAAAACAACGAGTTATCCAAAAGAAAAGATCAACATTCTTTTTTTAGAGAACATAAGCGATGCAGCAATAAAAAAATTTCATGATGGAGGGTATACTTCTGTACGAAAAATAAGCGCTGCACTAAGCGAAAATGAATTGATGAATGAAATAAAAAATGTTCACCTGTTGGGCATCCGTTCTAAAACGCAGCTCACAAAAAATGTTTTAGCGCAGGCAGAAAAACTCCAGGCAATCGGGTGTTTTTGCATCGGCATTAACCAGGTTGATCTACAGGCTGCAACAAAAAAAGGAGTTGTAGTATTTAATGCTCCTTACTCTAATACCCGCTCTGTTGCTGAGTTGGTAATTGCATCTTCAATAATGCTGATAAGAAGAATACCTGATAAAAATAAAGCTGCACATGATGGCATTTGGTTAAAAGAAGCGAAAGGAAGTTATGAATTAAGAGGAAAAACTTTAGGCATAATTGGTTACGGAAATATCGGGTCGCAGGTGAGTGTACTTGCAGAATCATTGGGGATGAAAGTTATTTTTTATGATGCTGAAACCAAGATGCCGCTTGGAAATGCAGAGGATAAAAAAACTTTAAAAGATGTGCTTAGTCTTGCAGATATTGTTACACTTCATGTTCCGGAATTAGCAACAACAAAAAATTTAATAAATAAATCCAATCTTAAATATTTTAAAAAGAATGCTATCCTTATTAATTATGCACGGGGAGAAGTGGTTGATCTGGATGCTTTAAAAACAGCATTGCAAAACGAAAAATTAGCCGGCGCCGCAATTGATGTGTATCCTGTAGAACCTGAAAAGAACGGTGATAAATTTACCACGCCGCTACAGGGATTGAGTAATGTAATTCTCACACCGCATATTGGTGGTTCTACTGAAGAGGCTCAACAAAATATTGGTGAAGATGTAAGCAATAAACTTTTTAATTTTTTAGAAAAAGGAATTACCACCGGTTCACATACTGTGCCTGCATTAAGCCTGCCGCCGCAGGAAGGAACACACCGCATTCTTCATATTCATAATAATGTTCCCGGTGTTCTTTCTGAAATAAATACACAGTTGTCCAAACATAAAATAAATATCCTTGCACAATATTTAAAAACAAATGATGAAATTGGTTATGTGGTTTTGGATGTAGATAAAGGTCTGTCAAAAGAAGCGCTGGAACTTTTGCGAAATGTAAAACAAACACTTAAGGTGAGGCTTCTTTATTAAAAAGTCATTAAGTCAATAGGTCAATGAAATAATTATTACACATAATGACTTATTGACCTATTGACTTAAAATAAACTAACGAAATGAAAATCGTAATCATCGGCGGTGGCTTTGGCGGATTAAAATTGGCACGTTCATTAAATAATAAAGCAGGCTTTGAAATTTATTTATTAGATAAATATAATTATCACCAGTTTCAGCCATTGTTTTACCAGGTAGCAACTGCAGGGCTTGATGCAAGCAATATTTCATTTCCACTTCGTAAAGTTTTTCATAAAAGTAAGAACGTACATTTCAGGATGGCAGAAGTAAAGAAAATTATTTCTGCAGAAAACCTGCCTGCCGGCAGGCAAGGTAAAGTGCTTACGGATATTGGTGAATTTACTTATGATGTTTTGGTGTTGGCAACAGGCGCTGATACAAATTTTTTCGGCAATCAAAATTTAATTGAAAACGCTTTTCCCATGAAAAGCACTATGGAAGCGGTGCAGCTTCGGCATCGGTTGATCCATAATTTTGAAGATGCATTATCTGCAAAAGATGAAAAAGAATTATTACGACTGTTAACTGTTGTTGTGGTTGGCGGCGGACCAACAGGGGTGGAGCTTAGCGGAGCAATTGCAGATATGCGGAGATTTGTTTTGCCAAAAGATTATCCCGAACTCGATTTCTCAAAAATGAAAATTTATTTGCTGGAAGGAAGCCCGAAAACATTAGGAGCAATGAGTGAAAAGTCAAGCGGGGATTCTTATAATTATTTGGAAAAATTAAAAGTAATTGTTGAAAGAAATACCGTAGTAAAAGATTACGATGGACAAATTGTAACGCTGCAAAATGGAGAAATGATTGATAGTGCTTTGGTAATTTGGGCAGCAGGAATTAAAGGCAATGTTCCTGATGGAATAAACAAAGACCTGGTAGCAAAAGGTAACCGAATTAAAGTTGACAGGTTGAATAAAGTGTTGGGTTTTCAAAATATTTATGCCATTGGTGATGTTGCTTATATGGAAACAGAAAAATATCCGAACGGCCATCCGCAGGTTGCCTCTGTAGCCATTCAACAAGGAAAACTGCTTGCGTATAATTTGCGCAGAATGGAAATGAAAAGCCCGCACATACAGGAGTTTGAATATTTTGATAAAGGAACAATGGCAACTGTTGGCCGCAATCTTGCAGTTGTTGATGTGCCAAAACCAAAATTACATTTCAAAGGATTTATTGCCTGGCTAATGTGGATGGGATTGCATTTGGTTTTATTGCTTGGTGTAAAAAACCGCTTTGCTGTTTTTAGTAACTGGATATATAATTACATTACTTACGATCAAAACCTGCGACTGATATTTAAAGAGTTTTATCGGCCTAAAAAAAATGAGTAGACTTTGCAAGAATTAAGACTTTACAAGTCTCCCTTTAGGGAGATTTAGAGGATTTTCAACAGATCATTAAGGTCAAGAGATTGTGTGTACATTTCAATTGAGCCATCAGGTTTATGTGGCCATTCATCCCGTGGTTTGTCCCAATAAAGTTCTACACCATTTTCATCAGGGTCATTAAGATATAATGCTTCCGACACTCCATGGTCGGCAACTCCGGTTAGCGGGTAATCCGCATCCAGCAAGCGTTTATAAGCAACAGCAAGATCTTTTCTTGTAGGATATAAAATAGCAGTATGAAATAATCCGGCACTTCTTACAGGAGCAGGCGGGGCATTTTTACTGTGCCAGGTATTTAAACCAATGTGATGATGATAACCACCTGCAGAAATAAATGCGGCATCACTTCCGTACATTGTTATCAATTCAAAACCAAGAAGGTCGCAATAAAATGCCATTGCTCTTGGCAGGTCAGCAACTTTTAAATGTACATGACCAATTTTTGTTTGCGGTGGAATAGTGTAGCGTTGTTCCATAATTTTTCAATTTATTATTAATACAATATACAAAGATCCAAGAATGCTTTGAGGCAGTAACTTTTTGTTCTTTCATTTTAAATGCTGTTGAAAGATGATTACTGAAAATAATTTTTTGCAGAAAACATCCTTCTTGAAAATGAAAGAGCAAAGTTAACACGATTAAAACCCGGTGATATACCAATGGAAAACAAAATGGATAGCAGCAGAATGAAAAAGTAAGTTTATAATTTTAAAGAAACTTCTTTAAAAAATAAAAGGTCCTGAAATTTCTCAGGACCTTTTTAATTCAATTACTACAAACCTGTAAGCCGGATTCTGTTTCCCGCTTTCGCGGAACGGTCATCATTTATCTTGCTGTTACATTACTGCAACAATCTTGCTGCCTACCCTTCAGCATCGGACGAGCAGTCCTCAAGCGCTGATATACGCGGCATTGCAGCACACAAGGTTTACCCAAAAATATTGTTACCAATATTGATCGTGAGCTCTTACCTCACGTTTTCACCTTGACCTCACCCTAACCCTCTCCACTTGTGGAGAGGGGAGAAGGCAGAAATTTTCTGTGGCACTATCTTCTTAATTAAAATTAAGACCGGCTGTTAACCGGTGTGTTGCTCTATGCTGTCCGGACTTTCCTCAACAATTTTCATTGAAGCGATAACCCGGTTTGTAGCAACACAAAGTTAGCAGTTACAATCTACTGCTACTGAATTATAAATAATTTTACTTAATGGTAAAAGTAACCTGTAGCGTTCCCCAAAGCAGCTTAACCTCGCCTGAAGGACTGATAGTGAAAGTCATCATTTCAGTACTTTTATCCACGTGGCTGCTCTTCGCTTTTATCCGCAGTGCATCATCAGCTTCTTTGTAAGTAAAAGCGCCCCACTGGTTCCATGTTTTATTAAAGATGACGGTGCAATCATTTCCATTAAATAAAGTGAACAACCCGTATTTGCCGGCAGGTAATTTTTGGCCATTGATAGTAATATTTTTGTCAGTTTCAAAAACGGTTGCTTCATTGGCGCCTGTACGCCAAACTTTATTATCCAATGGTTCAAGGTCTTTGCCAATGGTTCTTCCTTTTACTGATGGCTGGCTGTACTCAATAGAAATGGTGGCGCCTCCCTTAATTAATTGTTTAACTTTTGCAGGCGGGCTTGGGCGTTTACTTTTATCACTACCCTGGGCAAATGATTGTAGTGATACTGCTGTGCAGATCAACATTACTGTGATCGAAAATATTTTTTTCATTGTTTTGGTTTTATAATTTCTGGTTATTAAAATATCAATTACCTATTAAAGATAATACTAACAAAGCTTAGATAAAAAACCATTCGTCATAATAATTGAAATATTCTAAAGTTTTTTATTTGCTGCCGCGACCATGTGGAACGAAATGCAAAATAGCCAGCAGTTAATGGTTGCGTATCAGTGAAATTAAAATAACATTCATCATCAAGCCATAAAGAAGTGATATTGTTTTTTACAATTATCCTGATGTGGTATTCTTTATTTTTTGTGAGCAGGTGTGATGTATCTGTGTATTCCTTTACTAAAGTTTTGCGACCATCACCTTCGTATTTTCTAAAGCGTGTGGTTTTATTTGTATTGCCGCCAATGCCTGCGTAGTAAAGCATCAATGAATCGTATTGTTCAAAAATACCACTTCTTCCAAAAGGTGTTTTACTGCGTGGGTTAGTTGCCATCCAAAACATATTCATATCCGAGAGGCGATCGTTTTTGCCATTATCAATTATCACTTCCCTGTCAAAATCTATTTCAATATTTCCTGTAAGAAATTTATTTAACCAAACAGTTACGCCTTTTCTTGTATCCAGGATCAAACTGTTATTTTTTGTATAAACAGATGAACCTTCGGATGGTTCTTCTTCAACTATCCATATTTTTTTATCAAGCGGATCTTTAAACTCATCAGAAAAAATTATTGATCTGGAAATATTTAAAGTTTTAGAATTTTCATAGTCGATATCCTTTGTTGCATCCATCATTACTTGCATTGCTTTCAATCTGTTTGTAGCACTTGGTTTCATGAAATCATTATCAGGTAAACTTCCATCTGGTTTGCGGGGCTCTGTTAATAAATTTTCATTAAGACTTATAAAATCATTATCATTTAATGCATATATTTCATCAAAATAATCATGAATAAGCGTGCATTTTGATGTATCAATATTTTGAATTTCTCTTCCTCCTTTATAACTGATATTATTGCGCAGGTTGTGGCTATAACCGGGCACATCTGTTACATTATCTTTCAGCCGGTTGAGCATATTAAAATTGATGCCGTTTCTGTAAGCTCTGTTATTGAACCAATCACTTCCGCCCACATGATGGTTGCTGTAAAAACCATTTGCTTTATTTTTTACCGCCAGGCAATGCACGATTGTATTTCGTGGAACAGGATCAGGGAGTTCATCAGGTTTCCTATTTCCATATCCGCCCATTTTAAAACCATTGCCATCACCCAAACTTTTAAAATCAGGAGAATAACCATTGTAAAAAGACCAGCAATTTTCAAAGGTTACAGATTCATGAGAGTTAATAACATCATAGCCATCATCACTGTTAAGCCATGCACGGCATCCTCTGAAAATGTTTCCTGTACTGCCTTTGGAAGGATGACAGCCAAAGCCGTCAGTGTTTCCACCTCTGCCTGTCTCTGAAAAATAATCGTAATTGCGGTAGGCATCGCAATTCAAAAAAAGATTGTTGCTTCCAGTCAGTAAATAAATGCCAATGGCCATACCGTCGTGCATATTCAGCATTTCGTAAATATTATTGCTGCCATGATTTTCGAAACATTCAGACTGCGTATGCGTTTTTATGGTGACCTGTATACCCGTTATTTCCAAACCTTTAAAATGTATCCATGACCCGGAAACATAAAATGCTATGATGCGCAAACCGGCAGGTTTAATATCAGTGTAATCGAAAACGGGCTTCTCGCCGGGGTAGGCAAAATAATTTATTGGCTTGCCCTGCATACCACTTTTATCAAGAAAGGTAACATAAGCCCAAATTTTTTCTTTGCGTGCAATTTGTTCTTCCTGCATGCGATAAACGCCGCCACGTATGTAAACAGTATCGCCGGGCTTTACAGCTTCCTGCGCTTTTTGAATGGTTAAAAAAGGCATAGTGATGCTGCCGGAATTTATATCCTTTCCTCCAGGCGCTACATAATAAACGGAAGCATGTAGCAATGAAAAATGTAGTGTGATCAAAAAAAAGGTGAGAAGGTTTTTTTTTATCATTAAAGTTTGTTTGTAAGTCAAAGGTATTCTTTCATTATTTCCGATTCGGTTGGAAGTTTCCTTAGCTTTTGAAAGTTAAATAATTTAGATGTTATTTTAATAAGCATGTTTATAGGTAATGCTAAATCTTTTATACAAAGTGTAAACAAATGCGAAAAATGATTTTTATGTTGTATTTTATCAGTGAATCACAAATCCATTTATAATTGATTCCTGCTATGAAGACATTTTTTCAAAATATTTATTATTCATTCCCGATACAATTATTTCTTCTTCATTTTAGAAAGGCCCAGGTGTTGCTTATTTTTTGGTGCATTCTTTTTTTAACCATCACGGGGCATTTTATGAAAATATTCGGTGCCAATGCATTGTTCCTTTCTCCTGAATATTTAGGTAATGTAAACGCTGCAAGTGCCGCCATTACCGGCGTTGCGACCGGAATTTTTATGATGAGCTGGAATATTACCACTTTTATTTTGCATACACAACGCTTTCGCTTTTTAGCAACTAATACAAAACCTTTTTTAAAATATTGTCTCAACAATTCTATAATTCCAATTTGTTTTTTGCTGCTCTATTTTTTTGAGGCATATTTTTTTGACACAAAAATGGAGCTCATTCCTTTTGCGGAATTCATAGCCATTGCAGGCGGCTTCGTGGGCGGTTTTTTGTTATTGATAATAATTTCGTTCGTCTATTTTTTTACAGCAGACAGGAGAATTGTGAGAACCTATAGCCCGGTACTTACCGCTTTTGAAAAACAAAAAAAATACCGTGTACACAAAGACTCCTATGCAGAAAATGATTTTGGTTTACACGTTGGATATTATTTAACTACAAGATTCAGGTTTATCAAAGCAAGGAAAGTAGGGCATTACAGCCAGGAATTTTTGGATACCATTTTTAAACGACATCATTTTTCTGCGATCATCACTTTGTTGCTGGCATTTATTTTTATGATATTTATCGGGTTCTATCTTGACAATAAAGTTTTCCAGATCCCTGCGGCGGCAAGTATTTTAATGCTCTTTGCATTATTGAATGCAGTGATAGGCGCACTTACTTATTACCTGCGAAGCTGGAGTGTGCTATTCGTGATTTTTCTTTTTATAATTCTCAATCTTCTTTATGTGTATGATGTAATTGATCCACGTAATAAAGCGTACGGACTTAACTATGCCAATTCGGCAAGACCTGAATATTCGTTGCAAAGCCTTAGCGCAATGAATACGCCTGAAAAAATTGAAGCCGATAAAAATAATATGCTTGCCATCCTCAACCGCTGGAAACAAAGGCAGGAAGAGGATAAGCCAATGATGCTGATATTTAATTTTAGCGGAGGCGGTGTACGAAGCGCAGCTTTTGCAATGAATATTTTGCAGGAACTCGACAGCATTAGCCATGGAACAATAATGAAAAAAACAGTTCTTATCAGCGGCGCTTCCGGTGGTATGCTGGCTGCCGCATATTTTCGTGAATTGACAAGGTTAAAAGAAGTGGGAGAAAATATTAACCTGCAAAATAAAACCTACGTTGATGATATTTCGCAAGATCTTCTTAATCCGGTATTCTCTTCAATGATCGCAAGAGATCTTCTTTCTCCGGTGCAAAGATTTTGGGTCGGGCCATACCGTTATGTAAAAGACAGGGGATATGCATTTGAACAAAAATTAAATGATAACACACACCAACTGCTTGATAAAAATATCGGTTTTTACAAGGCCGAAGAAAAAGATGCACATGTTCCGTTGATGATATTGAATTCAGTGATAACAAAAGATCTTAGAAAATTAATGGTGTGTACGCAGCCGCTGAGTTTTATGATGCAGTCTGCATTTACTGACAGCACTTCAAAGATTACCGGGCCTGACGCTGTTGATTTTGCAGCGATGTTTAAAGATGAGGATCCTATGAACCTTCGCTTTCTTACAGCATTACGAATGAATGCAACCTATCCGTATATTCTTCCTAATGTATGGCTTCCGTCTAATCCCGTAATAGATGTTATGGACGCAGGTTTAAGGGATAACTACGGCCAGGAAACATCGCTTCGCTTTATAAATGTTTTTAATGATTGGATAAAAAAAAATACACGTGGTGTATTGATCATACAGGTAAGATCCCGTCAAAAAGGAAGCTGGGATAACGCAATTACAAATGGTGATATTACGGGGATTCTCACTAAGCCATTTACCATGTTGCAAAATAACTGGTTCATGCTGCAGGATTATTTCCAGGATGATGAAATAACATATGCGCAAAATTTTTTAGACAGCAATCTTCACCGCGTAGCATTTATGTATATCCCCGAAAAAGAAGAACGCGGCGCAACCATTAATTTTCATTTGACTACAAGTGAAAAAAAAGAAGTGATCTCTTCTTTAAAAAGAAAAAATAATGTTGAGGCGTTGGAACAGGTGAAGAGATATTTGAAATAAGAAGAAGATGATAAAATATTTTTTAGTGTAAATCAAACAAATTTAGTTTATTGTAAAACTTCTAAATTTGTAAACAAATAAAACAATTGAAATTTACTTCAATCGAAATATGTGCAGGCGCAGGCGGACAAGCTATCGGACTTGAACAAGCAGGGTTTGAACATCTTGCTCTTGTAGAAATTGAGCCACTTGCATGCCAAACGCTTAATACAAATCGACCACATTGGAATGTAGTTGAATCTGATATTAAAAATTTTTCTTCAATTGAATATAATGGAGTAGATCTTTTAGCCGGCGGAGTTCCATGTCCTCCGTTTTCAATTGCAGGGAAACAATTGGGAAATCTTGATGAGAGAGATCTTTTTCCGGAAGCACTACGGCTTGCAAAACAATGCAATCCTAAAGTGATAATGCTTGAAAATGTTCGTGGACTCCTTGATATAAAATTCAAAGAATACCGCCGACATATTCTCAATGAACTTTACGAAATGGGTTATCAATGCGATTGGAGACTTGTTAATGCTTCTGATTTTGGAGTATCACAACTTAGGCCCAGAGCAATTCTCATTGCATTCAAGAAAAAATACTTTGATTATTTTGAATGGCCTATAAAAAATGAATATCCTCCGGTAACTGTTGGTGAACTTTTGTATGAAGAAATGAGTTCACTGGGTTGGGAGAATGTTGACAATTGGAAATTAATTGCTAATAAGATTGCTCCGACACTTGTTGGGGGTTCAAAAAAACATGGCGGTGCAGACTTAGGACCAACAAGAGCTAAACAAGCATGGGCAATTTTAGGTGTTGACGGTGGCGGACTTGCAAACCAACCTCCTGTAAATGGTTTTAACGCAATGCCTAAACTAACTTTAAAAATGACTGCCTTGGTTCAGGGATTTCCTAAGGATTGGAAATTTGTTGGTAAAAAAACTCCTGCATATCGACAAGTTGGAAATGCTTTTCCGCCTCCTGTTGCAAGAGCCATCGGTATATCAATTAAAAAGGCATTAGAAAAATATGAACAAACGGCCAACAAAAGAAAAAGGATCGAGAGCCAAATTGCGTGACTACTTTCTTGAACATTTGGGTACTGTTCTTAATTCGGATACATTGAGAGATGTAGCTGGAACAAGTGAATGGGGAAGGCGTGTGAGAGAATTAAGAAACGAAGAAGGCATGAATATCGTAACACATAATGATAGGAGTGATTTAAAACCGGGAGAATATCTTTTGATAGATATCAAACCATTACCATCATTTGAAAGAGGAATTTCCAAAGAGACAAGAGCATTTGTTTTAGACCGTAATGGTTTTACTTGTCAAATGTGTGGCGCTGCTGCAGGTGAACCTCATCCATACGATCAAGGAAGAAAAACACGTTTACATATTGGACATATTATTGACAAATCAATGGGAGGAACTGACGAACCATCAAATCTTCGTGCAATTTGTTCTGTATGTAATGAAGGGGCATCCAACTTAACTCTTAACAGGCCGCAGGCAATTAAATTGCTTGCTCAAATAAGAAGAGCTCCTACTCCTGACCAATTGGATATTCTTAAATGGATTATTCAAAAATTTCCTAAACAAACAAATGGAATTCTAAAAGAAATTACAAAATAGTATATCTTTCAATACCCAAAATAAATTTCCGTAGCCCCGTAACCAAAGTTAGGATGGTATTGGTTTACAAAGGTCTTTACTTCATTTTTTGTTTTCAGTATCTCATGTATCTCATCTTTAAGTTTGCCACTGCCAACGGCAAATACAGCCATCGTTGTAATTAAAGCTACTCAAAAACGATTTTAATAATATCTTTACTGTAGTAAAATAAATGTTATGAATAATATAGCTCTCATAAAAAAACAGGCAAAAAAATATTTAGATACTGCAGATGAAAAAGTAGTAAAGATGGTGTATGCCATACTGGAAGTGGATGCACAAAAAGACTGGTGGGATGATGTAAGCGATGAGGCAAAAACTTCTATTGAAAAGGGATTAAAAGATGCAGCAGCAGGAAGGGTTACACCACATAAAGAAGTAATGAAAAAATACATTCTGGCACAATAAGCAGGATCCGAAAAAACTAAAATACTAATCCTCAATACCCAAAATATATCTCTGTAGCGCCGTAACCAAAGTTAGGATGGTATTGGTTTACAAAGGTCTTTACTTCTTTTTTGGTTTTTAGTATCTCATGTATCTCATCTTTTAGTTTACCACTGCCTATTCCATGAATTACAATTAAGTTTGGCTGGAGGTGAGCTGTTGCCAGGTAATAATATTTCTCGAAGGCTTTTAATTGTATGGTAAGAATTTCAAAGTTGGAAAGATGCTTCCAGTCGTCACTAAGTTTTTCAATGTGAAGATCAACCACCGAACGTGCAGGCTCAAGATTTTGAGAAGCTTTTGACGCATCGTAAATTCTGTTTCCAGCGCCGGATAATTTTGCAAAGTCATGTTTATCTTCAATAACTTTATCAGGATAGGTTTCAAATAATTTGTAAGAGAACGTAGGTTCGTTCTTAAGTTTTATTTCTTCAATCTTCTGAAACAATTGTTTGGCTTTTAGTTTAAGCGATGCTTCAAAATATTCTGCTTTCTTTTTATCAGGTGTTATCAATGAAAATTCAAATTCAAATTTGGGAGCATCATTCATTTGTTCAAAAGGAACATCATGCAAATAAAAATCAGTGAAAGAAAATATTTGATTTTTTAATTCAAAATCCGGCGAGCCGCCAAAAGTAATTTGGTAATCAAAATTAAGTGGATGCTCTGTCTGGTTGATAAGATAAAGTTTGAAAGACTCCACCACATCATCATCAAAAACATCTTTATCAAACACCGGTAAAAATGCAAGCCAAACTCCATTGCTAACTTTATATTGCGAAGCAGACTTCTCTTTTTTTATATCATCGATATATTTTTTCTCTTTCTTTTTTTCAAAAAGTTTCTTCTCACTAAATCTTTTAAAATAAGGGAAATCAATTTGATCCATGTACACGGGAAACCTTATCCCGTCTACTTCTATGGTAACCATCTTATTATTTATTATCTCAACCACTTTGCCTTCTTCCTGCGAATGAAGAACTAAAACTGTATCACCAATTTGGTATTTCATACTGCAAAGGTATAAGTAAAAAAGCCTCACCCTTATTCCCTCTCCTTGCGGAGAGGGAAGCACAGCAATGAGATCTATTTGTTGAAAGCAATTCCATGATGATGTGGAAGAATTGCTATTAGGATTTATTATGAAGCGCCGCTCCTTCTCTTTGGGAGAAGGAGTTGGAGGATGAGGCTTCTATGCTGCAGCCTCTCCTTCATTCCTGTTTGCAAGCCTGCTGTTTTTATGGCCATAGAAAAAATAAATTACAAGACCGATCACAAGCCAGATAATAAAACGCAACCAGTTTGTAGAGCCAAGTTCGGTCATAAGATAAAAACATGATATCAATCCCAGCACAGGTATCAGCGAATAATTTTTAAAATAACTGTTGATGGTTATGTAGAGTGTTAGAATAAAAAATGCAAAGTAAGGAACACGTTCACGAAGCACTCCAAGTTTAGAATACTCAGGATGATTTGGATCGTTCAACCCAAAAAAGTTTTTAAAAAAATCAGGGAATTGAAATTGCACAAACACCATCACAATGACGAATAACGCAGGAATTAAAATTTTCCCATTTACATAAGGCACACGAAATCTTCCTTCTTCCTTTTCCTTTCTTGGAAGAATAAGAATGCCTCCGCAAACCAATACAAATGCGAACAGCGTTCCTATGCTGCACAGATCTGTTACCAATGCAGAGTCAAGAAATAACGCAGGGATACCAACAACCAATCCTGTAATAATGGTAGCGAAAGATGGCGTTTTAAATTTAGGATGGATCTTCGCAAACTTCTTTGGCAACAATCCATCCCTGCTCATGCTCATCCAAATGCGTGGCTGCCCTATTTGAAAAACCAACAACACAGAAGTTGTAGCAACAACAGCGCTTAATGCAATAATTCCTCCCAACATATTTAAGCCTCTTGCATTAAAAGCATTCGCTAAAAAATCACTTGTGTTTAATTTGGTATAGTTCACCATTCCTGTTAATACCAATGCAATCAGTATATATAAAATGGTACAGATAATTAAAGAATAAAACATTCCTTTCGGCAGATCTCTTTGCGGATTTTTACATTCTTCCGCTGTTGTGGAGATCGCATCAAAGCCAATGTAGGCAAAGAACACAGCAGACACACCTTTCATCACTCCTGAAAAATGATTAGGCATAAACGGATGCCAGTTAGCAGGATTTACATAATAAAAACCAATAGCAATTACAGCGATTATCACTATCAATTTAAAGAGTACCATGATGTTACTTGATGTTCTTGATTCTTTGATTCCCCTGTAGACCAACCATGTTATTAATGCTGTAATTAATAACGCAGGAAAATTTAAAATGATCGGTAATGGCCCTAAATGAGGAGCGTTGATCCATGTATTATGCAGCGCTAAAAAATCTGAAGCGCCTGCATCATGTTTTGATAAGAGGTCGAGGTATTGTGCATTTCCGCTCTTTGCTTCAAAAAAACTTGTAGAAAGAAAATCAGGCATGTGCACTCCCATATTATTTAAAAAACTGGTGAGATTTCCTGACCATGAAATAGCGACTGTTACATTACCCACTGCATATTCCATGATAAGATCCCATCCAATTATCCATGCGATAAGTTCGCCAAAAGCTACATAAGAATATGTATATGCACTTCCTGAAACGGGCACACGTGAAGCAAACTCTGCATAACATAATGCAGAAAATGCACAGGCAATGGCGGTGATAATAAAAAGAATAATAACGCCGGGGCCACCATCAAAACATGCCCTGCCAACGGTACTGAAAATGCCTGCACCAATTATTGCGGCAATGCCTAATGCTGTAAGATCTCTAACGCCTAAAACTTTTCTTAATCCTTCGTGATGCCCATGTCCGTCAGTTAAGCCTTCTTCTGCCTCTCTTAAAATTGTTGGGATCAGTTTTTTACGAAAGAGTTGATTTGCCATAGCAGTTTTTTGAAAAAGTAAATTAGGAAATATTGTCTGAACTATGATTTATTGGATTAAAAGATTTTAGGATTTATTAAAAGGACGATTTTTTGGAAACTGTTGCGTATCTGCTGTGTTCCCCTCTCCACATGAACTACTGTGTGGGCACATCTTTTGAGGAGTTTTGATACATGCATCATCCTTCATACATATCGAAGAATTTTGCAAGTCCCTTTTGTAAGACAATCGGGCCAGGTTTTCTTTGTGATGTATATCCCCTTCCATCCACCTAACCTTGCTATTATCCAGGTTGCCCATTTTAGCGTATTTGATTTGACTGGATTTTTTAATTTATCGGTTTCACCTTCCAGTTGCATATTCATCATTTGCAAACATTGTTGCTGATCTTTATCAAAAACTTCGTCAATGGGTTGTTCATTATCATCTTCATAGGCCAGCATCATTTGCAGTATGCGCAGTGCGGCCATCATAGCCAGCAGCGTTAGTTTGCCAATAGATACACTCTTTTTTATTTTGTTCTTTTGCCTCTACTACATATAATTCTTTGCTCTTTGGTAATTCTTTGTTTTTGCAATTTGGTGGTTTGGTTACTGCCACTTTACCCCATTTTAAATCCATAGTAGCTGTACGCTTTCCAATACTTTTTCTCACATCTCCTCTCACCATTAAATTATATTGATGCATTACCGGCAGGTTATTTAAATAGTTCACAAGATTACCTCCGGTTTCTATCTGCCGGTTAGCATTGGAACGTAGCAGCAAATGAACATGCTGCTGTGGCACTGTCGCGAGCAAATCATACATATCACTTTCTCTGTCGGCAACTATGGTGATGGTATGTGCCTGATGTAAAAGTGTTTTGCTTTGATTGGACGCAGCTATCCATTTATAAGATTCCTTTTGTTGTATTGGCAACTGTTTGTATTTACGTTCATGCCGGTCAGGGCCCTGGAGGGTGATGCTTAAAGTTTCAAATAATAATCTTTTAGCAATTCAGTAAACTCCTTTGTATATCCCTCACCGTTTTTAATCGAAAGCTCATTTGTTTCTACAGCAGTTTTATTGTTACCAAAAAATAAGATCCCTCTGAAAAAATTATGCGCAGGTGTTTGCCTGACCAATAATTTTTCGTGAATAAATAAATTATTTTCTTCTGCTTGTTCTTCAAAATATTTTATTCTTTGATATGGAAGTAGTACTGCAAAATAACCTGTAGCAGAAAGATGTGTTTTAATTATTGTGATAAGATCTTTTAGCATTAATCCTGCATCATGTTTTGCAATGTTCTTATTTTTTTTGGGTGACAATAATTCATTCTCGTAAAAAGGCGGGTTACAAATTATAAGATCATATTTTTTTTGCGAAACAAAATCCTTAGCATCAGTGTGGAATATTTTCAGCCGGTCATTCCACTTTGAGTTTGAAAAATTTTCATTCGCCTGCTCACAAGCATTCTCTTCAATTTCTACAGTATCAATTATTGTACAAGAATTTTTTTGCGCAAACATCAAACTAAGTAACCCTGTACCACTTCCAATGTCCAAACAATTGGCAACCGGCAATTCTCTGCCAGTAAGCTTTTTAGCTATCCATGCTCCAAAAATGCAGGCATCTGTACAAACCTTCATGCTGCATTTTTCCTGTTGAACGGTGAACTCCTTAAACCGGAAATAATTATTACTCATTATTTAAAATCGTATCAGGTTTTTTCTAAAGTATCTTTGCAAATTAAATTTTTGCATTGGATAAGCAACAGGTGATATATAAAGATCTTGGGATAATTGATTATAAATCCGCATGGGATTACCAGGAAGAATTGGTACGGCAAAATCGTGAGATAAAATCAGAAGCCAGGGAAGCTGTGAGCCGTGATCTGCAAGCCGCAGCTAATACAAACTATCCTGGTACAAGTGCAAATCATAACCCACAAACTACAAACTATTTACTTTTTTGTGAGCATCCTGCGGTTTATACATTAGGCAAAAGCGGTAGTATGAAAAATGTTTTATTGAGCGAGAAGGAAATGGAGGAAAAAGATATTGAATTTTTTAAAACAAACAGGGGCGGAGATATTACGTTTCACGGGCTGCAACAGGTTGTGGGGTATCCAATTTTGGATCTCGAAAATTTTTATACCGACATCGGAAGATATTTAAGAGAACTGGAAGAAGTGATAATAAAAACAATTGCAGAATATGGATTATATGGCCAAAGAAGCAAAGGCGAAACAGGTGTGTGGATTGAGCCGGGTGTGATTGGAAGAGAAAGAAAAATTTGTGCTATGGGCATACGCTGTAGCCGGTGGATAACTATGCATGGCTTTGCATTAAATGTAAATACTGACCTTAGTTATTTTGAAAATATAATTCCCTGCGGAATACAAAACAAACAGGTAACCTCAATAGAAAAAGAATTAAATCAAAAAGTTTCTTTTGAGGAAGTAAAAGAAAAATTGAAGAAAAATTTTTCTGTAATATTTAATGTGAAAATTATTTAAACTGATTTTTATCGGGTTCAATTATATTGGGTATTGGCTTGCTATCTTTGGGAACATACACTTTATGTTTTTCTATCAGCACTCCATTTTCGTACACTTCAAAATTAAAAATACCGGCATGCAGAAAATTTACTTTTTCCATCGTTAAATAAGGCTCGGATATTTTATTAAGTTCAAAAATAAAAGCCCCGTTTTCCTCAAAAAATTTAATGATATATTTTTTCTTTGCAGCATCAGGCAAAGCGATAATAACATTATTATCCTTGCCTATATAAACTAATTTGGAGGGAATAAACCACGTATTTACAACAGTTTGTTGATATTCTTTTGTATCAAGCAATGCCCTGGTTGTATCTTTTATAGGTCGTGAAGATTTTGTAAAGAGGTATGTTCCACCTTCAAAAGAAAGAAATATCCGGTAGTACATATTTAGTGATAGCGGTTTTGAATCGATGTATCCATTTTTTTTGTTGGCTACATTAAGTACACTGCCAATTGTTGTAAAATTTTTAGTGCTATCGAATGATCGTTGAATGTTAATGGTAGTAAGGGTAACAAAAGGGTTTGTCCACGAAATAAGAATATGCTCGCTGATACTGGTTACAGAAATATTTGGTAATGTATCTTGGGCAAATATTTTTTGTGATAAGAAGAGAATAAGAAAAAAAATAACAAGTTTCTGCATGATATTGGAAAGGTAGTTTCTGATCTTCAATTTTTACAAAGTAAAGATAAATGACTGTTAATGGAAATCAAAAATTCAATATTCCCGATGGCAAAGAAAAATTTCCCTGAAGGCCTCCTGTATGGATACAAAGAATTTTACTTTCTGCGGGAAAATGATTTTTTTTGATCAGTTCAAAAACACCATACACCATTTTTGCAGTGTAAATAAAATCTGTAGGTATTGCAAACGCTTTATAAAATGTATTCATAAATAATATCAACTCATCCGTTTTTTTTGCATAACCACCAAAATGATAATCATTGTTCAAAGAATATTTTTTATCTAAAAGTTTGCCGATTAAGAATTGAATCCTGTTCTCAAAATCAGTAAGCCCTTTTAGTGCACTAAAACCAATTATGTGTTGCGAAACGTAGGATGAATTTATTAAACCAGCTAAAGTTGTTGCGGTACCAACTGCACAACAAATATGAGTAAAATCAGCAGAATAAAAATTTGATATTAATGCAGCACCATCTACTCCCTGTTTGCTATAGCCACCTTCCGGAATTAAAACATGATCTCCAAATTTACCAGTAAGTTTTATTTTGAAATCTTCATCATCTTTTCTTTTATAATTTTCCCTGCTAATAAATTTTAATTCCATTCCGTGTTCTTTGCAAAACAAAAGTGTATGAGAAATATCTTTTGGTTCTTCGCCACGAACAATGCCGATACAATTTATCTCAAACATTTTGCAGGCGCTGGCTGTGGCTGCTAAATGATTGGAATATGCACCTCCGAAAGTGATGATTTTTTTCTGTGAAGCAATTGCATTCTGTAAGAAATAATATAGTTTAAAGAATTTATTCCCTGAAATTTCGTGATGAATTTTATCAAGCCTTAAAATTGAAAGCGAAACATTTTTTTCGAGCGTAAGTTCATTTTCAATTTTATCAATATCAACCTTTATATTTTTTATATCAGGAAGATCAATCATAGTAAATTGTATGGCATAAAACTTTCTTGTTTATTTTCGCAGCAAATGTATAAGGTTTACATTTTTAAAATTACAATAGATGCAACCAACTCTTTTAATATTAGCCGCCGGAATGGCAAGCCGTTATGGAAGTATGAAACAAATACAATCCTTTGGCCCGGATGGAGAAACTATTATGGATTATTCTATTTATGATGCCATACGTGCAGGCTTTGGCAAAGTGGTTTTTGTTATTCGTAAAGATTTTGAAGAGAATTTTAAAAACATATTCGAGCCCAAATTAAATGGTAAGATCAAAACTGAATATGTAGACCAGGATCTCACCGATTTTACGGATGGATTTGCAATACCGAAAGAGAGAACAAAGCCCTGGGGTACTGCCCATGCAGTGTTGTGTGCAAAAGATGTAATTCAGGAGCCTTTTGTTGTTATAAATGCAGATGATTTTTATGGAAGAGATGCTTTTGAAAAAGCTGCTAAATTTTTAACAACAGAAGTATCGCCAAATAAATATTGCATCATAGGATATGAGTTAGCAAAAACACTTTCTCAAAATGGTACAGTTAGCCGTGGTGTTTGCGAAGTGAATGATAAAGATGAATTGTTAAGCATTAATGAGCGAACAAAAATTTACAGGGAAAATGACAGGATTGTTTATGAGGAAAGCGATGGCAAACATGAAGTTCCTGAAAATGCAAAAGTGAGTATGAATTTCTGGGGATTTGATGCTGCTGTTTTTTCTTTTATTGAGAAATTATTTCATGAATTTTTAAAAGAGAAGGCTAATGATCCTAAGGCAGAATTTTTTATTCCGATAATCGGAGATGCTTTTATAAAAACAGGAGGGATGATAAAAGTAATTCCAACTTCTGCGCAGTGGTTTGGCGTAACGTATAAAGAAGATGCCCCAACAGTTAAAAAAGATATTCAGAATTTAGTTGATGCAGGCGAGTATCCGGCATCCTTATGGAAATAGGGCAATGTCTTAAGTTAAGGATTTGTACTTGAAAATTGAATGTTGAATATTGATTATTGAGTGTTTTTTATGTTTTATTCAACACGCAACATCCAATAATCAATGTTCAAGTGAAACGCAATTTCTTAACTTACTGACATTGTGAAATAGGCTATGAAGTTGGTTACTGAATAGGTAGATGAAATATTATAGTAATCATTACAGATCTATGTATATCTAATTACTAAAAAAATAAAACAGGAAAAGATTATTATCACTTCTGCTGATTATGTCATTAGGTTTTTTCGTTAGTGCCCAGGAAAAGGATAAGGTTAAAAACACTTCTTCTATTCCTCAAAAAGTGCATAACACTTTTAGTAAACACAAAAAATATAAAGGATATAAAATGAAACACAAACACCATGGTGTTACTAAAAAACATAAAGTAGATTATAAAGATGGGGATGTAAAAGACAAGACAAAGTAGTTTTTGGAATTACTGAGTAGAACTTTACCCATAAATTTATCTTTAAGGCAGCCAGAAATTAAAATATAATAAAGACGATTAATAAAACCTAAAATAAAAAGCCCAACATTATTTGTTAGGCTTTTTATCATAATAAACGTTGAATATTACCGAATATATTTATGAAAAGCAAGCTACAGGCTTACAATATTTTTCTTATTTCAGGTTGATTATTAGATTCTTTTACAGAATTAAAGTTATCTTCGCTGTAGAAAAATAATAAAATATTACTAAAAAGTAATTTTTGGTAAGAAAGTTGCTTAAGTTTTCATGATTTAAAAACTTATATTATTTTTTCAAAAAAAATATAAGTTTTTAAATCTCATAGCCATTATGAGAAAATCTTTAAATTTGTTAAATTATTTTTTTTATATATTTACTAATCAATTATTAATCAAAATTATCTTTTATGTGTAACATTTTAAAAAAGCATTCCGCTTTACTTGCCATATTTATGGCCCTTACAATATCGGCTAGCGCACAAATGTCTGCCGATACAATTAAACCTTTTTCGGGTACCAAAGGATTTAGACAATGGTCTGTCGGAATAAATGTCGGTGCATTACGTCCCTGTCTGGCAATCGGTGGATCAAACAATTTTTCAAAGAATTTATTTACGCTTGGTTATGGTATAGACATCAAGTATCAGGTAAACCATTGGTTTGCATTTGAATTGGATGCTATACGCGGCAAATTAAAAGGCAATCAAGATCGTGCTTTAGATAATGTTCCAAGTACAACATCAACAGTAGCTTTCCCTATTTATAGAAATGTAAAATCGTTCGCAACTGAATTGCATTATGCTGCAAGTTTAAATGGTGTATTTACATTGGGTAATGTAAACTGGTTGAGCGTAAAAAATAAAGTAATTCCTTATGTATCAATAGGTGCTGGTTTAGCAAGTTATAAACCAACTATAGTAACAAGAGTTCCTTCTGGAAGTGGTACGTATACTACATCAGCAGAACATCTTTATCAATCTGATGGAAGTTCTATAAATCATCTAATTATACCAGTTGGTATGGGATTCAAATTTAATTTATCTAAAATGATAAATCTTGATCTTGGATACCGTATGCATTTTGTAGATGCCGATGATTTGGATGGTTATGCATACACTGATACAAGAAATGGTCCTAGTGATCCTGGATTCCAACTTCATAAGGATAAATTTGCATACACATTTGTAGGGTTAGAGTTTGCACTAGGAAACAAATCCAAGCCACAACTTATGTTTGATAATCCTGCTGCACGTATGAACAGCAACCTTCAAAATCAAATTGATGTTTTAAGATCAATGCTTAATTTTAAAGATTCAGATGGCGATGGTGTTATGGATCAATTTGATAAAGAACCTAATACTCCCGCCGGTTGCCCTGTTGATACACATGGTGTAACAAGAGATACAGATGGTGATGGTGTTCCTGATTGTAAAGATCAACAATTGATCACTCCTACAGAATGTCAACCAGTTGATGCTAATGGTGTTGGTAAATGCCCTCCTCCAGAGTGTTGCTCACAAATTAAGCCTGTAGTACCTGAACCAACTTGTACAGTAGGTGATCTTCCAAGTCTTTCTTTTAAAGGAAATTCAGCTACTTTAACTGCAGATGCAAAAGCAATTCTTGCTTCAGTAGCAGCTAAATTAAAAGAAAGCCCAATATGTACAATTACAGTAACAGGATATCCTGCAGCTTCTAAAGCTTCACAAGCAGTTTGTAACAAGAGAACTGATGCAATAAAAACATACCTGATGACTAATGAAGGTATAAGTGCAGACAGATTAAGTGTTAACTGTGAAGTTGGCGGTGGTGATGCAAATACAATTGATTTGAAAGTAAAATAATAATTCTTATTGATAAGAGTTTATAAGAAAAGCCCTTCCAATTTTGGAAGGGCTTTTCTTATAAGAAAGTGAATGATCAATAGTCTTCTTACTTGCTACTCGCCACTTACTACTTGCTGCTATCTAAACCTATCCGAAATGGTGTAAGCAACTTTATCAGTTATCCTTTTAAAAACATCCTCATTTATCTTCCTGATCCTTTTTCTATTTCTGCGATCTAATAATCTTCCTTCGGCATCATAATATTGTGGTTGTAAAAAATACGTTAGGATGTAATACTTCTTATTGGTAAAAGGATAATTTAAAGGCGTAGCTCTTATTGACATGAAAACAAGTGACTCTTTTTTATTTTCTACATAATAGTCAAGATTATTTATCCACGTGCAATGTATGGAAGCCATCTTTGATATTAATTCCCTGAAAGCCGGTACTGACAGATCATACTTAACTAACGTATCCTTCAGTCTGTCTTCTGATATTGTAAACTCATAAATATATTTTAATGAGTCAGTCAATATTTCTATTGAAACATTATTGAAAGACTTATCAGTAAACTGGATAGAAAAATGTCTTTGCTTATATTGTTCTTTGTATGAGCGCTGGATGCTGTCCAATATTTTTTGATTCTGTAAATAATATTTTGAAATATTTGTTGTTACCGTACATGAATTTATAAGTACTGCTACACAAAATAATTTTATAGTGGTGATTTTTTTACTCATGAGATAATTTTTTTGTACAACATGAGATACCAAAAATTATTTTTTTAAAAAAAGCGGGTGTTATTTGCCTCAACGAACGAAATCCATAATCCCAATAAGTCATCGTTATCATTTCTTCTGTTCTTGTAATTCCAAGAAGGATCACATAATGTGTAGGCGTGGCAGGCCTAACATAGGTATGTTTTTTTTTGTAGAGGTCTGCGTTATTAAGATATAGCACAACAGTACCCTTTTTCATTTTATTGTTTATGTATTCAAACAGATCGTCAATATGCGGATGCATAAGATCGTAGCCGCGTGCATTTACCGAATAGTTGAAAAGTTTTTTTACCATGCGGTTAAACTTTGCATAATTTACTGATGCCCAAAAAGTATTTTCATCACCTTCATCATAGTGCCTGTTAAAAAAATTTACATAACCTTTAAAGTGATCAGCAAGGCATAGAAACCAAACTTGGTCTGCATGACGTATATCGAGAATGCCTTTAAATTTTAGCGTGCCTGCAGCCTGCAAAATTTCAGGAGATGGATGAATAAGCGCTTTTCCAAATTTTGCTTTTCCTTTTTCAAATAATTCCAACATAAATTTTGCATACCCCAGCGGATCATCATGTAATGGAAAATAAGACAGTGCTGCATAGCCGCAAAAATTTGTATTACTCCCTTCATAAATACTAAGGGGTGTGTAAATATTTTCTTTTAAATTTTTGAGGAACAGATCGGGTTTTACATGAGGCCAATGTACACTTGATTGTAAATCTTTTATTTTCTCTATAAAAAAAATGGCATCCTTTTGTGTAGATACAGGAGTAGTATCATTAGGATCGGTTTTGTAAAAAGCGGAAGCTCCGGTTATAAAACAAAAATTGGTTACAACCAGGACAATATAAAATGATGCCTGAAAAAAGTAATGCGAAATATTCTTCATTAATCTGTACGCTGAAAGACGAAGATAACTACGGCTGCTAAGACTCTTAATTTTTTTTGCTAACGATTTTAAAATCAGATTCAATTACTGGTTAATCCATTCAACAGTTGTTTTTATTAGCTCTTCTAATTCATTACTACTTGCTTCAAAAGGATGTTTGG
>DATCOF010000316.1:0-5306 GCA_036564845.1 Chitinophagaceae bacterium | reverse complement strand
CCCGATAATAAAATAAGCGCCCGCCCTTTAAGAAGTTGTATAATTTATTTTCTTTTCTCATTTGCTGGAATTCTCAAGCCCCAGTAATGAGAAGAAAGCAGTTGCAATATATAAAAATAGTATTAAACAACAAAATATAGCTTCATTACTTTACCATGTTTTATATATGAATCTTCTTTTTGCTTTGTGGCTAAATACTATAATAAGAAAGAAACAGAAAAAATTGGTAGTCAAATTCAGGAACTAAGAAAAAAGAATGAATTAACAATTGAAGATGTTTCGACTATGAGTGGTTTCGCTCGAAGTACTATAACAGCAATAGAAGCTGGTGCAAATACTGATACAAGTCATTTGATAGAGATAGCAAAAGCAATCGGAGTACATCCAATGGAACTCTTTAATGTTCCGTTTGTAATTAAACCGCGAAATAAAAGATCACCAGATAGTATTAAAAAATCCCTATTAACTAGTAGGATTAATAAGTTGGTTTCCGATTCAAATGAATTCAATACTCCCAAACAGGTTAAAGATATAATACACACTCTTTTTATTAAATATGAAATTAAAGCAGAGTCATCTCACGTTTCAGTTGTATTAAAAAGATTAGTGAAAGATGGAAAATTAAATTTTACCAAAGCGGGTCGAAAAAATTCTTATTTAAAAGCAAGTAAGTAGGTTATCACCTACTCTCAAACGAATCTATTTTTAGTTTGCAGATATTTTCTACAATATTTTCAATTTTTTCTACACGGTCAATTAATAAAATCAATTCTTCTTTTGTAATAAAATAATCAGCTCTATACCGGGCATCAATGTAGCCTCGTTTCAATAAATCAAATAACTGCTCTTCGTTTTTGTCAGTTTCTGCTCTAAATATTGAAAATAATTCTTCAGAATATGGCTTCGTTTTTTTTCTAAGTTTCCAAAGGTTGTGGATTTTTGGTTTGTAGTCAGTAAACACTAACAGGGTTGCATAATAAAGACTTTCTGCCGCTTGATGAAGAACGAAAGCCCCTATTTTATAACTGTCCCTTTCAAGATGAAATTTACTTCCTGCTATAAATTCTTTTGCTTGTGGAAACCATGTATCAAAATACCGTTTCGCCTTTTCTTTCTTTTCAGTTTCAGTCAATTCACGCGGTACAACAAATTCAACAGTTCCATTATCGTAAAGTACTATACCATCTTTTACAATATCTACAAAGAAGTATTCGCCAATTTCCAGCCCTTTATTAATGTAATTTATTTCATGAATTTCCAGGTTAATTGGAGGCTCAAAATTTTCAGCACGATCCATAATTAAACTTTCCTGTTCATACGTTTTAACTTGGTTGTTATTGGTAACTACTAAAAAATCATAATTGCTTATGTATTCATATTTAATACCATCCTTACTTCTATATTTATGCTCCACATAAGTTCCCTTCGCATAACTGCCAAATAGAATAATCATTTCCGGAGCTACTACTTCTTTAATTATCTCAACAATCTGAAGTATTTGCTCCTGTTTTATTTGTGGAAGATGAGAGAGAGAATTCTTCATACTACAAAAATAAATTTATAATGTAATATAGGAACAGTGTTATTTAATTACCAGATAAATCTTATAATAGTTTATTTAAGAGGAAACTGATTGTTTGCATTTATCTTTGCCTTTATTATCGGTAACTATTAATGCGGCAATACCTAGCACTCTTTATTTTTCTTGTTTTTTTTGGGCAACCATTCAGCAGTTTATTTATTGTTGCAGACTATTTTTCCAATACTGCTTCCTACGCTAAAAATTGTGAGAATAAAGCAAAGCCTGCAATGCACTGCAATGGAAAATGCCAGATGATGAAAAAAATTCAGCAGCAGGAAAATAAAGGTCAGCAAAATTCTGAACGGAGGTATGAAAATAAAAATGAAGTTCTTTCCTCAAAATCCTTTTTTCCTGTGTTATCAATAATAATAAACAGTATTGAGAAAAAATATTTTGCTATAAAAATACCTTGCTCAACAAATCACGCTGCAGAAATTTTTCATCCGCCCCAATACTGCAACAGTATTTAATTCCATTTTAATTTCTCTTTACTATACTTAACTTAAAATAAGATGAAAAAATTATTTCTTACAGGCATTGTATTACTGTTACTCATGCAAACTTTTGCCTGTGATATTTGCGGATGCAGTTCAGGCAATTATTATCTTGGTCTCTTTCCGCAGTTTAGAAAACACTTCTTTGGTATTCGCTACACTTTTCGAAGTTTTAATAGCCAGGTAGCAAATGATGCGACACAATTCAGCAAAGATTTTTACCAGACAATGGAACTTTGGAGTGGCTGGAACATTGGTAGAAAGTGGCAGGTTGTTGCATTTGTGCCTTATAACATTAATAAACAAACTTCCGACGATGGAGTTAAAAAAACAAACGGATTAGGTGATGTGTCTTTCATATTAAATTATCATCTTTTGAATACAAGATCAGGACATAAGAATAATATGGTGAGCCAGCAACTCCTGGTTGGCGGCGGTTTAAAATTGCCAACAGGAAAATTTAATGTTGATCCGAATGATATTGTGCCTACTGCGAATGCACAGGCAGGAAGTGGCAGCGTAGATTTTATCCTGAATGCGTTATATACATATCACATCAATAACTGGGGCGTAAACAGCAATTTGAATTACAAGATTAACAGCAGCGCTGATGCGTATAAATTCGGGAACCGGTTAACTGCCAGTGCATTTGTTTTCCATTCTATCAGCACCGCAAAAGTAACTTTCAATCCTAATGCCGGGGTGCTGTATGAAAATTTAAGATCCAATAAATTAGACAAAGTAAAAGTCGATGATACAGGCGGGAATGCGGTGATGGCGTCAGGAGGATTGGAAATAAATTTCAGCAAAGTTGCTGTTGGTTTCAATACGCAATTGCCAGTTGTTCAAAATTTTTCTAATGGACAAACAGATACAAAAATAAGAGGAATGATGCATGTAACTTTTATTCTTTAAATAATTAGTTTTACGATAATAGATCCTGCAAAATCAGTATTTCAGGATCTATTTTTTTTTAAAAAATGTTATAGAATATAAATACGACAACATTTTCTATTTAAAAATTAAAAACTTATGCTGGACATTTCTTTTGATATAGAATTAAATGATAAAGAAGATTTGAATACACTAACTTCTATATTAAAACAATTAGGCCTTGAAAAGCCAATTTATATTGTAGAATTAGAAAACGCCTACTTAATAAACTTTGAAAGTGAATATCAATATGATGGCGAAATAGAAAATGAAATGATAAAAGTTTATTCTGATTATGAATTTACCGGTGAAATTGGGACCGGACAACGAAATATTAAAATGATAATTCGTTCAACCCAATCACCATTAAGTTCTGATAATTGGGGACGGCAATTAAATTCTGATACAATTGAGAAAGTAAAATACTTTATTAAAAAAAGCGAAGCACATGAAAACACATCCCCTAATCCAGTGTTTAAAGTTTTATTAGATGATTTTGAAAAAGAATACACAGTAAATATTGTTCCGGGTATAAATAGTGCTACTAATGAAAAAGGATTTTTAGTTGTGAAAGAAATTACATCTGAAATAGAAAAGCCGGACTTATTAATTAATGAACTATTTGCGGACAGATCAACAGCGTTTTGGAAAGGTTATTATAAATTAATACCGCAGGTGTCATTTCTTTTTGAAATATTCAAAAGCTTTAATTCCCCATTTTTTATTATTTATTTTTTTACGGTAAACCCTTACCATTATTGGCCGATTTTATATTTTATTCCAAATCATAATTCCGCAACAGTAAATTAATTTTATGATGAGCATAATTTATTTTATTTTGCACGCATCAAAAATTATGAGGCCAGATTATCCTTCCAAAATATTTAATGACAAATCAGATAATTATTGTTGCCTGATGGAAGCACTTGCTGCTGATACCACCTGCCTGATTTAACTATTTTCTCTTATAAGTAAATTACCATTAACCATTATTGTTAATGCAATAGCAGTATAAATTTCTGCCAATCCTATAATTAGGTAAAATTTTTTTTTACAAAGCAAGTTGCCTGGTTATTCGAATACATTAAACCGGCAGGATTAAATATAATTTTTAAATCCTTCTTATTAATAATTAGCATCAATTTTAAAACGTAATCATGGAAACTTTTCATTTTATAAAAGGTTCAGCAACATCTGCAATTCAAAAATATTTTAATGTCAATATAATCTCCCCGAAAGAAATATATTACCAGCTTTCACCGGAAGATTTGGTAAGCCAGGCTATTGAAAAGGGCGAAGGAGTTTTGAGTAATACAGGGGCATTAATAATAGAGACAGGAGAATTTACCGGGAGGAGCCCGAAAGACAGGTTTATTGTTAAGGATGCCTTAACTGAGACAACAATAGATTGGAATGAATTCAACCAGCCAATAGCAGAAATCTATTTTGAGCTGCTGTATAAAAAGATGATAGGATATATAAAAGATAAAAAATTGTGGATGAGAGATTGTTATGTTTGTGCACACCCTGGTTATCGCCTGAATATAAGGGTAGTCAATGAAAATCCATGTTGCAATCTTTTTGCTTATAATATGTTTTTACGCCCGCGAAAAGATGAACTCCCCGGTATAAATATAGACTGGCATCTAATACAGCTACCTCATTTTTTTGCCGACCCTTCTACAGATGGGGTAAACCGGAAGAATTTTGTTATTATAAATTTTTCGGAAAAAATAATCCTGATAGGGGGTACCCAATATACCGGCGAAATAAAAAAAGCTGTATTTAGCATTTTAAATTTTATTCTGCCCCATAACAAAAATGTATTAAGTATGCATTGCGCTGCCAATGTAGGAGAAAAAGGAGATACTGCCATCTTTTTTGGATTAAGCGGTACCGGGAAAACGACATTAAGCGCAGATCCCCAAAGAATGTTAATAGGAGATGATGAACATGGATGGGATAAAGATTCCATATTCAATTTTGAGGGAGGTTGTTATGCAAAAATTATTAACCTTGAACCGGGTAAGGAACCTCAGATTTATAAGGCAATAAAGTTTGGGGCAATTGCTGAAAACGTATCGTTTATGGAAGGCAGCAATAGAATTGATTTTGCCTGTAAAAAATTAACAGAAAATACAAGAGTAAGTTACCCCGTAGATTACATTAGCAATGCCATAAATCCATCTATAGGCAAAGAGCCAAAAAATATATTTTTTCTTACTGCAGATGCTTTTGGAGTGTTACCACCCCTCAGCAGGCTTAGTCCTGCACAGGCAATGTATCATTTTATTAGT
>DATCOF010000315.1:0-6265 GCA_036564845.1 Chitinophagaceae bacterium | reverse complement strand
CGGCTGTATGCTGATGCGCCGCAGATAATAAGTTTTGGTTTTTCTGTTCTTGCTTTTTGTTCCAGCATTTCATAATCCACCAAACCTGTATCTTTTTTTACTCCGTAAAAGTGTGCCTGGTATAATTTGCCTGAAAAATTTACCGGCGAGCCATGCGTAAGATGCCCACCCATGCTTAAGTCTAATCCTAAAATTTTATCTCCCGGCTGCAGGATGGCAAGCATTAAAGCAGCATTGGCCTGTGCTCCGCTGTGCGGCTGAACATTGGCATATTCGCAATTGAAAATTTGTTTTAACCTGTCAATAGCAAGCTGCTCACTTTCATCTACAAATTCACAACCGCCATAATATCTTCTTCCCGGATAACCTTCTGCATATTTATTTGTTAAGCATGTGCCCATCGCCTGTATCACCTGTAAAGAAGTAAAGTTCTCCGAAGCGATCAGTTCAATACCATGTCTTTGTCTTTCTAATTCTTTCTTAATAATGTCGAATACCTGCTTATCTTTTTGCATGAAATAACTTTCTGCAAATGTAGGTAAGAATGTACGATGTACGATGTGTGATGTACGATGTTGAAATGATATTTATTTGCTGCGATAATTTTTAATCTGCGAACATCGTACATCGTACATTACACATCGTACATAAAATAATATTTTACTAACTTCACGCACTGTTTTGTGAAGATTGGATATTAAATACGATATTAATGAAGGCCATTATTCCTGTGGCGGGTGCAGGCACTAAGTTGCGACCCCATACATATACTCAGCCAAAAGCTTTAATTCCTTTAGCCGGTAAAACAATTTTAAGCATTAATGTAGATCAGTTACACGCTGCAGGCATTAATGAATTTGTTTTTATTGTTGGCTACCTGGGCGAAAAGATCCAGGATTATATAAAAGAAAAATATCCTGATCTTAATTGTCATTTTATTTATCAGAATGTTCGCAAAGGAACAGGACATGCCATCAATCTTGCCAAGCAAATAATTGGTGACGATGAAGTTTTTATTGCCTTGGGCGATACTATTTGTGAGTACGATATTGATGCTGTTTTGCAATCTCCTTATAGCATGCTGGGTGTAAAAAAAGTTGATGATCCAAGAAATTTTGGTGTAGCGGAAATTGATGAAGATGGATTTATCAGCCGCGTTGTTGAAAAACCATCTATACCAAAATCTAATCTTGCATTGGTGGGATTGTACAAGATAAAAGACACTTCATTTCTTTTTAATTGTCTTGAAAATATTATCACCAACGATATAAAAAGCTACGACGAATTTAATTTAACCGATGCGCTTGAATGTATGATACAAAGCGGCGCTAAATTAAAACCCTTTAAAGTAGAGAACTGGTTTGATTGCGGTAAAAAAGAATCGTTGTTACAATCAAATGCCACATTGCTTAAAAAATTTGGAGGTACTATTGCTGACTCAAATACTTTTGAGAATACTATTTTTATTCCGCCTGTTAGTATTGGCGAAGGATGTGATATAAGAAATTCAATTGTTGGCCCAAATGTGGCAATGGGAGAAAATACAATTGTAAATTTTTCGATAGTAAAAGATTCCATCATTGGATCTTTTTCAAAATTATATGATGTTGTTTTAGATGACTCTCTTATCGGGAGTGATACAGAAATAAGAGGCGAGACAAGATCATTAAACATCGGCGACAATACTGAAATTGATTTGGGCTCTTAATTAGTCAATGGTCAATAAGTCAATTGTCAATGAGTAGAGCACAATTTTTTTATTGACTAATGCCCATTAACTAATTGACCCTTGGCATAATGACCATGCTATGATAAATCGTGTTACCCAACTTTTTAAAATAGAATACCCAATAATACAGGCTGGCATGGTGTGGACAAGCGGATGGCGCTTAGCCAGCGCAGTAAGTAATGCAGGAGCACTTGGGGTTATTGGTGCAGGAAGCATGTCTCCTGAAATTTTAAAAGAGCATATTCAAAAATGCAAAGCAGCAACCAATAAACCTTTTGGTGTAAATGTTCCATTGTTATATTCTGCTGTTGAAAAGCAAATACAAATAATTATTGATGAAAAAGTGCCTGTTGTTTTTACATCAGCAGGTAATCCATCAGTGTGGACAAAACAATTAAAGCAACACAACATTACAGTGGTTCATGTGGTAAGCAGCAGCAAGTTTGCAAAAAAAGCTGAAGATGCAGGTTGTGATGCAGTGGTGGCAGAAGGTTTTGAAGCAGGCGGTCATAACGGTAGAGAAGAAACAACAACCATGGTATTAGTGCCTTTGGTATGTGAGGCAGTAAAAATTCCGGTTATTGCAGCAGGAGGAATTGCAACGGGCAGGCAAATGCTTGCTGCTATGGCGCTTGGTGCAGAAGGGGTACAAATAGGGAGCAGGTTTGCAGCCAGCGAGGAATCATCATTACACATCAATTTTAAAAATGCAATTGTTGCCGCAAAAGAGGGAGACACAATTATTACTTTAAAAAAATTGACGCCGGTAAGAATGTTGAAGAATAATTTCTTTAAAAAAATACAGCAGGCCGAAAATGATTGTGCTTCGGAAGATGACCTTAAACAATTGCTTGGAAAGGGTAGGGCAAAAAAAGGAATGTTTGAAGGAGATCTTGATGAAGGCGAGCTGGAAATTGGCCAGGTAAGCAGCGATATAAAAAATATTGCGTCGGCATCAGAAATTGTGAATGAAATATGGCAGCAGTTTAAGGATACTTTACTGCAGCCGGTAAAATAAAATGGTATATTTGTACGTTTTAAATATATTGTGAATCAACCCCCTAACCCAATGCTTGCAAACAAAGTCCGTATTGCATATAAACAGTTGCTATTAATCTTTTGTTTTGTTTGTTTTTTTCAGTTTTTTGTAAATACTAATTGCAATTCCCAGGTAACTGATCCGCAGGATCAACCTATTGATCCCAACCAGTTAAAAAATCTTTCTCCTTCTGCCCTGCAGAATTATCTTAAAGATAAAAATCAGAATCAATCACAACCCGGTGAGGATATCCATAAAAAAAATCTATTATCAAAAAATGAGACCAAAGTTGTTAAAGACAGTTCTGTAAAAGAAGAAAATAAAAAGAAGGTTAATACTGCCGAAGATGTTTATGGAAATAATCTTTTTCAGAATTCTGCAATATTGGAATTATCTGAACTCTCCACGCCTCCATTAGATTATCCCATTGGTGTAGGCGATCATATTGTTGTTTCCTTATGGGGCGGCGCAGATATTGAAACGGATTATATTGTTGCAAGAGATGGCTCAATTTTTCCGCAGGGCTTAGGCAAGATAACTGTGCAGGGCCTTACATTTGATAATGCACGTTCTATAATTATGGATCGCTTTCGCAGGGTGATACCGCCTTCCACAAATATTTCTGTAACGATGGGCCAGCCACGTAGTATTGTGGTTAATGTCTCTGGCGAAGTAAATAGTCCGGGGCCGGTTGTAGTTTCAGCATTTACCAATGCATTAAATGTAGTGGCAATGGCAGGAGGATTAAATGAATATGGTAATCTTAGAAATATCCAAATAAAAAGAAATAACAGGATAATTGATTCAGTTGATATTTACAGGTATTTAACAAAGGGAGATTTTGGCAGTCATCTTTACATGGAAAATAATGATTTTGTTATCGTACCTGTTTATGATAAAAAAGTTTTGGCATCAGGGCAATTTAAACGGCCAATGTATTACCAGTTAAAAGGAAATGAGGGATTCAGAGATCTTCTGAAATACACTGGTGGCCTTACTCCTGATGCATATGCTTCAGGGGGTGTTATTATCCGCAACGTTAATGAGAAGCAAACCATTCTCAATAGAAATTTTAATGCCATTGGTTTAAAAGTGGGAGATAAAATTGTTGATGAGCCTTTGTATAATGGTGATATTGTTGTGGTGAGTCCTATAAACCCCGGGTTAACCAATAAAGTAATTGTAAAAGGTGAAGTGGTTTATCCCAATGTTTATGAAATTAGAAAAGGCGACAGGTTATTTGATGTGCTTAACAGGGCAGGAGGTATTACGCCAAATGCTTATGTAGAAAGAGCCTACGTTTATAAAGGCGCCGGCGATTCTGCCAATTTAAAGCCAAGCAAAATTGATATTAGCTTAAGTGATCTTAATAAAAATAATGGTAGTATTTATAATGTACAGATAGATCCTAATGATGTTATAGAAGTATTTAACCGTAACCAATTTACTGAGAAACAATTTGTGACAATAGAAGGCGAGGTGCGTAAGCCGGGGCAAGTTCAAAAGTATGGTGGAATGACATTGAAAGATCTGATCTACCTCGCAAATGGATTAAAGCCTACTGCTGAATTTGGAAGAGTTGAAATATCCAGTATTGTAGATATTGATTCTGCACAGAAAGGTTTAAAGCCTACTGCAACAATTGTAACCAGGGTTAATATTCTTCCTGACATGGAGCTTGATTCGGTTGCAGAGAGCATCAAATTAAAACCATACGACCAGGTATTTGTGAGAAAGAACCCGACGTTTGAATTGCAACAAAATATTTCGTTAGAAGGCGAAGTAAAATATCCCGGCAATTATCCAAGATTAAATAAACACGAAACACTTTCTTCATTTATTACAAGAGCAGGGGGGCTAAAAGAAAATGCAAATTTATCCGGCGCAATTTTATACCGCAAAAGAGATATAGGTATCAGGCAGGATGTGTTTACAAAAATTCAAAATATTAAATACATAAAAGATACGTCAGGAAAAATTGTTGATAGTGTGAGTTATAATCCTGCAGAGCCTGTTAGTATTGATCTTTACAGGGCTTTAAAGTATAAAAATTCCAAGTACGATCTTGTGTTGCAGGATAGTGATGTAGTTTTTGTTCCTGAGATAAACCCGCTGGTTAATGTAAAAGGTGCGGTGCAATCTTCACTAAAATTATATTTTGATAAAGAACATACAAATCTTTCATATTATATTGACAAGGCAGGTGGTTATGGAATACATCCGTGGAGAAAAAGAATTTATATTACCTATGCAAATGGAACAAGCAGGAGAACAAAGAACTTTGGATTTTTTCATTTCTTTCCGCCGGTTGAAGAAGGAAGCACCATTATTGTTCCAATAAAACCTGAGGGTAAAGTAATTGGTGATTTTATACAACAGGCAGCAACAACAGTTATTCCTGCTGTGTTAACGTACCTTTTAATTAAAAGCTTACAATAATAATTTATAAATAATAATTGTGACCACAGCCGATCTTACAAGACTTATTTTTAACCGCCTAAAAAAATTCAGGTTTATAATACTGGCCGCAGGATTAATTGTTGGGGTGCTATTATATTTTTATGCCAAAAGAACGCCGGTAACTTTCACTTCCCGGGCTACTGTTTTTCCTTTAACCAGTTCTCCTGAAAGTTCAGGCGCTACTTCTGCACTAAGCGTTTTGTTAGGCACGGATTCAAAAAACTTTAGCGATGATGCTTCAATAAATATTGTAGAGCTGGCGCAAAGCCGCACCACGAGAGAGGCTGTAGCAGCCACTGTAATCGATTCAATGGGCCATAAGTCTATTGCATCGTTATTGGTTGATGATATAAATAATCATTTAAGCTGGATGGAAAAGAAAGTTCAGCCGCCATCCAATCCTGAGCAGCTTGTTATTTGGGGCGGCGGCGTTTTAGGTTCTGGGCTTTCAGCAACGATAAATAAAAATAATATGCTTGTGCTTACTTATACAGGCAGAAGTGAAAAAATAGTAAGGGCAATCAGTTATGAATTTATTTATAAAATATCCCAGTACTATATTGATCTAAAACGTGAAAAAGCAAAACGTGATTATGAATTTTCTGAATATAAAGTTGATTCACTTAAAAGAGTGCTTAATGCAAAAGATTACGAGTTAATTGCTATTGATAAAAGAACACTTTTTACCAATACTTCAAAATTGGAATTTAAAGTGCCTGTTGAAAATCTTATCATGGAAAAGCAGATGGTAAATAATCAGTATTTACAGGCAGTTGCCAACAGGGAAAATGCAGCGTATAAATTACAAAAAGCTACTCCTGTTATTAAAGTTTTAGATAAGCCCGAGCCACCGTATGACTCTCAAAGTAAATCAGGAACAATGTATGGTATGTTGGGATTTTTTCTCGGCTGTTTTTTAATTGCAGGCTTAGCAATTGCAGGAATAATATTGAAATTTATCAGGCTGGAAGTTACCAAAGCAATTTTTGGAAGTACATCAAAAACCACTACCACAACCACTTCTACCGTATCATGAT
>DATCOF010000314.1:0-8944 GCA_036564845.1 Chitinophagaceae bacterium | reverse complement strand
AAATAATAAGTAAACACAGAACCCGGTTTAGGATTGGGGGCATTCCAAAAACTTTCTCCCTGAAAACCTTTGCCTCTAACACCGAGAGGTGTTGATTCAATGTACATCCATGCAGTTTTAACGGGAGAGATAAAAGCAGTTTTTTGCAGATCTTCTTTCTTTAAATTTCTTAACGGGCTATAATCATCCAGCACATAATATCCTCTTCCGAATGTTGCAATCACAAGATCGCTTTCACGCTTTTGAATTTGCATATCTTTTATTGTGATGGTTGGCAAGCCGCCTTTTAACTGTGTCCATTTTGCACCGCCATCAATTGAAAAATAAACACCGAATTCTGTTCCGGAAAATAACAGGTCAGTATTTACATTGTCTTCGGCAACACAATACACAGTACCTCTTGCAGGCAAATTATTTTGAATCGCAGTCCATGTTTTTCCACCATCAGTTGTTTTAAAAAGATAGGGCTTAAAGTCGCCATAACGGTGCTGGTTAAATGCAGCGTACGCTATATTTTTATTTTTAGAAGATGCGATGATCTGGTTAACATAGGTACGCTCAGGAACACCGGGAATGTTGTCAATTTTAGTCCATGTTTTTCCGCCATCAGTTGTTACATGTATCAATCCATCATCAGTGCCTGCATACAAAATATTTTCATCAAGAGGAGATTCTGCAATGGTGGTTAATTGCCCGTAAACATCTGTTGACTGATTTTTGGCTACTGCATCCACACTCCACACTTTTCCCATCACGGTTAATTTATTTCTATCAACGCCACGAGACAGATCTCCACTGATCGCTCTCCATGTATTGCCCTGGTCATCTGTTCTGAATAATTTGTTGGATGCAAAATATAAACGCTTGTGATCGTGTTTAGAAATGAGCAATGGCGCATCCCAGTTCCAGCGGTAAGCCGCTTCATCAGCGGTTTCCACGGGCCTTACGCCTACTGTCTCACCCGTTCTCTTATCAAAACGAACAAGCCCGCCATACTGTGATTCAGCATACACAATATTTGGATCAACATAATCAGCCTGGCTTGAAAATCCATCTCCACCTGTAGTGATAAACCAATCACTGTTTGTAATTCCATTCTCACTTCTTGTGCGGCTTGGTCCGCCCAAACTAAAATTATCCTGCGTACCGCCATACACATAATAAAATGGAAGGCTGTTATCCAGCGAAACTTTATAAAATTGTGTTACCGGGATATTGGCTTTGTAGTTCCAGTTTTGTGCTTCATCAAAAGTTTCATACAACCCGCCATCACAGCCTACCAACATGTGTTTGGTATCATTTGGATCTACCCATATAACATGGTTATCTACGTGCTTGCTTTTCTCGCCAAGGTTGCGAAAGTTTTTTCCACCATCATCACTTACTTTCATATAGGTATCTATTGCGTAAATTTTCTCTGTGTTTTTAGGGTCACAAAATATTTCCTGGTAATAATTTCCTGAGGTAGAAAAACTGCTTCTCTTCTCCCAACTTGAACCGCGATCAGTGGATGCAAATACGCCGCCTTTGTTATCTCCTGCTTCTACAATTGCAAATAAATAATCAGGATTAATGGGGCTCATCGCCAAACCAATTCTTCCAAGATCAACATCAGCAGGCAAACCTTTCATTATTTTATTCCATGTTGCGCCTGCATCTGTGCTGCGGTACACAGCGCTTTCCGGGCCGCCACCAATGTATGTAAAAACTTTGCGCTGGCGCTGGTGTGCAGCCGCATATAAAACATTACTGTTACGCGGATCTATCATCACTTCATTAAATCCTGTGTGCTCGCTGACATTTAAAATTTGCTTCCATGTTTTTCCGCCGTCAGTAGTTTTATAAATTCCTCTTTCTCCACCATCGCTCCATAACGGGCCATACGCTGCAACATAAACGATGTCTGTATTATTTGGATCGATCGCTATTTTACCAATATGCTCCGAAGATTTCAGTCCAACATTCTTCCAGCTTTTTCCGCCATCTTCACTTTTATAAACACCATCACCGTAACCAACCACACGCTGATTATTATTTTCTCCGCTGCCAACCCATACAACATTTGTATTGGTTGGATCAATGGAAACACAGCCAATAGAACATGATCCTTCATTATCAAAAAGAGGCGTATAGGTTACTCCTGCATTTGTTGTTTTCCAAACACCTCCATTTGCAGAGGCAACATAATATTCTGATTTGTTATTTGGATTTACAGCAAGATCAACTATGCGGCCTGAAACTAATGCCGGGCCTATGCTTCTGAATTTAATTCCACTGAAAAGCGATGATTGAAATGCATCTGCTTTTTGCGACTTTGTGCTATCCGTTTTTTGTGAAACAGTTTTCTTTTTTTGTGAAAATGTTTGATTGCCTACTGCCAGAATAAATACAGCGACAAGAGATAAAATATACTTCATATAATGCGTTTAGTTTTTGAGAAAGGAAAATTAGCGAACAAAATTGAAATGAAAATAAATGAATGAATCTAATATTTATGCAGATCTTTTATCAACTCATACACTCTTCCTGAAAGCTCTTTTAATTTAGGCCTTACAAAATCTTCTGTTACAGGAGTAAAAAGGCAAATGACATATTTTATTTTGCCGTCATCAACAATGCCAACATCATTTGTATAATAACTCCACCATCCTGTTTTGTGATAGAACATTGCACCCGCAGGCAAACCTGCTGAAAGTTTGGTTGTGTCCAACTGCCTTCCCAGCAAAGCTTTGAGCTGCATGCTCACCCATGGATTGATAAGTTGATTCTTATAAATTTTAAACATAAAATCTGCGGCATGCAATGCATTTGTTTCTGTTGATTTTACCGTATCATATCCCGAATCTTCAAATTTTCTTTTTAAAAATTTTCTTGTAACCTCGCTGCCATACCAGCCATTCTCATGCATGGTTTGATTAATATTTTTTCTTCCTGCGATATCAATTAAACAATTGGCAGCAGAATTATCACTCCTTGTTATCATCAGGTCGAGCAAATAATTTACAGTAACTGTATCACCGTTTTTTAATAATGGCCGTGGATCAAAACCGATTTCTCTTGACCTGTCAACATCATTGGGAGACTTAACAATGTATTGCCTGAACAATGAATACTCATTATTACTTACCTGTTTTAAAATTTCCATTGCCACATACATTTTGTAAACAGAAGCGGGATAAATAAAGTTTGTAAAATTCACTCCGCCCAATACAGGCTTCTTTCCGGTGAGATCAATTACTGCAAAAGAAATTTGTTCTTTACCATCTTCACCAACATCCCATGTACTGTCTAACCCAACATCATGAACAATATTTTTTAAAGACTCATTAAAGCTCTTGCTCTGTTTATAGTATGAAGGAACTTGTGCAATAGCACAAAGGCGAGCTGAGATTAACAGAAGCAGGTAAAAGTATTTCATAATATTTTTATTTTCTCTTCTTCATCATTAAAAGCTGCCTTCATTTTCTTCCTGTCAAATTCTTTTTCATTATTGGCAAGAAAAATTGTTGCCACACCATTGCCTATAAAGTTTGTGATTGCCCGTGCCTCACTCATAAACCTGTCAACACCAAGCAGCAATGCAAGACCTTCAACAGGAATAACTTTTACAGCAGTTAATGTTGAAGCAAGTGTAATAAAACCGCTACCAGTAACGCCTGCGGCGCCTTTAGATGTAATGAATAAAATTCCAAGTATGGTCATTTCCTGCGCAAAACTCAGATGAACATTATACACCTGTGCTAAAAATACAGTTGCCATAGAAAGATAAATTGTAGTTCCATCAAGGTTAAAAGAATAACCTGCAGGCACTACCAAACCAACAACGGGTTTGCTGCAACCCATGCGTTCCAGTTTTTCCATCAGTGATGGCAATGCGGATTCGGAAGAAGATGTTCCGAAAACTATCAGTAACTCAGCTTTAATATATTTTAAAAAATTCCAGAGACTTACTTTATAATACCGCAAAACAAAATGCAGCACAACAAAAATAAATACACCACTTGTTATATAAACCGTAAGCATAAGTTTGCCAAGCGGAAGCAAAGTATGCAATCCATACTTTCCAATTGTATACGCCATCCCTCCAAATGCCCCTATTGGCGCTACCACCATTACAAAATGCAACGCCTTAAAAACATATTTTGAAATAAAAGTAAGCGGCTGAATTATCTTTTCTCTTGCGGAATATTTGCTTAAAAATATTCCAAACAAAATAGCAGCTACCAACACCTGGATAGTAATATTATCTTTTAAGAAATGCCACCAGCTAAACACCTGCGCCTGTTTTGTATATTGAGTTATGTCTCCCTTTTCTATTGCCGATAAAGAAACACCATTACCGGGCTTAATGATATTAACTACTATCAAACCAATTATCAAAGCAAGTGTAGTAACGATCTCAAAATAGAGAATGGCTTTACCACCTACCTTTCCTACTTTTTTTAAATTGTTCATTCCGCTTATGCCAAGTGTTATAGTTAAAAAGATTATGGGATAGATAAACCAGGTAATAACTTTTACAAACCATTGACCAAGAAACTGCATTTTTACTGCATCGGCAGGATCTAAAGTGCCTAACAAAATGCCGGCAGTAATTGCTGTAAGTACCCAAAATGTAAGGTTTGTAAATAATTTTTTCATGCAGAAAATTATTGATTTGTATTCACTTTTTTAATCAAGCAAAACCTCAATAAGATATTTAAATGTATGAGTTCTTCCGCATATCTATAAAAGACTAAGTAAAAATAAAAGCAGTTGTTTGCCGGCAACCAATAAAAAATACTATGCATTTTTTTGTTGCGAATACGCAACTATTATTTAATTTTATAATTGGAACCCATCAAACTCTTCTTACCTAAATCACATGATAGTTCATACAACTAAACCTAACGAAATGGAATTAGAGAATGCAATTAAAAAAAACACTTCAAACAATCAACCCAAATGGTTGGTAATATTCCGCATAGCGCTTGGCATTATACTTTTCTGGAAAGGCATTTCATTTATTTACGATTCTTCTCATCTAAAGTCAATGATGCAAAGTACCGGCATTGGTTTGTTTGATAACAATGCGCAAACATTTTCATTCATCATTGCCTATATCAACCTGCTTGGCGGTTTATGTATTGCTGTAGGCCTTTTTACACGCTGGGCAGCGCTTGTACAAATTCCAATACTTATAGGCGCCATTGTTTTTGTGAATAGTAAAACGGGAATGAGTTTCTCCAACTTTGAATTGGTACTCTCTGTTATCGTTTTAATATTGCTGATAGTATTTTTAATAAAAGGCAGTGGTGTAATTTCTGCCGACGAATATTTCCGCAATTATTACAAAGCGGGTTATGAATCAGGGCATACGAAAAAGTTTTTAGATTAATTTTTTTGAATACCGGATCACCTCTACTGCATACTAACATACAGCAAATATTTCCTTTAGTTTTACAATTGAACATAAACAATTCCATGAATAAAATAAACTGGGGCATTATTGGCTGTGGCGATGTTACTGAAATTAAAAGCGGGCCTGCTTTTAATAAAGTAAACAATTCTTCCCTCGTTGCAGTAATGCGAAGGGATGCAGCGAAGGCAAAAGATTATGCACAAAGACATGGTGTTGCAAAGTGGTATGATAATGCAAACGATCTTATTAATGATTCTGATGTAAATGCGATCTACATTGCAACACCGCCTTCTTCTCATGAAGAATATACGATTGCTGCTTTGAATGCAGGCAAACCTGTGTATGTAGAAAAACCAATGACAATAAATGCTGCATCTGCAAAAAACATGATGAATGTTGCCAATGAAAAAAATGTAAAATTGGTTGTTGCACATTACCGTCGTGAGCAACCAATGTTTAAAAAAATAAAACAATTGCTTGCAGAAAATATTATTGGTGATATAAGATTTGCAAAGCTTGAATTTTTTAAACAATCACTTACAAAAGAAGAATTGCTTGTTCCTAAAAATGCATGGAGAGTAGATGCTGCCGTTGCAGGAGGCGGTTTGTTTTATGACCTTGCGCCGCACCAGCTTGACCTTATGTATTATTTTTTTGGAGGGGCAGATACAGTAAATGGAATTGCAATAAATCAGCAACAATTATACAATGCTGATGATATTGTTTCCGGAAATATTTTATTTAAAAACGGAATTGCATTTAATGGCTTATGGTGTTTTACTGTTGATGAAAATGAAGAGAAAGATTTGTGTGAGATTGTAGGCAGCAAAGGCAAAATAAGTTTTGCAGTTTTTGGCGAGCCAAAAATCATGATGGCTGTTGAAAGAAAGAAAGAATTTTTTTTATTTGATACACTACAACATGTTCAACAACCAATGATTGAAAAAGTAGTTGATTATTTTTTAGACAAAGGCCCAAACCCATGCAGCGCTGAAGATGGAGTGAAGGTGATGGAGATGATGGAGAAGTTTACAGGTAGATGAGTTTGTAATTTATTATTACCTCATATCCACGTTCACAATAGCTCTTGTTTCATCAAAGAATAAGCTAAGTGTTTTAGGCTTTGTGCCTGGCGGCAACCTGAATTTATTGCCTGTAGAAGAATTGGTTGATTGTGCATCAGATGAAACAGCATTATATTTTTCCTGGGTGATAATATTTTCATTATCTAACTGAAGCCGAAAATTGTAAGGGTTTATATAAATCGTATTACCACCCAGTTCATTTTTATTTTTTAATTCTATGTCATAAGTAAATTCAGTGCCGGTTATCTTTCCATCTGCATCAACTAAGTCAAGTGCTTTCCCGTTTTTTAATCTGATCAAGGCTTCCTTATTTTTCCCCAGCTCAACTTCTTCAGGAGAAAAAATAACTGTGTAGCTTTTTGCTTCATTGGTAGCAACCTGATTATTTTTCGTATTATTTTTTGGTTCTTCTTTCAAAGAACCTGTATCTGTATTTACTATATCATTTTTATTTTCTGTTTTAGTTTTTTCTTTACAGGAATATAAGAAGCTGGCAAAGCAAAAAAATACAATGGCAATGGATAATTTTTTCATGTAAGGGCAAGTTAAATAATTCTACAAACTCCATTGATGTTTTAGGGTAAGGCTGAAACCAGCTCACTTCATCTTCTGCTTTTATACTGTAGATTTTATCCCAATGTTGTTGAATACCTGTTGTCGTTTTTGGATGATTAGATAATAAAACTACATCCAATGATTGAAATTTTTTGGAATAAAATATTCAATAGTGTATTCTTTTCCCATCGGGCTTTCAAGGTAAGATTTTTTTTATTGAAGTAAATGCTGTGAAAACCCCGATGGGAAATAAAGATTTATGGTTCTTTTAAAAGGCACACGAAGCTAAGCTATAAGCCACGCCTCGTTCTTGCGCTATTGGGTGCATTCGCTTCCATCAGGCAGCCGTTTAGCAGAAGAATAAATATTTAGCTTAGATTATGCTGTTGCAGGTGAAGCGTAGCTGCAAAGCTAACACACAGAACACCAGCAACGGCGAGAAATTACCGGGTTCATACTTATCTGCTAAGAGGAAGTTATTCCTCATTTTTAAGATGACGCAAATCGAATGTTGGCTTATCCCCTTTTATTGCTGCAAAAAATGTAATGATTTTTTTAAAATCAGCGGCTTCATTATCACTTGTAAATAAAGGTTCTCCCAATACCACTTGTTTGTTTTCAAAATCCAATCCCATGGGCACTATCGGAACCTGTGCTTTTTTTGCAATATAATAAAATCCGCTGCGTAATTTATCTACCCTTTTACGTGTTCCTTCCGGCGCAATGCCCAATATAAAAATTTCATTGGTGGCAAACATTTCTGCTACCTGCTCTACCATACCATGTTTACTAAAGCGATCTACCGGAGTACCTCCCATCCATCGGAACAACCAGCCAAAAGGGCCATCGAATAATTCCTTCTTTCCCAAAAATTTTGCATGATTAATTTTTAATTTATTGCGTACAGCAAACCCGATCAATACATCTTTCCAACTGGTATGGGGTGCCACAATTATTACCATTTTTTTATATTGGTAAGGAAACAGGCCAACAACTTTCCAGCCCGATAATCTCCAATAAAATTTCCAAAACAAATGAAGCATAACAGAAAGGTAGTAGTTTTCTGCATTGGAACTAAGGCGGAAAAATCAGAATTATAATTGAGTTGAAGCTATGTAAGAAGAAATTTTACCTTTAGACAAATTTAAAAAATGAAAGCCGCATTAATTAAAAAGTTATTTATGCTTACAGGTATATTGTGTGTAACCCTGTATAGCCGGGCACAAAACCCTGAGAACTGGACAGGCAAACAACTGATTGAGCCTTCTGAATTAGCTAAAATTTTAAATAGTAAAAAAGATTTACCTGTAATTATAAGTGTAGGTCCGGCTGCAACTATTCCTCATTCTATTGATATAGGAATGGTAAAAGACAAAACAAATCTTGATAAGCTAAAAAACGAATTGGAGAAGCTGCCTAAACAATCAAAAGTAATTGTGTATTGTGGTTGTTGCCCCTTTGAACGTTGCCCTAATGTACGGCCTGCAATTGATGTTTTAAAGAAGATGAATTTTACAAATTATTACCTGCTAAACTTACCCAATAATATTAAAAAAGATTGGATAGATAAAGGTTATCCGGTCTCAAAAATGTAATAGTTCAGGTTCCTTTTTATATTTTGCCAGAGGTTTGCACCGCAGGTACTTTTAAAATAAATATTTTTTGCTTGTTGCCTTTTATGGTGTAAGAATGAGGTGAAGATTTTGTGAGCTGGCTTCTTGTGCCTTTGCAATTTTTAAGATGGAACTACCTAAACATTTATGGTTCTTTTAAAAGGCACAAGAAGCTAAGCTATAAGCCACGCCTCATTCTTGCGCCATTCGGGGAACTGTAGCCGAAGTTTGTTTGTCCAGCCCCGTATTTTGCCAATGCATTGTTGTACTAAACCTACGGTAGTTTGATC
>DATCOF010000313.1:0-5740 GCA_036564845.1 Chitinophagaceae bacterium | reverse complement strand
ATGTTTTGTTTCATGATAACGATGCATTTGTAAATGGTAAAGGAAGATTGTTGACTGCAAAAGATGTTGAATATAGTTTTAAAAGAATTATTGATAAAAGTGTTGCCAGCAGCGGCGCCTGGATATTTAATGATCGTGTAGATTCTGTGGATGGATTTAAAGCAATTGATGACACAACGTTTCAATTAAAATTAGTAAAACCATTCAATCCTATTCTTGGAATTTTAAGCATGCAGTATTGCTCTGTAGTTCCGCATGAGGTGGTTGAAAAATATGGAAAGGATTTTCGCAGTCACCCGTGTGGTACCGGGCCGTTTCAATTTAAAGCATGGGAAGAAGGCCAGGCGTTGATCTTAGCAAAGAATAAAAATTATTTTGAAAAGGATAGTGCCGGAAATACACTTCCATATTTGGATGGAGTTAAGGTTACATTTTATGACAGCAAGGCAACAGAATTTTTAGAGTTTCAACAAAAGCGGTTGGATTTTATAAATGATATTGATGCATCTTTTAAAGACGAAGTGCTTACAAAAAAAGGAGAGTTACGAAAAGAGTGGGAAGGAAAAATTGTTTTACAAAAACATCCATACCTCAATATAGAATATTTGGGAATTTTATTTGACAGTACAAATGATCTCTTAAAAAATTCTCCATTAAAAAATAAAAAAATACGGCAGGCAATTAATTATGGTATCGACAGAAAAAAAATGATGTTGTATGTACGCAATTCAATTGGTACTGCAGCAGAGAGCGGCTTTGTACCTGCGGGCCTTCCATCATTCGATTCAGTAAGCGTTATCGGTTATCATTACGATCCCGCCAAAGCATTGCAATTATTAAAAGAAGCCGGCTATCCAAATGGCGAAGGTTTGCCGCAAATAAAATTGTTGACGATTCCGCAATACGCCGACCTTGGAAGTTACATCGCAAATGAATTACAACAGATCGGCATTAAGGTTCAGGTAGAGGCGATACAAAAAAGTTTATTGCTTGAGCAAACTTCAAAATCACAGGCATTATTTTTTCGTGGAAGCTGGATCGCAGATTATCCTGATGCAGAAAACTATCTTAGTGTTTTCTATAGCAAAAATCCTGCGCCGCCAAATTATACACGGTATAAAAATCCTGCCTTCGATGCATTATATGAACAGGCTTTGTTAGAAAAAAATGATTCGATAAGAAATAAAATTTACCGGGATGCGGATAGATATGTAATTAATGATGCACCTGTAGTACCCTTGTGGTATGATATGGTGATACACCTTGTACATCCTTATGTTAACGGATTTACAGCAAATGGATTAAATTTATTGGAGTTGAGAAAAGTAAAATTAAATAAGTAAATATTATGTAATAAGTTAAACATACTTTCGCAGCAATCCGCATTCAAAAAATAAGCGTAGGTTACATCATTAATAAATACAATTCAATTCACTATGTCTGCCATTATTATTTTCTTTCTTTGTCATTGGTTTTTTTCCCTATTCTTCCATTCATTTTTTTTACATAGATATGCTTCCCATCAAATGTATACAACCTCTAAGGGGTGGGAAAAAACTTTTTATTTGTTAACATGGTTTTTCCAGGGATCTTCTTTTTTAATACCCAGCGCTTATGCCGTTTTGCACCGCATGCATCACACTTACAGCGATACAGAAAAGGATCCTCATTCGCCATTTTTCTTTAAAGATATATGGCACATGATGCTGCATACTGCTAAAATTTTCAGGTCGTTTGTTACGGGTAAAAATCTGCCTGATCCTGAATTTACTAAAGAGTATATTCCCGTGTGGCAAGCGATGGATAAGGTGGGGCATAGTAGTTTTACAAGGTTACTGTTTGGCGCTTTTTATATTTCTTTCTACATAATTTTTGCTCCAAGTTTTTGGTGGTATTTATTATTGCCAATACATTTTTTAATGGGACCAATACAGGGAGCTATTGTAAATTGGTTTGGCCATAAGCTTGGATACAGCAATTATAGAAATGGAGATCATTCAAAAAACACAACCCCATGGGGCGTTATCATGATGGGAGAATTATTTCAAAACAATCATCACTTTGCTAAATACGATCCCAACTTTGCAAAAAAATGGTATGAGTTTGATATGACATTTCTTGTAATGAAAGTTTTGCATCGCGTTCATATCATTCGACTGAAACCGGTTGTATTACCTCTACAATCCGATGGGTTACATCTTTAATTTTTCCTTAAATACTTTCCTGAATTTTTCAATCTTAGGTCTTATAACATAAGAGCAATAAGGTTGTGAGCCATTATTGCTGTAATAATTCTGATGATAATTTTCTGCAGGATAAAAAATATCGAAAGGTGTTATTTCAGTAACTATCGGCTTATCAAAAGCACTACTTTCATTTAATGCTGCTTTATACTTTTCTGCTTTTTCTTTTTGTTCATCATTGTGATAAAATATTGCACTACGGTATTGCGGGCCTTCATCATTGCCCTGCCTGTTTAATGTTGTAGGATCATGTGATTTCCAAAACACTTCAAGCAATTCATCAAAGGTGATCTTACTTTTATCATACTCTATATTCAAACATTCTGCATGGCCTGTTGTTTTGTTGCAAACCTGTTCGTACGTGGGATTTACAACATGCCCACCACTATAACCACTGGTAACTTTTGTTACTCCATCCAATTGTTGAAAGATAGCTTCTGTGCACCAGAAGCAGCCGGTACCAAATGTTGCAGTTTCTATATTATCATTCATAACCTTTAAATTAATTATTTAATGTTGGGTATTTACGCAAAGATAAAACCAATGGTTTACCCAATGACTTAAAAAATAGTTTACAATTGCAATGATGAAAAAATATTTTTATTTAATTATGCTTTTAGGAGCAGTATCATGTAGTTCCACAAAAAGATCAGTTATGCAAAACCAGGATAACACAATTCATGCGATAAGATTAAGGCCCGGCGAAGATCTTAGAACTTCTATTCAAAAATTTGTAAATGACAATCATATAAAAGCAGGTTGGATAATTTCCTGCGCAGGCAGTCTTGTAAATTATAATATCCGTTTTGCTAATCAACAGGAAGGAAATAAAGGGGCTGGACATTTTGAAATTGTTAGTCTCTCCGGAACTTTATCCGTTAATGGATCGCACATTCATCTAAGTATAAGCGACAGTACCGGTAAAACAATTGGCGGGCATTTACTGGAAGGATGTATTGTTTATACTACCGCTGAAATTATTATTGGCGAATCAAAAAAGCTTGTGTTTAAAAGAGAAAAAGATGGCACAACTCCCTGGAATGAATTACAAATAGAAAAAAAAAGATTGATGTTACCTTTGCATTAATTAATCTGTAATTCAGGATCATAAATCAATAATGAAATTTTTTCCGGAGTCCGCGCCTTCACAGTTAGAGTTCGATAAAATAAAATCGTTACTGGCAGATCATTGTCAAACAGACTATGCAAAAGAGAAAGCCGAAAACCTGCGAATTCATACCAAAAAAGAATTTATTGAGCCACAACTTTTGCAAACACAAGAATACAAATTGTTGCTGCAAAATAATTTCCCTTTTCCTGCCTCTGATGTTTTTAATTTATCAAAACAGTTAAAGCTGTTAAGTATTGCAGGTGCGGTTTTAAAAGGAGAAGATTTTCTGCAGATAAAAAAACTTGCAGAAAATATAAAACAAATTTTCAGGTGGTTTGATAATGACAGAAAGCTTGCCTGTCCTGCACTGCATGATGTTGTAAGCAAAACTTATTTCGAAAAAATTATCATTGAATTAATAAATGATGTGCTTGATGAAATTGGCGTTGTAAAAGATAATGCCAGCGAAGAATTGGCATCGATACGAATAGCATTGTATAAAAAGAGAAATGAGTTGCGTAAGGTTTTTGACAGGATCGTAAATCGCCTGAACAAAGAAGGGTATCTCGCCGATATTGAAGAAAGTTTTATGAACGGTAGAAGAGTGCTGGCAGTTTTTGCAGAACAAAAAAGAATGATAAAAGGAATTCTTCACGGCGAAAGTGATAGCCGCAGAACAACTTTTATTGAGCCTGAAGAAACTACCGAATTAAACAATCAAATTTTTTCTTTAGAAAATGATGAGCGAAAAGAAGTGTATAGAATATTGCTGGCGCTAACTTCCAGGCTAAGTGTGTATACATCGCTGCTAAACGATTACCATACTATTTTAGGTGAGTATGATTTTATAAAAGCGAAAGCAAAACTTGCCATTAGCATCGGCGGCAACTATCCAACACTTTTTGATAAGGCGCACCTGAAATTGATTGATGCTTATCATCCGTTGCTTTTATTGTACAATAAAAAATTGCAGAAACCGGTTGTTCCTGTTTCTATTTCACTTGATGACAAGAGTCGCATTCTTGTTATCAGTGGTCCTAATGCAGGCGGTAAAACTGTTACATTAAAAACCGTGGGATTATTGCAGATGATGGTGCAAAGCGGCTTGCTTGTTTCCTGTAATCCTGATAGCGAGTTTGGAATTTTTAAACAACTGTTCATTCACATTGGCGATACCCAAAGTCTTGAATTTGAATTGAGCACCTACTCCTCGCATTTAAGCAACATGAAATATTTTATGGAAAATGCGAATGGCAAAACATTATTTTTTATTGATGAACTGGGCAGTGGCAGCGATCCCAATCTTGGTGGCGCCTTTGCAGAAGTGATAATGGAGGAACTTGCAAAAAAACATTCCTTCGGAATTGTTACTACCCATTATCTTAATTTAAAAGTGATGGCCAACAAAGTGCAGGGAATAATAAATGGCGCCATGGCATTTGATGAGGAAAATTTAAAACCGCTATATAAACTTATTCCAGGCAAGCCTGGTAGCTCTTATACATTTTCCATTGCAGAAAGAATAGGATTACATCCATCCTTAATAAATAAAGCAAAGCAGTTGGTAAATGAAGATCATTTTAGTTTAGATAAATTATTGAACAGAACAGAGCAGGATCTTGACAAAATGGATAATGAAAGAAAACAACTTGCAGATCTTATTAAAGAAAATGAAAGATTAAAAAAAGAAATGGAAAAAGTGTTGGATAAAGAACAGCACAACCAGCAAATAGAGTTACTAAAACATCAGAATAAAATTTCAGAAGAAAAATTAGCCTACCTAAAAGACCTGGAACGCAGGATGAAAGCGCTTACCATTGAATGGCGCAAAACTGAAAATAAAGCTGATGTTATAAAAACGATCAGCTCTCTTTTATTCAAACAAAAAGAAAAACAGGTTGCAGAAAAACAACAGAAAAAAATTGATCAAAAATTTGATGAGATAGCTGGCGAAATAAAAATTGGCAATAAAGTAAAAATGAAGACCAACAGGCAGGTTGGTATTGTAAAAGATATTCGCAGTAAAAAAGCCATTGTACAGGTTGGCGTAATTCCCATTACGATTGATCTGGCAGACCTTGTGCTGGTAAAAGAAAAGCAACAGTAAAAATAAATAAAAAGCTGTCTAATAAAGACAGCCCTTGGCACTTGGCGGAGAGAGAGGGAGTAACACCCCATTTAAATTATGCTGAAAATCAATATTTTAAAGAAGCTTAAGTTTACTAACTCACGAATTACTCACTAATTTCAATCGACAGAGTAATGCAAATCCTAACCCAAAAATACAATTTTTTGAAGATGCCTGCAAAAAAAATGAAGAAGAAAATTGATACTTGCCTTTATATTTTCAACAAATACACTTGGCTATTTATTGAAGGATTATATG
>DATCOF010000312.1:0-3709 GCA_036564845.1 Chitinophagaceae bacterium | reverse complement strand
ATCAAAACAATTTTGTAAAAAGTCCCTGTTAGCAAACTGGTACTGGTATTGGGTTCCCATGGTATAGCCATTTACCCCCATTGGCAAAGGCTGCCCTTTGAAAACGCCATTTAAAACAATATCTCCATCGGATATAATTATCATTTTATTATCTGTTATTGAAGATGATTGGAAGGGTGAGCCGTAATGATCAAGCGTATCCATAATATTTGCAGGCAATCGATTTGCGTAAAGCGATTTAAATTTCCCCTCCAGCAATACGCCTGCAATAACATTCTTCTTTTTAAATTGTTCATCTTCGGGAGCATTCCTGTTTTCTTCACCGCTTATTAATGCAGGTGTTGCAATTGTTCTTGTGTTGGGAGATGAACTTAATAAAATTGTTTTCTTAACATCATCAGATTTTACCGTGTCAATTGAATTCACAAATCTTCCGGCAACCAATCCTACATTTTTGTTGATAGTATGATTTGATTTCGATTCGAACAGCGGAAAATAATTCCAATGTAAAAATTCAAATTGCTTATTTCCATTTACATCAAAGGGTAAAAAATCACATTGAAGATCCATCAACAGGTTAGGGTTAATTCTAACACCATATTTAAAAAGAAGGTCTTCAAGATTTAAATTTCTGTCGTAAGCAATTACCTGGTTCTTTAATTGCAGACTGTCCATCTCAGCATTCAGCCTGTCTAAAAACCAAATTACTTTTCCGCCATGCATCACATATTGATCTATCTTTATTTTTTCATCTTCGGTAAAAGCCTGTATGGGCTTCACTATCATCAATAATTTAAACGTATCAGGAATTACCGGCTCCTTTTTTATATCCAGCGTAAAAAGATCGTAATTCTTTTTTAAAACATTTTCAACAAGGTCGTAAACATTATCACCCGTTGGCTCGCCGTTGCCGTAAGAATAAGCAACCATCGGCCTTTTATTTTGTGTAAGCTGTTGTATTGCATTGGCAAACTTATATTCCATAAGTGCTTCGGCACTATTCAATTCTTCATGAAATTGTTTATATCCCAAGTTGGATTTGTTCCCCTCATATAAAACAACAGGTAATTGTCTATTGCGATAATGGACTATTGCAGAAGGATAAATATAGTTTGATACCTCACCCTCTTTAAGCTGTACTGTAAGATTTATTCCACTGATACCAAAGGATTGTAATGTATCAAGATATGTACGCTCGGTTCCTGGAATTTGATCCGAAGGTTTTATAAAATTATATTGAACATTATTTTTTCCAATCTCTTTAAACTCCCTTAATAAATCTTCAGTGTAAGATGCCAGTCCCCTAAATGCCGATGGTAATTCGCCTTTTAAAAAAATATCTACCTGCACCACATCATCAAGATTTGTCAAAAGTTTTTTTACCGGTGATGAAATGGTAAATCTTTTTTCATTGGTAAGATCGATACGCTTATGAAATTGTGCTGCCAAAAAATTTATCAGCACTAAAATAATTATTACAGGTATCCATAACCTCACCCCAACCCCTCTCCAAAAGAGAGGGGCAAGGTTTTTTACAGCCAGCAACAAAAAGAAAAATATTATGCTGAGAAAATAAATAATGTCTCTTGTATCTACCACACCGCGGCTTATGCTGCGATAATGAAAATCTATACCAAGCATTTCAACATAATAATCTGCTTTGCCCTGTAACACAGGCAGCTGGCTTATTGCGCTAAATCCAAAATATAAAATGAGACAGGCAAATGCGCTTATTAAAAAAGCGATAACTGCATTGTTTGTAAATCCTGAACAACACAATCCTATGGCAGAAAAAACAGCTGCTAAAAATATCAATCCAATGTATGATCCTGTAATGCCCCCTGTATCAATACCGCCTGCAGATAATGACTTAATTGTAAAAACATAAATTAATGTTGGCAAAAGGGAGAAAAGAATTACCGTTAGTATTGCAAAATATTTACCCAAAACTATCTGCCATTTAGTTAACGGCAGGGTTTGTAAAATTTCAAAAGTACCTGTACGGAATTCATCAGAAAGAGAACGCATGGTGATGGCCGGAATTAAAAAGAGAAATATCCATGGCGCCAGCTCAAAAAATTTATCGAGTGTGGCGTATCCAAAATCAAAAATGTTACTGTCTTTTAAAACAAATAAGAACAGGCCATTCACCAACAAAAATAAAATAATAGTAATATATCCTGTCAGGCTGCTGAAAAACTGGTGCAGCTCTTTTTTAGCAATAGAAAACATGGTGCAATTTAGCTTTAAACAATAATTAAAATATATTTATCCATTTTAAGGATTATTTTTAGGTAACATTTTATAAAGAAATACGTTAAAACTGCTTAACCTCCATCCTATGTTTAAAACTTTTACTAAAATTATAAGTTGTTTATTATTTTCTTTAAATGGTTTTGCCACGGCCAATTCAGTTTATCATGAATTTACAATGAATACGGTTGGTGGCGGCTGTGGTATTTTCGTAAGTAATCTTTCCCCAACAAATACTGATGCAGTAACAATTGAGTTTACAATAGATTATCAGCTTTTTACTAACCAGGCCCGCATTTATTATACTACAGACGGAAGCACACCGTCAGGCTCTTTTGGAGTTCCATCAGGCACTACACAGGTGGTTTCAGCTGCTTATTTTTGCTCGTACAATAATGGAAGCGGAATAGTAGATATTGCCCAGGGATCAATACCGGCCTTACCTACAGGAACAATAGTTAAATATATAGTGAGTGCATGGCATAGCAGTGGCGGATTAGAAATTTTTGCAAGCGGAGGTACTAACACATCATCCGCTACCGCTACAAACTTTTCTTATACAGTATCATCAGCACTTCCCATTTCTTTATTAAATTTTTCTGCAAAAAAAGAAAACACATCTGTTAAGCTGGTATGGTCTACCTCGCAGGAAATTAATACAAACCGTTATGAGGTTTATGCCTCGCAAAACGGACGCAACTTTAAAAATATAGGTATTAAAAAAGCTGCTGTAAATTCAAATACACTTACCGAATATTTTTTTACAGATCCCAATCCGGTAAATGGCAAAAGTTTTTATAAGCTTAAAATTGTTGATAAAGACGAACATTTTACTTACAGCAATGTAGTAACATTATTATACGACAATAATACATCGCCAATTACCTTAACAGCAAATATTTTGCATGTAAGATTAAGTTCATCACAAACAGAAAATTATATTGTTGCGATAATTAATAATTCAGGCCAAAGGCTTAAAACATGGACATTAACAGGCAATAATAGAGTTACAGATTATACTTTTGAACTTCCGCAGAATTTAAGCGAAGGCATTTATCATATTATGGTTATAGGAAATGCAGGTGTAAATTCTAAATCACTTATTTTACAATAGTTCTGTTGTGATACTATTGCTATAAGCATTATTTATAAAACCAATTTAGTACCACGCAGCAATTTGGCTATGGACGTTGTCTTTCACAGTTACGATTGATATACCTACCTCTTACCTTTTTACCACAATTAATAATAAATCTTGAGTATAATCAGCGGTTTCCCAGGAAAGCAATCTCAATGATTTATAAAATAGTTTACCGAGGGTCTTCCTGTAAACACGTAATCCACAACAGTAGAGAGTTTGAGGATAACTAAATATTAAAAAAGCCTCACAATGGCACAAAATGTGTTCAAAGTGAGGCAACCTTGATATTTCTATCTGATGACAAATTTACTATTT
>DATCOF010000311.1:0-20980 GCA_036564845.1 Chitinophagaceae bacterium | reverse complement strand
ATAGCAGGTTGATACTTTGTCCCCAATAGGAAACCTTACGGCGACATCAGTCAACTCAAAAGTATACCACAAAGCCCCGCAAACACTCTTTTAATGCGGGGCTTTATCAGGGGGCTTTGCGGATACTTTTCTATGTGTTAGCGGTCATGCTATTGGACACCCAACACTAAACTAACAGACAAACACAATGAACGGTAAAAATTATTCAGAAGGTTCAATATGGCGACGTTGGGACTTACACATTCACACACCAGAAACAAAAAAGTATGACCAATTTGCTGGTGCGACACCAGCCGAAAAATGGACAAACTATGTCAATGCAATAAACAGTTATCCTAGCGAAATATCAACGATTGGAATAACCGACTACGTTTGTACCGACAATTATTTTAAGTTTAAACAACTTGTTGCGGACGGGACAATCACAAAGACCTTTGATTTAATACTCCCAAACGTAGAACTTAGAATCTCTCCAGTTACTGGCAGCAGTACCCCAATAAATATTCATTGCATCTTTAATCCTGAATTTGAAACAAAAATTCTTACAAGATTTTTTCAAAATTTATATTTTGAGTACAATAATCGAAAATACAAAGCGACAAAAGCTGAACTGATTGAATTAGGCAGAGATTATTCAAATGACCAAACTCTTCCTGAGTTAGCAGCTTTAAAAATAGGGATTTTGCAATTTGTTGTTCCATTTAAAATCCTTCGGGATTTATTTGAAGCTGACCCAGACCTAAGACTTAATACAGTTGTTATTGTAGCAAATAGCAGTAAAGATGGAGCATCTGGTCTTGCATCCCACTTTGAACTTTTCGAAGGAGAAAAATTCGGAGCTTTAGAAGCCACAAGACAAAATATTTATCAATTTTCTGATGCTATCTTTTCTTCAAACGAAGGAGATTGCAATTATTTTTTAGGAACAAAAAAGGATAAAGACGGAAATATAATTGATGATGAAGTTGAAGTGAAACGAAAATGTGGCTCATTAAAGCCTTGCTTTCATGGATGTGATGCTCATAGCAATGATAAAGTCTTTTCTCCCGATTTGGATTTGTACTGTTGGGTAAAAGCAGACCCAACTTTCGAGGGATTAAAACAAGTGATTTATGAACCTTATGAAAGAGTAAAAGTAAGAATATCAAACCCAAGCACCGATTTCGATAAACCATTATTCACTTCCATAGAAATCATGGACGATTTAAAAGTTTTGACTGACGACAATTCAGAACTTACGTTTTCAAAAAGCCAAATTCCACTTAATGGAAATTTAGTTTCAATCATCGGTGGCAGAGGACAAGGAAAATCAATGCTTATAAATTATAAAGGGCATGGATTAGGAAAGGAAATTGCACCGAAACTTCAGGATAAAATAAATTTAAATGATAACTATGTCGTTAATTGGCAACAAAGCTCTGAAGCCACTATAAAAAGTTATCGTTTGGGAGTCCAAACTGATTTACCTTTTACTTTCATCTATCAAAGTAAAGTAAAAGAAATCGCTGACGATAATGAAGCATTAAAACGAGAAATTATTGAAATGCTTAATGGTGCTGGATTTCAAAAGCCGTCCATAAAAATTGACGAGTTCCAAGTAAAAGAAATATTTCAAAAATATTGGAACATTAAGGAATGGCTAGAAAGAAAAGATGATAAAGGAAAGCTGATTAACGATGATGAAACCCTAAATAAAAAAATCGAATCAGTTCAAGCTAATATAAATCTAGCAACAGAGGGTTCAAACAAAGATTTATTGGAAAAATATGTTTTAAACATCAGTGCAATAGGTACTAAAACTAATGATTTAACCAATTTAAGAGAATTAAGAAAGTCCATTGTTGACTTTAGAGAAACAATCAATTCTCAAATATTAAAGTTTCCAAGTATTACCCCAATCGACACAACTCAACAACAAAAGGACATAATTAAATTATATAAAGAAACATTAGTTGAAATAAATCTTTTAGAAAATGATAATAAAAAAATAAAAGAGGAAAATTTTAAAGATTATAAAGGTGATTTATCACAATTGCTTTCCAATCTTACGAATTTCCAAAAAGAGATAACTGAACTTGAGGAACAGGTAAAAAATGTTCTTGACAATAAAAAAGAATTACTTACAGCAAAAGAAAAACTTAACGAAATAATTAAAGAACAAAGACTATTATTAGCAGAAGAAGCAACAGCTATTTCAAAAACATGGAAAGAAAAGATTTTTGATAATCCTGAAAGAGGTGAATCTGAAAATAAGTTGATTAAAAAAATTCTTGCCGATAAAGACATCAAAATTGAAGGGCTTATATTTTTTAATATCAATCAATTCTATGTAGCCGCAGAAAGATTCATTGACGGCAGGTCTTTAAAACCTAAAACAAAAGAAAGAATATTTGAATTGTTAGAAATAGGGTTAACAACTACCTCAAACGATGTTCTTAATTATACAATCGAAAAACTTGAAAGGATTCGTAATGATAACCCTGGCTGTTTTTATGATGGCATAGACAACGATATTTTCAAAGTATTTATTGACCCAACAACTAAAAATAAATACACTTATGTTATCCCTTTTATAACAGTTGAAGGAAAAAATTTAAATGAACTTTCAGCAGGGCAAAAAGGTACGGTTTATCTATGTTTGAAGTTAGCTACCCAATTATTTAGTGGTCCAATTATTTTTGACCAGCCAGAAGATGACCTAGATAATGATTTTATCACCAATCAATTAATTGAACTTTTTAAAGAAATAAAAAAATATCGACAAGTAATTATTGTTTCGCACAATGCCAACTTAGTTGTAAACGCAGACTCTGAACAAGTGATTATTGCAAAAAATAATTCGGAGAAATTATCTTATGAATCTGGTGCTCTTGAAAATGAAACAATAAATAAGGAGATATGCAGAATACTAGAAGGTGGCGAGAGAGCTTTTGAAAAACGTAGGGATAAATATCGTTACGTTAAATAACCTTTTTAAATTTCGCCGTGGTCAGTCTTCCGTGCTTAGCTTTTTGTAGCCAGGCGGGGTTACCGACCACATATAAATTACTCCATACAATGTTTAATATTTCTTTACAAATAGAGCACAATGAAAAAATTACAAAGTAATAGTTCTTACTTTCGTCCTATGAAAAAAATATTAAAAAAATTCTTATACAGCCTTTCGCTTATTGCATGTTCATTTTTTATCACATCATCAGTGTCAGCGAAAAATCCTAAGAAAGATATTTATCAAATAAAAGTTTATACGCTAAAAAATAATGAGCAGGTTACGGCTGTTGATGCATTTTTAAAAAATGCATTTTTACCCGCCATGCATCGTGCCGGAATTTTAAAGATCGGTGTATTTAAACCCATCACAAACGATACTGCTGCGACCAAGAAAATATATATTCTCATTCCTTTTACTTCCGTAGAGCAATGGCAAAATATTTCCGGCGTTCTTGATAAAGATGTTTCTTATCAATCTGCTTCTAAAGATTTTACCGGCGCTTCATTTGATCATTCTCCTTTTGATCGGGTGGAATCCATTTTACTGGAAGCATTTGATATGCAGTCGCATTTTAATATTTCTTCTTTAAAAAATGCGGTGAGTGAAAAAATTTATGAGCTAAGAAGTTATGAAAGCCCTACCGATGCGCTTCATGCAAAAAAAGTAAAAATGTTTAATGAGGGCGGAGAGACCGTGATATTTAAAAGGCTTGAATTTAATGCAGTTTTTTATGCAAGGGTTATCTCGGGAAGCCGCATGCCCAACCTTATGTACATGACCTCCTTTGAAAATATGGCTGAGCATGATGAACACTGGAAAGCTTTTTCAAATGATGCAGAATGGAAAAGGATTTCAGCCCTGCCGGAGTATGAAAGCAAAGTTTCTGTTTCGCATAACGACAAAATATTATTGCACGCCACTGACTACTCAGATATGTAATGTAGCACCAATTGACACCAAAAATTATTTCATCATCATCAGCGATGCCATCGTTTTTTACTCCTGGAAATTGCTACAAATTATTTCACCAATAACTTTTTCAGGTCACCAATAACTTTTCTCCAGTTCTCTTCTGAATGTTCTTTTGTTTTTTCATCAGGAATATTTTCCTGCGTAACCGTCAAAGTAGTAGTATCATTATTTCCCGACAACTCATACGCAACATTTACATAGTTCTCCGGCTTATCTTCAATGCCCGACATAGAACTCCAGTAACTATATTTAAATAATTTTTGCGGGATTATATCCAGTATCGTGCCTTTGTCTTCATACTTTTTACCCTGCCACTCTCCTTTAAAAATAAGAGGACTTCCAACCTTCCAATCAGAGATCGCATCAGTACCGAAAAAATATTGTTTAATAATGGAAGGAGTAATTAAAGCCTCCCAAACTTTTAATGCAGGCACATTAATAGTAATGGCTGCCTTGCCTGTTATATTACTTTTCATCTTACATTTTTTTTTACATTTATTTTAGTCGAAAAATAATGCCAAAAAATACACGCTCAGATCAAAAACTATTTTGTCTTCGCTCCAAATATTGAATTTAATAATCCTGCAAGATGAACTCCACCTCTTACCAATTGTTGGTTAAGAATATCAATGTAATTATAGTTGTACAGGAAACTTAATTTATCATCCGGCTTTATATCACTGTACACTTTTTGAGCAACCTGGTAGGTTTGAAATAACCAATTATTTAAATTTTGCTTTTGTAATGCATTACGCTGCGCCAATGTTGTATGGTTTATAGCATCAGCATATTCAGTATAGCTCAATTGTTGAAAATCGATAAGCTTTGAATCCCAGACAGAGTGCAGGTTTGATGGTGTACCAAACCATGTAACTCTTATTTTATTTCCTCCTTCATCATCTACATGCCCCACATGTAATGGCTGGTGAATATCGCCAACAATATGTATCAGCAATCTCAGGTACATTACTTTTTTATCTTGAGGCAGTTGTTTGTTTTTTAATTCCTTTATTAAAAAATTAAGTTTTGTATATGCATCAGTAATTGTATCATTTTTAAGATAAGCTTGAAATTCAGCGTTCGACATTCCACCATTTACATCCACATAATGCCATTTGGAGATATACGTCATGGTGGTATCAGACTTTATAAAATCTGCCCAGTTAGCCGACATAGCCAGTGATTCTGTCCCTAAAATTTTTGCGATCTCTTTTTTAGCAGTAGGTGTAAGATAGCTTTCTGCAATTTGCCCAACGATGCGGTGGCCCAATACGCCCCAGGCATTTGTTGCAAAAGGCAAATAGAAAAATAAACTGATGAAGACTATTTTTTTTGAAATGTTTATCATGTAAAAAATTATTGATGTAAAAAAGAAAAAAGTAAATATATAGCCACCACTACCGCTGCCAATGAAAAGAAAAAAGTTTAAACGTTAAGCGTTCCCAAAACATTATTCATCGTTCTTACTGCCTCTGCACTTTTATTAAATGCTGCCTGTTCTTCTTCGTTCAGTTTAAAATCAATAATTTTTTCCCATCCATTTTTTCCAACAACAACGGGCACACCAAGACAAATATCTTTTTGACCATACTCGCCATTTAGACTAACACAACAAGGCATTAATTTCTTTTCGTCTCTTACTATTGTTTCCACCAAAGCCGCCCCTGTAGCGCCGGGAGCATACCATGCAGAAGTTCCCAACAATCCTGTAAGCGTTGCGCCACCAACCATTGTATCGGCTGCAATTTTTTTAAGTTGCTCTTCGTTTAAGATATTACTAACAGGCGTTCCGTTGTAGGTTGCCAGTCTTGTTAAGGGAATCATTGTGGTGTCGCCATGCCCACCAATAACTACAGCCTGCAGGTCGGCAGCAGAGCAACCAATTGCAGTTGATAAATAATATTTAAAACGGCTGCTGTCTAAAATGCCACCCATACCTATCACTCTTTCTTTTGGTAAACCGCTTGCCTGTAAAGCGAGAAATGTCATTGTATCCATCGGGTTGCTGATAACAATAATTATTGCATCAGGAGAATGTTGCAAAATATTTTGAGTAACACCTTTTACAATGCCTGCGTTTATACCTATCAGTTCTTCACGTGTCATGCCCGGCTTACGTGGAATACCTGAAGTGATCACTACAACATTGCTTCCTTTTGTTTTTGCATAATCGTTAGTGCTGCCAATTACTTTTGTATCAAAACCAAGCAGGGTGCATGTTTGCATCATATCTATGGCTTTGCCTTCTGCAAGCCCTTCTTTTATATCCAGCAAAACAAGTTCTTCGCATAATTCTTTTCTTGCAATATTATCGGCAGTGGTTGCACCAACGGCGCCTGCACCTACAACAGTTACTTTCATAATCTTATAATTTTATGTAATAAATTTTTATTAGCGTGGCAAAGGTAATAGATTACAAATTTTATTTACAAAATTCTTAACTACGGGCCTTACATATTTCATCTACTTTCGAACGTCTATCCCCTAATAAGTCAACGGCAATATCAATGAAAAAATTCCTGGCAATTCTCCTTATAATTTTATGCAATTTTTACAATGTATTTTCACAATCCGTTAAGCTTACCGCAATTTATGATTTCAATAATTCCGCTGTAAAACTTAACTGGAATATGGTGAGCAGTGATACCCGAACAAGTTATCTTTTATTAAGAAGCGCCGACGGTGTTTCGTGGATGGAAGCTGCTAAGGACAGGATGCTTCGCAATTATACAAACGATGATATTTATTTTTTTAATGACAGAAAATTTTCCCCCGGTAAAAATTATTACAGGATAAAAATTGCTGATGGTGATAATAATACAATTGCATTGTCGCCGGTTGTTGTTGTAAATACAAAAGGCACGGCATATAATATAACTACAAATCCTATAAACACACAAAGCCAAACTACCGGAAAACAAACCACCTCTCCAAAAATTGATACACGGCCCCAGGGCAACGGCAGTTGGGTTCTTTATCCCAATCCTGCGACTGATCTTTTAAAGCTTGCCTACAAAGGTTCAAATGATCTAAAGGGAGTTGTAAATGTGCAGATACAGGATGCAACGGGAAAGATCGTTATTAAATTTCGTTCGGGCTCAATGTATAAATTAATACAAATTCCAATCACCAATTTGCAAAAGGGAATTTACTTTATTCAGTTAACTGTGATGAATGAATTGATGATGAGCCAACAATTTTTAAAGCAGTAAGGTGGTCAATAAGTCAATGGTCAATAAGAATAAAAAATTTAAAAACACAATGACTTAATGACAAATGGCTAATGACTATTTTTAAAGTGCCGCAGCGATCTTATCCATTTTTACACTTCCTGAAAACGCCTGTTTAAAATTTCCTTTTTTATCATACACATAAATTGCAGGCAAACTTTCTACCTTAAAGAAAATTGGAAGGAAAAATTTTGCATCCCTGCCCATAATAATATTTGGATAGTTCTCAATTTTATAATTGACATAGAATTTTTTCATTTCCTCAAAAGACAAATATTCTACCATCACTATTTGTACATCTTTAAACTTATCAATGTTGGCAATAAGCGCTTCCGTTTCATGCTGGCAATGTTCACAATCCGGACTAAAAATTATAAATATTGTTTGTTTTCTTTTTTGAAGATCATCTCTTGTAAACGTAGTGCTGTCCGATGCTTTGTAAATAGTGAACTGCGGAAGAGTGGGAAAGCGAAGATAAATTGGCTTTGTACTATCGGCCTGTGAAAAACTTTGCAGGGCTGTAAATAAAGTAATTACTAAGATGAAGATCTTTCTCACAATAAATTTTTTTTAAAGATAATTTTTTGCTGATAATTACATTGACAAACTTAAAATTCTTAACAGGTATTTTGGTTTTAATTTTCAAACATTACCTTTGCCGCCTGTCTGCCGGCAGGCAGGCTCTAAATTTTTATTATGGCAAATACATCAGACATGCGTTCGGGGCTTATCCTAAAAATAGATGGAAGCTTATATACAGTTATTGAATTCGGACAAAATAAAACTGCACGTGCTGCGGCTAAAGTTTGGGCCAAATTAAAAGGAGTAGATAACAACCGAACAATAGAGCAAACATGGAACAGCGGCGAAACTATTTATCCTGTAAGAGTTGAAAAAAAACCTTACCAGTTTTTATATAAAGATGATTCAGGTTATACATTTATGGATACTGAAACGTATGAACAAATATCAGTTCCGGCCAGTATGGTTGATGCCCCCCAGTTTTTAAAAGACGGCCAGGAAGTTTCAGTTTTATTAAACACTGAAACTGAATTGCCAATGGGAGTAGAATTGCCCGATAAAATAACCATGAGGGTAACCTATAGTGAACCCGGCGTAAAAGGCGATACTGCTACAAGAACTTTAAAACCTGCAACTGTAGAAACCGGGGCTACAGTAAATGTTCCCTTATTTGTGAATGAAGGAGAACTGATAAGGATACATACAAAAACAGGTGAGTATGTTGAAAGAGTGAAGGAATAATTATCCTGCACCACTGTTTTTATTTTACAGCCTTTTTGCAATATTTAGCTGCATATTACTCATATTTCGCTATGATTTTTATCAAAATCAATGATTTTCTTTATTTTTTATTATTCTTAAATCTGATGATTTGATAAAGGATTCCCTATCTTAGCTGCCCGTTTATTTTTAACCTAATTACTGTGTGATGGATATAAAAAAAATTCAGGATTTAGTAAAACTGATTACTAAAACCAATATTGGAGAGATAAGTATAGAGGAGAAAGATTTTAAAATAACCATCAAACAAAAAAAAGAAGCAGTACAAAATTTTTCTGCTCCATCTTATCAACAACCTCAACTGCAGCTTCTTCCGGCAACAGCACCCAAAACTGAAAAAGCGGTAGAAGAACAGTCTCCTAAAGTTGATAATCTTATTACAATAAAAAGCCCGATGATTGGTACATTTTACCGACAGGCCGGACCGGGTAAACCAATCTTTATTAATGTTGGAGATGATGTAACTACCGGTACTGTAGTTTGTATAATTGAAGCCATGAAATTATTTAATGAAATAGAAAGTGAAGTGTCAGGTAAAATTGTAAAGGTATTGGTAGAAGATGCATCACCGGTTGAATTTGATCAGCCGTTATTTTTAGTAGAACCCTCTTAAATCAATGCAAAATGCAAAATGTAAAATGAAGAACATTGTGTCTTTTTACATTTTTAATTTTTCATTTTTAATTTGAAACTGTGTTTAAAAAAATATTAATTGCCAACAGAGGAGAAATTGCTTTACGTGTAATACGTACCTGCAAGGAAATGGGAATTAGAACTGTTGCAGTTTATTCCACCGCTGATAAAGATAGCCTTCATGTAAAATTTGCTGATGAAGCCGTATGTATTGGCAAACCCGCCGGTGTTGATAGTTATTTAAATATCCCTCACATAATGGCTGCTGCAGAAATTACCAATGCAGATGCAATCCATCCGGGCTATGGTTTTTTAGCAGAGAATGCAAAGTTTGCACAGATATGTGGTGATCATCAAATAAAATTTATCGGTCCAACACCCAACATGATAAATTCGATGGGTGATAAAATTACCGCAAAGGAAACTATGATAAAAGCCGGTGTGCCCGTGGTTCCCGGAGGTAAAGGTTTGTTATCAGGTATAGATGATGCAAAACAACAGGCAAAGGAAGTTGGCTATCCTGTAATATTAAAAGCAACTGCAGGTGGTGGTGGAAAAGGAATGAGAGTTGTTTGGCAGGAAAGTGAAATTGAAAAAGCATTCGACAATGCAAAAACAGAAGCTGCAGCATCATTTAAAAATGATGGCATCTACATGGAGAAATTTGTAGAAGAGCCACGCCATATCGAAATACAAATTGCAGGCGATCAGTTTGGTACTGTTTGTCATTTAAGCGAAAGAGATTGTTCTATACAACGTCGTCATCAAAAACTCGTTGAAGAATCACCTTCGCCTTTTATGACTCCTGAACTAAGAGAGAGAATGGGACAGGCAGCCATCAAAGCAGCAGCAGCAATAAATTATGAAAGTGTAGGCACTGTAGAATTTCTTGTGGACAAACACAGGAATTTTTATTTCATGGAAATGAATACAAGAATTCAGGTAGAGCATTGCGTTACTGAAGAAGTTATTAATTACGATCTTATAAAAGAGCAAATAAAAATTGCACAGGGAGAAACGATCTCAGGTAAGAATCATTATCCTCAAATGCATGCCATTGAATGCCGCATAAATGCTGAAGATCCTTACAATGATTTTCGTCCGTCACCGGGAAGGATCACAGTTCTTCATCAACCCGGCGGGCATGGAGTAAGAGTTGATAGCCATGTTTACGCAGGCTATGTTATTCCACCTTATTACGACAGCATGATAGCTAAATTAATTTCCATTGCACAAACACGCGAAGAAGCTATTAACACTATGAGCCGTGCTTTAAGCGAATATATAATTGAAGGTGTAAAAACTACCATTCCTTTTCACATGCAATTAATGAGAAACGAAGATTTTATCAGCGGCAACTTTACAACCAAGTTTTTGGAAGGATTTACAATGAAGTAAAAAAAATTATTTGAACCACGATTAATAGGATTATCAGGTTATCAGGATTTATCAAGATCTTTCATTCATATAAATTTTCATTGATTTTATTTTTTTCTTTTCCCTTAAAAAAACGCCCCAAATTTTTTGAGGCGTTTTTTTATTACTTTGGGTCTTCCTATAAACACGTAATCCACAACAGTAGAGAGTTTGAGGATAACTAAATAAAATAGGGAAGACTGCAGATGCAGATGCTGCTATGAAAACTGCAATGCCAATGGCAACCATGCAGGAACTTCATGCATACGGAAGACAATTATTGCAACAGAAAAGAGCTAAAGAAGCGCTGGAAATTTTTAAATTAAATGCGCAAAAAAATCCGAACAAGTTTACAACATACATGGGATTGGCAAGAGGATATTCAGCAAATGGCGATTATGCAAATGCAATTAAAAATGCACAGCTTGCACAACCATTAACACCCAACTATGCTAATAAAGATGCTGTTGATAAAATGATAGCAACATTAAAAGAAGGAAAAGATATTAATCAATAAGAATGACAGGATGAACAAAAGACCTTGAAGGTTTTAAAAACCTTCAAGGTCTTTTTATTTACAGTAGGCCAAAGGTGTCTGGCGACTCAAAGTCGCCTGGCACCTTCGAAAAATGCTTTCAATTTATTTTCATCAAGCAGTCCATTTGTTCTAACACCGCTGCATACATCAACAGCATAAGGATCCACTTCATCAATTGCCTGCCGCACATTCGTTGCATTCAATCCTCCTGCAAGAAAAAGAGGAATTTTAATACTCTCTTTTATTTTTCTGCTTAGTTTCCAATCATGCACTCTGCCGGTTCCACCAAGTTCTTTTATTGCAAGTTTAGGATTACCACTGTCCAATAAAATTGCATCTACATGTGCAGAAACTTTTATTGCTTCTTCAACAGAACCTTCATCAATTACATGAATCACCTGCACTAATTTTATTGCCGGAATTGCTTCTTTAATTATCGCATACTCTTTCTCCGGTAATTCATCTACCAATTGTATGGTGTTGGTAAATGTTCTTTTATGATGAGCAATAATTTGTTCTGCTGCTATTTCAGAAGTTAAAAGAAATGTTGCAATTGGCGGCGGAATTTCGATTGCTATACTTCTTATTAATTCATCTTCGATCAGGCCCGGGCCACTTGGCATTTTACCAACCAAGCCTATTGCATCAGCACCGTAATGCATTGCCATCATGGCTTCTGCTATACTGCTGATACAACATATCTTTACTTTTGTCTGAACCATGATTTGGGTGGATTAATGGATTAGTGGGATTAAAGAAGATTATTCTTATCAAAATTTATTTCTATATTTTTCTTATTAATCATTTTAATCTCCCCAAATCATGGTTCAGATTTCTCAAATCCTGGTTCAAGACAATTACTCAACCTTCACCATTTTATTTTTTTTCTTTTTTGTAGCTGCAGGAGGACAATCAATATTGGATTCGCCTGGATTCATTTTCTTCCAGTCAAAAGTTTGTAATGCAAGAAGATTATCTTTTGGCAATAAACCTGATGTGGATTTAATTGAAGCAGTGTATGCTTTATGAATACTATCTATTGAAGCGATGTAAATACTTCTGCCATGTGTAGCGATCACAATTTCATTCGCCGCTTTTTGTATGGCGATATCATGCACAGGAACTCTTGGTAAATTTCCTAATGTCATAAAACTTTTACCGCGGTTGAACGACGCATACAAACCATTATCACTTCCAACATACAATACATTCTGATCTTTGGGATCTTCTTTTACAACATTCAATGGCTCTGAAGGAAGATCACTTCCTAAGGCTGTCCAAGTGTTTCCATAATCTTCACTCACAAATAAATAAGGATTGAAATTATCATTGCGATATGCATTCAATATTGCATACACTCTACCTTCAGCAAATTGCGAAGCCACTACCCTGCTTACATATAATCCCTTTGGTAAATTTTTATTTATCAATATCCATGTGTATCCGTCATCTTTACTAACATGAATATTTCCATCATCAGTTCCTGCATATAACAATCCAAATTTTAATGGCGATTCACTGATTGTGCTCAGTGTTGCAAAAGGCACATCACCTTCTTTTTTACCATTTGTTAAGTCGCCGCTTAGCGCCTGCAATTTGTCTCCTTTATTCATGCTGCGATAAAAACGATTTGTGCCCATGTACAAAACATCCTGGTTGTGCCTGCTTAATAGAATTGGTGTTTGCCAATTATACCGCAGTTGTTGTTCGCCCAAATCATTTCTTGCATACACCAAAGTTCCGCTTCTCCTGCCGGTTGAGTCAACATTCCGACGTGTGTAAAATCCATATTGCGAACCACCATAAACTGTTTTATTATCTCTTGTATCTACCTGCACCTGCATGCCATCTCCTCCTCCAATATTCTTCCATGCATAAGGACTTTCATAATTCCATTGATCAGCATCTTTTGTTGTTGAAGAACCAAACCAAACACCATTATCCTGCAAGCCTCCATACACATTATATGGTTTTGCATTATCAACATCAATTGCATAAAACTGCCCAACAGATGGCGTGTTTACTTTAAACCAATGTTTGCCGTTGTCATAGGTTATGTTGCAGCCACCATCATTGTAAGCGATCCAGTTTTCATCGCGGTTGGGATTTATCCATGCACCATGCCAGTCAGAATGCGTTACAGATTGCTTGTCTACCGACTTAAAAGTTTTTGCGCCATCTTCACTCAACATTAAATTAACACCGCTGATAATGATTTTATTTTCATTGGTTGGCGACACTGATATTTTACCAAAGTAATATCCATAGCTGCTAAAAAGTTCTAATGATTTTGCATTCACTTTTTTCCAAGATGCGCCTGCATTATCACTCCTGTAAATTTCTGCACCAATTACAGGTGTTTCAGGTTCTTCAGCATTGTAGAGATAATCGTATACTGCTGTGGGTTTTATTTTATCAGTCCTTACCAATTCTTTTACTGATGAGTCACGGTATTTATCATCAAAATTATTGCTCATTAAAAAAGTATCTAATTTTTTACTTTCCAGTTTTAAAAAATCTTCTTTAGAAATATTTTTAAAATCTTTTAGTGTGTAATATTTTGTTTCTTTTTTTGAAGTATCGGGCCGTAGATTTTGATTATCTAATATTGCGTAAACAATTTGAGGATTGGATCCAAATACAGCCACGCCAATTCTTCCTGCATTTATATCATGAGGAAAGCCGCTGCCTTCCTGCGTTATAAGCTTCCATGTATTACCGCCATCTGTGCTTTTATAAATTCCTGAACCGGTACCACCTTCTACAAAATTCCAGGGCTTTCTTTCTTTGTGCCATGTTGCTGCATATAATTCATCAGGATTTTTTGGATTGATATCCATGTCAACTGCACCTGAGTATTCATCAACATATAAAACATGTTTCCATGTTTTGCCGCCATCGGTTGTTTTATAAACTCCCCTGTCTTTATTCTGAGAATATAAATGCCCCAACGCTGCAACCCATGCAATATTTTTATCAGTGGGATGCAAAATTATTTTACCAATGTGATGACTTTCCGGCAAGCCAAGATATTGCCAACTTTTACCTTTGTCAGCACTTTTATAAACTCCAATACCTGAATAAGAAGAACGGCTGCTGTTAGCTTCGCCGGTGCCTACCCAAATTTCTTTTGTTTGCCAGTTAACGGCAACATCACCAATGCCCATGGCATCTTCTTTATCAAAAATGGATGTGAGACTTTGTCCGTTATTGTTTGTATACCACAACCCTCCTGTTGCATACGCAACATAAAATTCAGTAGGGTCCGCAGGATTGGCATCTACATCAACAACACGTCCACTCATAATGCTTGGTCCTATGTTGCGAAATTTTATATCTTTTAAAACAGATCTTTCCTCCAACAATTTTCTTTTTTTAAGACCGTTTAATCTATCATCAGCGCTACTTGGATTGACCTGTGCTGTGGAAAATAAAAAAGTTAAAATTGTTACAAAGGTTAAGGCAGAAAACAAAAAAAATCTCGTTATAATAGTAAATTTGGAAAGGCTCATCATCTGAAATTTTTTATGAAAAATAAGTTTTTAAAAATACAAAAGCTGGCATTCATAATTGTTGTGTTCCAATTCTTTTGTGCCAATGCATTTGCACAATATAAAACATATGAGCTTACTGCTGACCGTGATACAATAAATGCTATTGATAAAAAAGATCTTAAACAGGGCAAGTGGGTAATTCATGTTGGCTCTCTTAGAGGCGAGCCCGGCTATGAAGATGAAGGCATTTTTAAGAATGATAAAAAAGAAGGTGTATGGAAAAGATACAATCTTAATGGAGATCTGATCGCTATAGAAAATTACAGGTATGGCGGTAAAGATGGAGTGCAACAATATTTTACGATGATGGGCGACCTTGGCAGAGAAGAAAGCTGGAGGACTTATAACCCTGATGCACCTTATGATACTATACCAGTATATGGACAAGGCAACAATGAAATACTAACTTTTAAAATTGTAAAAGCAGAGCAATACAGTGTAAAGCACGGCACATGGAAGTTCTATGACCCCAACACAGGCAGGCTTATAAAAAGCGAAACGTACGACCATGGTTTTTTACCGACAGAACCGGAAACCAAAGTTGTTGCCACAGATGATAAAACCAAAAAAGTAAAACCCGCAGAAGTATTGCAATACGAAAAGAAAAACAGCGGCAAAAAGAAAGTAAAAACAAGAGATGGCCAAACGGGTTATTAATTTTATACAGGATGGGCATTGAAGCATTTACTAAAAAACAATAACTGAAAGTGTACTGCATATCTCCAGTAATCCCAACTGTGTTTGCCGGGCCTTTCAATATATTCGTGTGGAATTTTTAATGCTAATAATTTTTGGTGGAGCCTTCTGTTACCTGCAATAAAAATATCATCATTCCCATCATCAATAATAAGTGCAAGCGAATCACGTAGTTTGTTTTCAACAATATTTAATACAGAATAATTTTTCCAGTTATCTGCAAAGTGTAATGTATCTCCCAACACTTTTACTATCTCAAATTTATTTTTTGATTCATTAAGATCTACGCCACCACTCATGCTTCCTGCTGCTGCAAATTCATCAGTGTGTCTCCATGCAATGAACAAAGCGCCATGCCCGCCCATACTTAATCCTGTTATTGCACGATGTTGTTTGTCGGCAATAGTTCTGTAAGCCGAATCAATATAATGCGGCACTTCATTTGAAATGTATGTTTCATATTTCATTTTTGGATCTACGGGGCTATCAAAATACCAGCTTGCATTATCTCCATCGGGACAAACGATCAGTAATCCAAACTCATCAGCATATTTTTTCAGCTCCGGAACTCTTATTATCCAGTTACTGTACCAGCCGCCATAACCATGCAATAAATAAACAGTGGCGAATCTTAATTTCTTTTTTTTGTAAGCATCCGGTTTTATTACCACGCACTTTATTTGTTTGTGCATGCTGTTGCTGTAAACAACAATTGTATCAACCCCCGCAGCCTTTGTAAATTGTAAGATCAAAAAGAAAAAGAGTAAAAAAAATATTTGTTTCATTGTTACCAAAACTATGATAAGTAATGATAAAAAAAAAGCCGCCAATTAGGGTAGGCGGCTTTTAGTTAATCGTAAGGAAGATATATTAAGTTTATCAGGACACAAGGATGGCGTCTGAAAATAGTAATAACTGTTACTGAGATTATTGGAGATAATGACTATTCAGAGGATTCTTCTAAAAGAAGAATGGAAGATTAAGCCAGTTTGTTTCAAAGGATTTGGAAGAGAAGATAATCAGTAGACCGACAGCAAGATATGGACTAAATTTTGCAATTGCAACAATTCAGAAAAAATAGATATTACTCTTCCATTTCTTCTTTTATTTCATCAGAAGCTTTCACTAAAATTTTATCAATTCTCTGTCCATCCATATCTATTATTTCAAAGTCAAAGCCACGCCACTCAAATGTTTCGCCTGTTTCCGGAATATGTTCTAACTCATGTAAAATAAAACCGGCAAGCGTATCAAATGCCTGCTCTTCTTCATTTATCCAGTCAGTTTTTTCGAACCTGGTTAAAAAATCATAAAACTGAATTTGAGCATCTACCAGGTAAGTACCGTCTTTTCTCTCAACGATGGCATAATCATCATCTTCATCTTCGGGCATTTCTCCAACTATGGCTTTTAAAATATCATTGATGGTTATCATGCCATTCATGGTACCATATTCATCTACAATAAAAGCATAATGAATTTTTGTTGCTTTAAATTTTTCAAGCACCTGGTAAGCAGTATTATTTTCCGGAACAAACAATGCCTTCTTGCATAGATGCTCCAATGGTGCATCGGGATTTAAATACATATCTTTTATGTAAACAACTCCTTTTATATTATCGATATCACCATCACAAAGCGGGTAAACTGAATGCAGGTATTCACGAATTTTATTTTTTATAGAAGTAATATCTTCCTTCATATCAAACCAAACAATGTCTGTTCTATGTGTCATCAGCGAAGTAATATTTCTATCGCCTAAATGAAAAACCCTTTCAATGATATCTTTTTCTTCTTCTTCAATTGCGCCATGTTCACTTCCTTCAGTAACCATCGCTTTTATTTCTTCTTCTGTTACTTTATTATCTGCTGACTGCTTTATATTAAAAATCTTAAAGATGAGATTGGTTACTCTGGTTAAAAGCCAAACAATTGGTAATGTAACACGACTTAAAAAATACATTGTTTTAGCACTTGCCCTTGCTAACTTTTCAGCCTTTATCATGGCAATTCTTTTTGGTAGCAGCTCACCAAAAATGATTGAAAGAAAAGTTACAATGATAACAATGATAACCGTTGCGATAGTGGTTGCATAAGGTTTTAAGAATGTAATTTTTTCGATGGTGGGTGTCAGGTAGCCATTAAATCTTTCGGCGCTGTAAACACCTTCCAGTATTGCAATTACTGTAATAAATATTTGTGCTGTTGATAAAAACACTTCGGGCTTCTCCTGCAATTTTAGAGCTGTCTTTGCATTTTCATCTCCCCGTCCGGCACTCTGTTCCAGCCTGCTTCTTTTGGCTGAGATCAAAGAGATCTCTGCCATTACCACCAACCCGTTAATAATTATCAATACCAATAAAATAAAAACACCTATCATATATTATAATTACGTGAACCATTTTAAAACTATTCTATTAAATAAAGATGCCATTAAAAATCCTAACAGCAACCCTACAAAAATTCCGCCTAAGATATCGGTAGGAAAATGAACGCCTACATATATCTGTGCATAGCTGGGAATAAATGCCCACAGAAAGATCAATGCCCACCATTTACTTATGTTTACTTTTTGCCTGAGTGTTGTAAAGATAAACATAGCTGCAGCAAAATGATTTGCGGCGTGTGAAGAGGTGAAACTTGAGCTTATTGGGCAATACCTTACCAAAAATCTGATGCTGCCTGCAATTGCGGGATCATGGCATGGCCGAACACGAAAAATAAATTCTTTTATCAATGTGCTGCTTACATAATCGCTGACAAAAACATTCAGTATTAAAAATAATGCCCACAACCATCCAAATTTTTTAAAATTTATAATTACAAAAAGCAACAGGAAAAAATAAAAAGGCGCCCAAAAAAAAGTTTCACGGGTAAACGGAAAAAGTGCATCAAAGAATGAATTGTGCCATTCCCCATTTATTTTAGAAAATAATTTATAATCAAAAGCTTTTATCTTTTCGAGTAAGCTCATTGATTGCCCGGCTTGTAATAACATTAGCGCAAAAATAGTTATTGCAAAATATACCAACTTAATTAGTTAACACTTTGGTTTAATTATATCATTCCTTTCAATTGTATCTTTATCCATTAAAGATCTACATGTCAATAAAGATTTCGCCGCTTACAAAATGGACCATATTTATTGGATTTACATTTTTAATTTTCATGACATTAATGAGGGTTGTTTTTTTTGAGTACTTTAAAACCGCGGCTTATTCCTTTTCCAATTCATCAGATGCATTTATTTTGGGATTAAGATATGACCTTAGAATTGCATGTGCGATCGTGTTACCATTGTTACTTGCAGGAAATTTACATCTTAGTTATAACAACAATAAAAAGTTAACAGTGTTAAGCATATTGCGTTTGGTGCCATTGGCTCTTATTTGTGCAACTGCTGTTTTCTTTTTAAAAAATAATAAAGGCAGCCTCGCCTCGATGCTTTCCGTAGTTGCATTATTTATACTAATTTTTATTTGGCTATTTACAAAAAAGAATTGTAATCCTTTTGAAAATGCAACCGCAAGAAGGATCTGGAAAATATATTTTGTCGTTGCTGCAATTGTGATTGTATTTTTTTATGCTGTCGATCTTCAACATTTTGATTATTTGCATCAGCGTTTAAATGCAAGCGTTTTAAATTATACTGAGGATGCGAAGATCTCTTTTGGAATGGTATGGCAAACTTATCCTGTTGTAAAAATGCTTCTTGCCATTGTAATTATTGTTTTTATTATCATCTGGTTCCTAAACAAATATTTTAGAAAAATAAGATCAGCAGTAGCATCGAATGTAAAATATCAACCCATCTTTTCAATCGTTTTATTTTTTCTTTTAGCCATTGCCATATTTGGAAGAGTGGGACAATTCCCTTTACGATGGAGCGATGCATTTGCTTTTGGTGATGAATTTAAAGCAAGTGTTTCTTTGAATCCCCTTCAAAGTTTTTTCAGCACTTTACAATTCAGGCATTCAGGTTATGATGAGAAAAAAGTCCGTCAATATTATCCTTTGATGGCCGCTGATCTTGATGTTCAAAATCCTGACAGCAGTAAATTAAATTATGAAAGAACCTACACATTCAGTGACAGCATTGCCCCAAGACCTAACGTGGTATTGGTTATCTGCGAAAGCTTCAGCGCTTACAAAAGCAGCATGTGGGGAAATCCTTTAAACACCACACCTTATTTTAATGAGCTATGTAAGCAGGGTGTATTTTTCGATCATTGCTTTTCACCAGCATACGGCACAGCACGTGGCGTGTGGGCAACTGTAACAGGAATTCCTGATGTTGAAATTTCAAACACTGCAAGCCGTAATCCTTTAGCAGTTGATCAGCACACCATAATAAATGATCTTGCAGGATATCAAAAATTGTATTTCCTGGGCGGGAGCACAAGCTGGGCAAACATTCGCGGCTTGCTTACCAACAATATAAAAGATCTGAAATTATATGAAGAAGGAAGTTACAAAGCAAAAGCAATTGATGTGTGGGGCATAAGCGACAAGCATTTATTTTTAGAAGCCAATGATTTTTTAAAACAGGAAACATCACCATTTTTTGCTGTTATTCAAACGGCGGATAATCACAGGCCGTACACAATTCCTTCTGAAGACATGCCTGAATTCACTAAAAAAGAATTCCCGGTTGACACATTAAAAAAATATGGCTTTGCAGCAAACGATGAAATGAATGCATTCAGGTACACAGATTTTTGTTATCAAAAATTTATTGAAGCTGCTAAAAAAGAAAAATATTTTGCGAACACAATTTTTATTTTTGTTGGAGATCATGGTATTCGAGGCGATGCCGGAAATATGTTCCCCGCTTTGTGGACGGCCTATGGTATTACAACACAGCATGTGCCGTTGTTATTCTATTCGCCTTTATTGCTAAAGCCTGCAAGAATAAATAACACCTGCTCGCAGATCGATATTTTACCAAGTGTTGCTTCCATAATTAAAATGCCATACGGCAATACAACGCTTGGAAGAAATTTATTCGATACCGCTCAGACTGTATTAAAAAGATTTCCTGCTAAAGCATTCTTATTTGACCCGGAAGAAAGAAAGATCGGCATAATGACAGATGAATATTGTTACATGAAAAATTTATTAACAGGCAAAGAGAATTTTGCATTTTCAAAAAACAATGATGCGATGCCATTAAACAGATCTACACAGGATGATAAAAAACTTTTACAGGATATTACCAATGCCTATTTTGAAACAGCAAAATATATGTTACTGAATAATAAAAAATCCGCTACTCATTAATCCCATACAAACGCTTTTTATCTTTGCAAAAGTCTTTCAAAAATAAATGAACAATAAACTAAAGATCCACAAAACTGTTCCCATTACCATCCAATGGATAGTAACATTGTGGATCATTTATTTTATGATCTTCACACTATTCAGAGTGGCGACTGTTTTTCTTTTTCGTCCTTTAAATATCCCGGCAAGTTCTCTCTCCCCCTGCTTCTGGCTGGGGTTTCAGTACGATGCAAAATGGATCGCTATAATTCTTTTACCTATTGCTTTATTATCTGTTCGCCCAAAATTTTCTCCTTTTTATTCTGAAAAAAATAAAAGGTGGTGGTCATATTATTTGGCATTTACAACATTGGTAGTATTGTTTTTC
>DATCOF010000310.1:0-9146 GCA_036564845.1 Chitinophagaceae bacterium | reverse complement strand
AAATAGTAAATTTGTCATCAGATAGAAATATCAAGGTTGCCTCACTTTGAACACATTTTGTGCCATTGTGAGGCTTTTTTAATATTTAGTTATCCTCAAACTCTCTACTGTTGTGGATTACGTGTTTACAGGAAGACCCTCTTTTATTCTCTATTTTTCAGGCAGTTTTATTAATATCTTCGATACTTATCAACTCATGAGACAATGTTAATAAGCCCGTGCAAACAAAACCCTTTCCCTGCTTGGGTTTCCGGTTAATATGCATTTGCCTTCTTCCTGTAAATTATTAAGAGGAATACAACGGATAGTTGCTTTTGAAAGCTCTTTTATTTTGTCTTCTGTTTCTGCTGTACCATCCCAATGAGCGGAAATAAAACCTCCGGGACCATCTAATAATTTTATAAACTCTTCCCATGTATCAGCTTTGCAAATATTTTCATCCCTGAAAATTTTTGCTTTACTGTAAATATTTATTTGAATATCATTCAGCAAAGTATGAATGGCTTCTGCAAGACCATCAAGACTTACCGTCATCTTTTCTTTTGTATCTCTCCTTGCAACTTCAACAACATTTTTTTCAAGGTCTCTTGCACCAATTGCAATACGAACAGGAACACCTTTCATTTCATACTCTGCAAATTTCCATCCCGGCCTGTTATTATCATTGTCATCATATTTTACTTTAATACCAAGCGCCTTAAATTTTAGCATCAATTCTTTTACTTTTCCATCGATCATTTCTTTCTGTTCATCGCCTTTATAAATAGGAATGATAACAACCTGTATCGGCGCTAATTTTGGAGGCAACACCAATCCTTCATCATCGCTGTGCGCCATCACCAAAGCGCCGATCAGCCTTGTACTTACGCCCCAACTTGTTGCCCATACATAATCGAGTTTGTTTTGCTTATCACTGAATTTTACATCAAATGCTTTTGCAAAATTTTGCCCCAGAAAATGTGAAGTGCCCGCCTGTAATGCTTTACCATCCTGCATCAGCGCTTCAATGCAATACGTATCTTCTGCGCCGGCAAATCTTTCATTAATACTTTTTACCCCTTTTATTACAGGCATTGCCATCCATTCTTCAGCAAATTCAGCATAGATATTCAGCATTTGAATTGTTTCATCAATTGCTTCCTGTGCAGTTGCATGCGCTGTATGTCCTTCCTGCCAAAGAAATTCTGCGGTACGCAAAAATAATCTTGTGCGCATTTCCCATCTCACCACATTTGCCCATTGATTTATCAATAAGGGAAGATCGCGATAAGATTGTATCCATGTTTTATATGTATTCCAGATAATTGTTTCAGATGTTGGACGGATGATCAATTCCTCTTCCAGCTTTGCATCGGGATCAACAATTATTCCACCGCCGTTAGGATCATTCATCAATCTGTAATGAGTTACCACAGCACATTCTTTTGCAAAGCCTTCTACATGCGCCGCTTCTTTACTTAAAAAACTTTTTGGAATGAACAAAGGAAAATATGCATTCTGATGCCCGGTTTCTTTAAACATCTTATCCAGTTGGTCTCTCATATTTTCCCATAAGGCATAACCATAGGGCTTTATAACCATGCATCCACGCACTGCGCTGTAATCTGCCAGTCCTCCTTTTAAAATAAGATCATTATACCATTGCGAATAATCCTGTTGCCTGCTTGTAATTTCTTTACTCATTGTTATTATTTTTTCTACTGTTTTATCTTAGCTTATATTTAACATCATAGCACTTTGGTATGCGTTGTAGGCTATGTAAATTGTGTTAGGAATTTCTGCGCACAAAAGTAACGACTTCATTTTTAACCTTCTAAACTCACTATCATGAAAATTAATTTTTTACTCCTCACAATCATCACCGCAGCAATTACCAGTTGTTCCTCTTCCTACAAAACTGGTCAAACCCCCGATGATGTTTACTACTCACCTGCCCGTTTACAAACTGACAATGTGAGAAGAGATGATAATAAAAATGTTCAGGATAATTCGGTGTACACAACGCCGGAAGACAGGTATATAAGAAGAAGAATACATAACCGCAGGTACAGAGTTTATGATGATGGATATAATTATCCATACGGATATAATAATGGATATAATAATGGATATAACAGTGGTTATCCTGTTTATACCAATTCAAAAACAAATACACCACAAAATACTTCCCAACCAAGAAAAACTAATTTAGGCGCCTACACTCCAAATTCAACAACTCCGGATTCACTTAAAGTATTCAATCCTAAATTAGGTACTCAAAATAATTCAGGTACTACAAATCCTGTAAGAACTTTCGGAACTCCAAACAATTCTTCTACGAATAACGGAAGTGGTGTTGGTAATTTAATAAGAAGAATTTTTAGTGGAGATAATAACTCTAATAATAATTATAACAATAATAATTATAACAACGGTAATTCAAACAACTCTTCTTCTTCAAGATCATTTGACAGGAGCAGTAACAATAACAATAGTAACAATAATAACAGCACAAATAATTCCGAAACCAAGAGTGCACCCACTACAAACAGCACAAGTGTACCCGTAAGAACTTTTAAGAAAGATAATTAAATAATAAAAGCAGGGACAATATTATTGTCCCTGCACAAATACAATATTATTGAAAAAATTTACACTCCACTTTTATTTCTACCATCCTTTTATCTCATAAACTTCTTATTATGAAAACATACTTCTACATAGCAATTTTTTTATTCGCTATAACAAAAACATACGCCCAGGAACCTGCGGATGCATTGCGTTATTCATTCACAACACAAAGCGGTACTGCCCGTAACCAGGCTATTGGCGGCGCTTCCGGCTCATTGGGCGGAGAATTTTCAACATTGTTTGGTAATCCTGCAGGATTAGGATTTTATAAAACTGATGAGCTTGTAATAACGCCGGGATATAACCTGTACAAAAATAAAAGCACTTACAAAGGCATGTTATCAAACACTGATAACAGTAAATTAAATTTAAGCGCAAGCGGTTTATTATTTTCTTTTGATAACAATCAAACAAAGAACGTAAGAAATTTTACAGTGGCAATAGGCGTCAACAGGTCAGCAGATTTTAACAGCAATATTTATTACAAAGGATTTAATAATAAAAGTTCTTATTCAGAAAAATATCTTGAAGAATTAATTCATAACAATGTTACAGATCCTAACCGTGCAGCGACAGACTTTCCGTATGGCAGCAGCCTTGCAATTAACACTTACCTTATTGATACAACAAGAGCTTCTAATGGTTCGGTATCCGGTTATAAAAGTTTAGCCGATTTTACAAAGGGAGCACTAACCCAGGAGAATACAATAGCAAGCACGGGCGGTATAACCGATTTGGCTTTAGGTGGCGCAATAAATCTTAGAGATAAATTATTTTTTGGCGGAACTATTACAATACCTGTGCTTAATTATAATCGAACCAGTTCTTACAAAGAAAGCGATGCAACAGGTAACATAAATAATTTCAATAATTTTTTAGCCAATGAAACTTTAGAAACTAAGGGCGCAGGAATTAATGCCAAGTTAGGCCTGATCTACAAGCCCGTGGAATATGTTCGTTTAGGCATTACGATTCACACGCCAACTTTTTATGAACTAACAGATAAATACACCACAGAAATAATTACTGACCTTGAAGGTTACGGCGGTGCAGGATTGAAAAGACAAAGCTCATTAGACTTTAATAACAACCAGCCGGGATTATTAAAATATAATCTTACTACGCCATGGAGAATTATGGGAAGCGCCTCTTATGTTTTTCGTGAAGTGGAAAATGTAAAAAGGCAAAGAGCTTTTATTACTGCCGATGTTGAATATGTAAATTATAGTTCTGCTTCTTTTACTGCAACCGATAATAATGTTGATACAAAAAATTATTTTATCGATCTTAATAGTGCAATTAAACAACAGTACAAAGGAGCCATTAATGCAAGGATCGGCGGCGAATTAAAATTTAATACCATCATGTTCAGATTAGGAGGAGCCTATTATGGAAATCCATATAAAAATGAAAAGGCTGATAAGGTTAAACTCAGTGGTGGCTTAGGTTACAGGGACAAAGGTTTTTTTGCAGACCTTACTTATGTGTACGCTATGAATAGCGATGTAAACTATCCTTACCGCCTGCAAGACAAACCAAATGATCCTGCTTCGCTTAAAAATAATGCAGGAAATATTGTTGCAACGATTGGATTTAAATTGTAAACTTTTAAAATATTTATTTAAAGTATCAGCATTATGTTGATGCTTTTTTATTTACATGAGAAATTATTACATCAACATCAAAAGGACTAAACCACTTTACTTCTTCATCTTTTTTAAACCATGTCATTTGGCGTTTGGCGTAATGCCTTGTATTGATCTTGATGGCTTCAATTGCCTCTTCAATTGTAAGATCACCGTTAAGGTACCCAAACAATTCCCTGTAACCAACAGTTTGCAGCGCATTTAATTTTTGAAATTTTTGTAGGCCGCTTACCTCTTTTTCAAGTCCATGCTGCATCATTTCATCCACTCTTTTATTTATTCTTTTGTAAAGATCTTCCCTTGTCAATTCCAATCCAATTTTTACAATATTAAAATCCCTTTCTTCTTTTTGTTGTGTTTGAAATTCTATGATCGATCTTCCTGTGGATAGTTTTACTTCCAGCGCTCTCATCAGGCGATGAGGATTTTTTGTTTCTCCTTTTGAAAAATAAAGCGGGTCAGTTTTTTCAACTTCTTTTTGTAACCATTGTAAACCTTCCCATTCAAAGTCAGCATTTATCTTTTCTCTTATTTCAGGTTTTATCAGCGGCACTTCATCAATGCCGTTACAAAAGGTTTTTATGTATAACCCCGTGCCACCAACCATTACAGCCACATCATGTTCCTTAAAAATATCATTTACTTTTTGTAAAGCATATTCCTCAAAAACTTTTGCATTTACTTCGTCGTGTATGGAATGTGAGTTGATGAAGTAATGTTTGACTTTTTGTAATTGCTCTGCCGAAGGTTTTGCAACGCCAATATTTAATTCACGAAAGCACTGACGGCTATCAGCAGAAATTATGTGTGTTTGTAAATGCTGTGCTAATTCAACAGCTATGGATGTTTTGCCAACTGCTGTTGGACCAACAATAATTACGCAGGTTTTATTTTTCATTATCGGGGCTTATGAAGAGCCTTTCAGATTGTATATTAAATTTCTTCTTCTCCCGAAGTTTCTTCTGTTTCTTCTTCTCCATCTTCAGATGTTTCACCCTCGCCTTCTTCACCTTCCTCTCCCATCCCAAGCAGGGCCTCTGCATTCAAATCATATTTTTCTTCTATCTCCGCAAGTTTTTCGCTTATCAAACCTTTTGTTCCATATTGGCTGGGGCCAATGCCTTCACTTCTTGCACAGGATGGATAACTGATCCTGCTGCTTTCTTCTTTGTCCACATTAATAAGTTCTACCATAAAGGTCCAGTTCTTATTAAAGTCGTAAACGTAAATAAATTTTTGATTGGTGTCTTTTATCTCACTGCCAATGCTGGTTTCGCTCATTAACAATGGCGGCACTGCATATATCTTATCATATTTCTCCAGGGTGATCTCTTTTCCTCTCTGCCACTTATCATTGCTTCTAAAAAAAGTTGCCTTGTGTTTATTATCAAACTCATAGCATCTTAATATCTCATGATGAAGATCAGAAAATGTATGACTATGCTTTATAACGATATCACGATAAACACTGTCATCATCTTCCCAATAAATTCTAAATCTTAAAATTGCCATAGCCATAACACGAAATTAAGGATAAGGAATTAATAAAATAAATTACAAATACAGCCAAATTATGTAATTTACTTTCCCATTTTTTCAACGCCTAATTCTGCAGCTTTTTTTATCATAAATTTATAGGCCGCTTCATACTCGTTTGGAATAATTCCGTCGAGTATCGCTTCCCGTACCGCTGTTTTTATATCACCAACTTTGCGTGATGGCGGCAGATCAAATTCTTTCATTATCATTTCACCGGTGATCGGGGGTTGCCAGTTTCTTATCTTATCACTTTCTTCTACTTCAGCCAAACGCCGGGTTACCATTTCAAAATTTTCCAGATAACGTTTTACTTTAAATTTATTTTTTGAAGTAATATCAGCATTGCATAGCATCATTAAAAAATCTATGTCATCGCCTGCATCAAAAAGTAATCTGCGTAATGCTGAGTCGGTTATATTTTCTTTTGTAAGACTGATGGGGCGTAGATGCAGCTCAACCATTTTTCTTACAAATTTCATTTTTTCATTTTGTGGAAGCTTAAGCTGGTTAAATATTTTTGGAACCATTCTGCCACCTACAACCTCATGCCCATGAAACGTCCATCCATGTCCTTCTTCAAACTTTTTTGTTTTTGGTTTTGCGATGTCGTGCAGTATCGCAGCCCAGCGCAGCCAAAGGTCATCAGTATGCTTTGCAATATTATCCAGCACCTGAAGTGTATGATAAAAATTATCCTTATGCCCCATACCGTCAATATATTCTGCGCCGGCAAGGTCAACCATTTGCGGAAAAATAATTTTCAGCAATCCTGAAGTGTATAAAAGTTTAAAGCCAACCGATGGCTCATCGCTCAGAATAATTTTATTCAGCTCATCTGCGATACGTTCTCCGCTTACTATTTTTATCCGCTCTGCATTTTGAGCAATGGCTTCTAATGTTTTTTCTTCAATTGTAAAGTGTAGTTGTGCAGAAAATCTTATTGCTCTCATCATCCGCAAAGGATCATCGCTAAAAGTTATATCAGGTTGTAATGGTGTTTTAATTATTTTTTTATCAAGGTCGCTTAGTCCATTGAATGGATCTACCAAGTCTCCAAAGTCTTTTTCATTTAAACTTATTGCCAAAGTATTAATGGTAAAATCGCGCCGGTTTTGATCATCTTCAATAGAACCCTGTTCTACCCTAGGTTTGCGACTATCATAATTATAGCTTTCCTTTCTTGCGCCTACAAACTCTATTTCGGCCACCTCTAAATCTCCCCCCAAAGGGAAGACTTCCGAAGCTTCTTTTGTAAATGAATTATTGAATTTTAATTGTGCTGTTCCAAAAGTTTTAAAAACTGAAAGTTGAGGTACAGGTTTAAATTTTTTTGCAACAAGTTCTGCCAATGCAATACCATCCCCCACACAAACAATATCAATATCTTTTGTTGTTCTTCCCAGGATTTTATCTCTTACAAAACCTCCAATTAAAAAGCATGGCATATCTAATTCTGCTGCTGCTGTGGCAATCTTTTTTAGTATGAATAATTCTCTATCGGTGCAATTAATGTACATCTGTGCAAAAATATGGTTCACAGCCCACAGTTAATCTTTAACATCGATACTTAATGATACCTGTAAATATTCTTAACTAAAAACTACAAACTACAAACTATCTTCGTGGCATCAATCTTGACAATTATAGTATTCCTTTAAAACGCAGTTCATTTAAAAGGAATTTTGACAATTTGTCTAACGAAATAAAATTTATGAATCACAAACTATTTTTAGGAGGATCAGAAGAAGAGATGGAATTTATGCCTATTATACCATTAACCGAAGATGGTGAAAACAGTGATGAACAGCCCATTCCTGCTGAATTACCGTTATTACCTTTAAGAAATACCGTGCTTTTTCCCGGCGTTGTTATACCCATCACTGTTGGCAGAGATAAAAGTATTAAGGCAGTAAACGATGCTTATAAGACTGACAAATTGGTTGGTGTTGTTTCGCAAAAAGACAGTAATGTAGAAGAACCCACAGTTAGCGATCTTGTAGATATTGGTACCATCGCCAAAATTATTAAGCTGATAAAAATGCCGGATGGCGGCACTACAATTATCATCCAGGGCAAAAAAAGATTTAAAACAGATGAGATAACAAGTGATGACCCTTATTTTAAAGCAAGGATCACGGTTTTAGAAGATGAGCCTTTGGCAGATGACAGTGATTTTGCAGCTATGGTGGGATCAATTAAAGAGCTTGCTGCCCAGATCATACAACTCTCTCCCAATATGCCTTCCGAGGCTTCCATCATTTTAAAAAATATTGAAAATCCTTCCTTCCTTATTCATTTTGTAAGCAGTAACCTTAACAGCACGTTAGTAGAAAAACAAAGACTGCTTGAAATTAATAATATTAAAGCAAGAGCAGAAGTGCTAATGAATTTATTGCATACAGAATTGCAATATGCAGAGCTAAAAAATAAAGTAACCAATAAAACAAGAGCAGAACTGGATAAGCAGCAGAAAGATTATTTTTTGCAACAGCAAATGAAAGCAATTAAAGAAGAACTGGGTGGAGAAAATATTGCAGAAGTAAATGAAATGCGCAAAAAAGCTGAAGGCAAAAAATGGCCTGCCGCTGCAAAAGAAATGTTTACTAAAGGCGTGGAGAAGTTGGAAAGAATGCATCCTTCAACACCGGATTATTCTATAGTGTACAATCATCTCGACCTGATGCTTGATCTGCCATGGGATGATTATACTAAGGACCAATATGATCTTAAAAAAGCAAAAAAAATATTGGATCACGATCATTACGGAATGGGAAAAGTAAAAGAAAGGATCCTGGAATATCTCGCCGTTTTAAAATTAAAGGGTGACATGAAGAGCCCGATACTTTGCTTTGTTGGCCCTCCCGGAATTGGTAAAACATCTTTGGGAAAAAGCATTGCCAATGCCATCAGCAGAAAATATGTAAGAGTAAGTTTAGGCGGCTTGCATGATGAAAGTGAAATTCGCGGACACCGCAAAACCTATATTGGAGCTATGCCCGGCAGGATATTGCAATCAATAAGAAAAACAAAATCGTCAAACCCTGTAATGATTTTGGATGAAATTGATAAAGTGGGTAATGATCATCGGGGCGATCCATCCTCTGCTTTGTTGGAAGTTTTGGATCCTGAACAGAACAATAATTTTTACGATAATTATTTAGAGCTTGAATATGATCTTAGCAAAGTTTTGTTCATCGCTACAGCAAATAATTTGCAAAATATTTCTCCTGCACTTCGTGACCGTTTAGAAATAATTGATCTTAGCGGTTATGCAATTGAAGAAAAAACAGAGATCGCCAAACGGCATTTGTTACCTAAACAAAAAGAAGCACATGGTTTAAAAGATGTGAA
>DATCOF010000309.1:0-1715 GCA_036564845.1 Chitinophagaceae bacterium | reverse complement strand
CCATCTGTATCAAGCGTTACACCATGTACATCTACTGCACAACCTGCAGGAGTGTTTGGCTCTTTATCAAATTTGTCTACCACACCATCACCATCACTATCATTAGTCATCTGGCTCAATTGTGATTTAACAGTATCCACCTGTGTTTGAATGAAACTGTTTACTCTTGATGCAGGATTATCAAACAACAGTTGTGGTTTAGACTGATTACCCAGCGCAAATTCTAATCCTATGAAGCCATAGCTGAATTTATCTTTTTTAGTAGAACTTTCACGAGTATTCCAGTAAGGAGCGCCGTCTAAATTATCAGCATCCACAAAATTCATTCTGTATCCAAGATCCAGGTTGATCAGGCTGGAAAGATTGAATTTCAAACCCACTCCAACAGGAACAAACAATGGATTTTTAGGAGAAATATCATCTACATAATCTACTTCTGTAGTACTTCCCCTATTCACGATTTTTGAATCGTAATTCAGAAAGCCTATACCAATGCTGGCATAAGGAAGCACATGATTTTTTGGGCTTAACCAGTTTACATTACCAAAGGTAAGAACACCACTAAGGCTTCCTGCCCAATGAAGGTCAGTTTTGAAAGATTGTACTTCTCTTTGGGTAGCATACGCTTTATCACCCTGGTCACCTTTAAGTTTACCTCCAAGATAATCGGCCTGGATGCCAAGGTAATGATTTACCTGGTAGCGAATATTTGCGCCATAGCCAAGCGTGTATCCGGGTTTTGCGAAATCATTAGATCCACCAAATACGACAGATGGATTTAATACGCCGGCATTAATACCAATAGAGAATTTTCTGAATTGGCTGCTTCCGGAAAAAGGAGCAACATCATTAGTTGTGTTTTGTGCGAAAGCCGGAAAGAACAGGCCTAAGAATAAGGCCAGGATTGTAATTTGTTTGCTGTTAATGTAAGTCATAAATTAGGGTTTAGTGTCAAATCGAATTCTAAATAAAATGTAAAATTAAATAAAAAGAAATAAAATTAAAAAAAAACATTCTTTGTAACTCAATATTTTAAAAATATGATTTTTTAATTTTAACAAAAACAAATAAACAAGTAGCATGCCTAATTTTTATCAGGCATCTTCAATTATTTTAATTCTTCTTTTTTTAATAACATTTTTGATACAATTTTCTCCTTTCAATAAATGAGAATGCACTAATTTCGCCGCTCAATTTTTTGAAGCACAACGGATTTATAAAACTTTACTGAAATCTTTCGAAATAAAATTATTTCTAGAAATCTTTTTCTAATTACATGGGACTAAGAGGGGCAAAGCCTTGTAATTAAACCCGTTTTATATTTGTAGGCATTATGTAATTCTCCCGGTTGATTTTTTTGTAAGTACATTTCAAATAGTCCCTGTTTCGTAACATAGGAATAGGGCAACCGGACACGGACAGAGAAACTTGAAATTCCTAATATTGTGGAAAACCAGCGTAGAACTTTATATTTGCGGCAATTTTGAAATCTTTTAATCTTTTATATGTATAAAAATATACGGTTTTTTATTTACATCTTTAGCCCTATTATATGTATAAGCCTGCTTTCGTCCTGCGCCAATACTAAGAAAGTAGCCTATTTTAATGATGTAAAAGATTCTGCCCGTATAACTTCTGCAAGTGGATTGGAACCTATCATTCAGAAAAAGGATATATTAAGTGTAGCGGTAAGCAGTTTAAGCAGTGAAGCCACT
>DATCOF010000308.1:0-4947 GCA_036564845.1 Chitinophagaceae bacterium | reverse complement strand
CAACTCTCCTTTTCTTTAGAAATTACTTTTACTCTCCCTAACCCATTTTTTATAGAGTAAATTATAGAGTAAAATGTTATTACCAATCAAACTCATTTGTAAAAAAAGATTGATGCGTCGGGATGGCACAAGTATCATTTTATCCAGTATTGCCATTCACTTGAAAAAAGGACGCTGTTAAATTCAGGCATTGCTATTCCTCCCAATTACTGGAATTTAAAACGGCTTAGAATAAATACTGACTTGCCGGTTTGTTATGGCAATGCTGGGCAATTGAATGAGCAATTACAAAGCTCTATTCGTATTGCCGAAGATATTTTGAATTTCGCAGCTAAGAAGAAGATTGTGGATCCTCTTTCATTTCTGAAAAAGTTATTCAAGCCGGACTTTGACTTCTCCCAACTTGAAGAGAAAGTAAAGAACGCAGATCAACCTAAAGTCAATCTCGATGTATTTTTCCAAATTGACGAATACATAAAATCTAAAACAAAGCAAGTAACTCCCAAAATGCTTAATGTATATAGGAACATGAGGGATACATTAAAATCCTTTGAGAACTATCGAAAAAAATCCATAACCTTCGAATCATTCGATTTTAATTTCTACGAAGAATTTGTAGAGTACATGATGTATGAGCATGTGCAACGGCGTAGGAAAGAACTAATAAAAGGTTTTAGAATTAGCACGGTGGGTAAAACGATAAAACGGCTAAGAATTTTTTTGCGCAACAGGATGCGCCGTAAAATTATTGCACCAATTAATTTAGACGACTTTAAAATACTGGATGAAGAATCCGATTCAGTGTATTTAACATGGGATGAAATTATCCGAATTTATCAAATTGATTTGTCCGCTTATCCGCATCTCTGTAAGTACCGGGCTTTATTTGTTTTTGGTTGTTTATATACAGGCATAATCAGCAACCTGAAACAAATTGGAATTTCTTCGGAGAATATATTAAAATTCACAAAAGACTTTAGGAAAATTCAGGAAGTAAAGCCTTCAAAAATTGAGGAAGTAAAATTGAAGTTTGAAAAAGCTCAGCCAAGAATAAAATTAAATTCAAAAAAAGTATTTGTCGTTCACGGCAGAGATGGTAAGTCAAGGCTTGAGCTTTGTAATTTACTTAAAGATGAGTTCAAATTAGAGCCAATCGTTTTGCAAGAAAAACCTAATAATTCCATTGAGACAATTATTTCCAAATTTGAACGCCTGGCTAGTGAATGTTCGGCTGCAATAATTTTATTTACACCGGATGACGAATCAGGAGAAAATAAAAGGGCTAGACAAAATGTAATTTTTGAATTAGGTTATTTCTTAGGAAAATTCCATGACGAAAATAATCGGAGGATTATTATTCTTAAAAAGGGGAACATTGAAATACCATCGGATATTTCTGGAATCCTTTATTTGGAATATGATAAAGCCATAAAAGAAGCATACTATGACTTAAAAAAGCAACTAGACCATTGGGGATATTAGGAAAAACAACCTTGATTTTAAACTAACACCCGATGACCCTAATACGAATTTAATTGGCTTGCGGAAATAGAGCACGCAGAAGTTGTATGGGGTGGAAGTTTCGTTTCACATTGAGATGATAACGGATACAAAATTGTACTCTACCAGATTGATTCTTTTTATGTGGAAGTTTATTATCATAAAATGAATAATGGAATTACAAGATTAATGTTTCTTTATTTTTCGAACTATTATTCCGGCTTGATAAATTAAAACAACTCTAGGAAAGAATATTTTATCCTCAAAAATCAGTTGAGAATGGCTGGAGCAATAAGCAAATATATAAGATCAGAAAAGCAGAATAATTATTTGTATTTTGTTCTATAATCTACCAAAACAACCTAATGGCAAAAGCGAAAAAAGAAGCACCCGAAGAACCGCTGGAAAAAAAACTTTGGAAAGCGGCAGACAAACTTCGCAAGAACATGGATGCTGCCGAATACAAGCATGTTGTTTTAGGCTTGATATTTCTGAAATACATTTCTGATGCGTTTGAAGAATTATTTCAAAAACTCACACTGCAAAAAAGCGAAGGCGCAGATCCCGAAGACAAAAATGAATATACTGCTGAAAAAGTTTTTTATGTTCCACCTTCTGCAAGATGGAAATGGTTACAGGGCAGGGCAAAATTACCAACCATTGGAAAAGATATTGATGATGCAATGGATGCCATTGAAAAGGACAATTCTTCTTTGCGTGGTGTATTACCAAAAGTATTTGCGCAGGAAAAATTAGATAAACAAAATCTTGGCGGATTGGTTGACCTGGTGAGCACCGCAACGCTTGGCACTAAAGAAGCGCAGAGTAAAGATCTGTTGGGAAGAGTGTTTGAATATTTTCTTGGTGAGTTTGCTTTGGCAGAAGGCAAGAAAGGCGGACAGTTTTACACTCCGGGCAGTGTAGTGAAATTGCTTGTTGAAATGCTTGAGCCTTATGAAGGCAGAGTGTTTGACCCATGCAATGGAAGCGGAGGTATGTTTGTGCAAAGTGAAAAGTTTATTAAACATCATCAAGACCATTATAAAAAAAATAACGGCAAAAAACTTTCATTAAATCCTGCAGATCATATTTCTATTTACGGACAGGAAAGCAACCAAACCACATGGCGGCTGGCAAAAATGAATCTTGCAATAAGAGGCATTGACAGCAGCAATGTGAAATGGAACAATGAAGGAAGTTTTTTAAATGATGCACACAAAGATTTAAAAGCGGATTACATTATTGCCAACCCACCCTTTAATGACAGTGATTGGAGCGGAGAACTTTTACAAAAAGATGCACGCTGGGTGTATGGTGTGCCGCCTGCAGGAAATGCCAACTATGCATGGATACAACATTTCCTTTATCACTTATCTGCAAACGGTCAGGCAGGTTTTGTTTTATCAAAAGGTTCACTCACCACCAAAACAAGCAACGAAGGCGAAATACGAAAAGCATTAATTGAAAATGATCTGATCGATTGCATTGTAAATCTGCCTGCAAAATTATTTTTAAATACACAGATACCGGCATGCCTTTGGTTTCTCAGGCGCAACAAACAAAAACGCAAACGTGAAATACTTTTTATTGATGCCCGCAATCTTGGCCATTTAATTAACCGGAGAACTTTAGAATTTACTGATGAGGATATTACAAAAGTGGCAAGCACATACCATAATTGGCGAACGGGAGAAAAAAATGAATACAATGATGTGCAGGGCTTTTGCAAAAGTGTAAGCATAGAAGAAGTAAAAGCATTGAACTATGTTGTTACACCTGGAAGGTTTGTTGGTCTGCCTGATGATGAAGACGATTTTAATTTTGAAGAACGATTTACTTCTTTGAAAGCAGAATTGGAAAAATAAATTGATGAAGAAGATGATTTGAATAAAAAAATTGCTGATAACCTGGCCAAAATTGTTTTGAAAACTATAAAATGAATAAAGGAAATGCCAGATAAATCCGAATTAATCACGCAAACAATCATAGAAAACCGGATATTCACTATTCGCGGATTGCAGGTGATGCTTGATAATGATTTGGCTGAATTGTATGATGTGGGCACTAAAGTATTAAATCAGGCAGTTAAAAGAAACATATCCCGGTTTCCGGAAATGTTTCGTTTTCGTTTAACAATTCAGGAAAAAGATGAACTGGTCACAAATTGTGACCGGTTCAGCAAACTTAAACATTCATCCGCCTCGCCCTATGCATTTACCGAGCAGGGTGTAGCCATGCTTTCGGCCGTATTAAGAAGCGAAACCGCTGTAAAAATAAGCATTCAAATTATTCAGGCTTTTGTGCAAATGCGTAAAATCATTTCCGACCATAGCAGTATTTTTCAACGGCTTACCGGATTAGAGTACAAACAAATAGAAACCGATAAAAAATTTGAATTGGTTTTTAATGCTTTACAACAAAAGAATACAGAACCCACACAAGGAATTTTTTATAACGGGCAAATATTTGATGCCTACAAATTTGTTGCGGATATTATTAGAAAAGCACAAACATCCATTCTGTTGATTGATAATTATGTAGATGATACGGTACTTACTCTTTTTACCAAGCGCAGAAAAAATGTGAGCGTAATTATTTATACAAAAAATATCAGCAAACAATTATCCCTTGACCTTACAAAATTTAATGAACAATACGAACCAATAAATATAGAAGAATTTAAAGATGCCCACGACCGTTTTTTAATGATTGATGAAAAAGAATTATACCATATTGGAGCTTCATTAAAAGATTTGGGTAAAAAATGGTTCGCCTTTTCCAGGATGGACATAACGTTTATGGATAAACTAAAATTGAAAAATAAATGAGTGAATGGAAAGGATATAAATTAAGGGATTTAACAACTAAAATTGGAAGTGGTGCAACTCCTACTGGTGGTGGTGGTGCTTACAAATTAGAAGGTGTCTCGTTAATAAGAAGTCAGAATGTTTTGGATTTTAAATTTTCATATAATGGACTTGCTTTTATAGATGACGAACAAGCGTATGATTTAAGAAGTGTAATTGTGAATAAGGATGATGTTTTATTAAATATCACAGGTGATAGTGTTGCAAGAGTTTGCAAAGTTCCAAATGAAGTTTTGCCGGCAAGAGTAAATCAGCATGTGGCAATAATTCGAGCTGATGAAAAAAAAACAAATTCAGATTTCTTACTTTACTATCTACAATCAATTAAAGAATATCTTTTGGTTATTTCCGAAATTGGAGGTACAAGAAATGCTCTAACAAAAGGTATGATTGAAAATTTGGATTTAATAATTCCTTCACTTCCAGATCAAATCCAAATTACATCAATACTTAGCAGCTTAGATGATAAAATAGATTTGCTGCATCGCCAAAACAAAACCCTTGAACAATTGGCCGAAACACTTTTCAGGCAGTGGTTTGTGGAGGAGGCGGAGGAGAGTTGGGGCGTTGGAAAATTGGG
>DATCOF010000307.1:0-5883 GCA_036564845.1 Chitinophagaceae bacterium | reverse complement strand
AAGTCATTAAATGACCTCAGTAAATTTATTGAAGAAGTCACTAATAAAACAACAACAGCTTCAGTCATTTCAACTTGCTCTTTCAGTTATATTTTTGAAGACATGTTTTGGACTAATTAATATTTCACATTGGTATAAGTTCTTTTCAAAGCATCTATCAGCTGATTCAATTCAGCTTTTTCATAATCAGGCTGATGCTCATTAAAAGTATTTTTTTTAGAAGAAATTTTTTCTTTTTGCAAGAAATTAATATTTGCAATTCACTAAAACTATTATGTATCTACACCAACTCTTCTTTCTCTTCAAACTGCATTTTATGCAACTGGTAATAAAATCCCTGCTTTGCCAAAAGCTCATTGTGCGTTCCTATTTCTTTTATTTCACCTTTATCCAAAACGAGGATCTTATTTGCTTTTCGTATGGTGGAAAGACGATGTGCAATAACGATTGATGTTCTGCCATAAATGAGTTTATCAATGGCATGCTGTATCAGCATTTCACTTTCTGTATCTATTGATGATGTGGCTTCATCAAGAATTAAAATGGAAGGATCATATAACAATGCTCTTATAAAAGATAAAAGCTGACGTTGCCCGAGCGATAATGTTGCGCCTCTTTCCATAACGTTATAATCATAATTGCCGGGCAGCCGCATAATAAAATCGTGCACACCAATAAGCTTTGCGGCTTCTATCACTTCTTCTTTTTTGATGTTGTTATTTCTCAGCGTTACATTGTCATATATTGATCCGCTGAACAAAAACACATCCTGTAACACAACAGCAATATTGCTTCTTAAAAAATCAAGGTTGTATTGTTCAATATCTACATCATCAATTTTAATTTTTCCTTTTTGAATATGATACAAACGGTTAAGTAAACTAATGATAGAAGTTTTGCCGCTGCCTGTATGCCCAACAATGGCAAGCGTTTCGCCGGGTTGTATAGTAAACGAAATATCTTTTAAAACAAATTGCTCCTCATTGTAGGCGAACCAAACTTTTTCAAACTCAAGCTTACCTTTTAATTTTTTGTGAGAAGTAATTTCTGTTTCTGAGATAGGAATAAAATCTTCGTTCTCTAAAACTTTGAACACACGTTCGCTTGCCACCATTCCCATTTGCAGCACATTAAATTTATCAGCAATTACACGCAATGGCCTGAACAATAAATTCAGGTACATGATAAACGAAATAATGATGCCTGCATTGAATGAATTATTGGCGCCCCACCAAACCAACAATCCTGTAGAAAATGCAAGCACAATTTCTACCACCGGAAAAAAAACGGAGTAAGCAAGAATTGCCCTGATGTTTGCATTGCGATGCTCTTTGTTTATTTTTTTAAATTTTTCAAACTCTTTATCTTCCACCGCAAAAGCCTGCACCACGGCCATTCCTGTAATATGCTCCTGCACAAAAGCATTAAGGTTTGCAACCGCATTTCGCACTGCAATAAAAGATTTGTTTACGGTTTCTTTAAAAAAATAAGTGGCAATAATTATGATCGGGAAAGGTGCAAGACTAATTAATGCAAGCCGCCAATCTACATAAAACATAAAACATAAAATAGAGACGATGGAAAGAATATCCGCAATGATCGGGATCAATCCATCAGAAAAAATATCGTTTATTGATTCAACATCATTTACGGTTCGTGTAGTTAAAGTGCCGATCGGGGTTTTATCAAACTGCGCAAGATTTAGTCCCAACACTTTTTTATAAACACTAACCCTCAGATCTTTTATTACTGATTGCCCAAGCCAGGCTGTGATGTAAGTAAAATAAAATCGCAGCACAGTTTCAAATAAAAGCATCCCTATCTGGATCACTGTTATAAGAATAAGCCAGTAAGTATCGCGGTCTTTAATAAAATTATTTACGGTGTATTGAATAAGAAACGGCCGCAGCGGAGAGATCACTGCCAGAACAATAGAAAGAAAAATAGAAGTATATATTTTTTTTCTGTACGGCGCAGCAAAGCGAAATACCTTTTTAAGCTGCGTAAGATCAAATATTTTTCCCCCGATTTTTTTTGCCGGCATCCAACAAATGTAGTTGTGAATTGTGAATCGTCAATAAGTCAATGGTTAATCAATCGTCACTGGATATTTCAGAATGACTAATGACTTAATGACAATATTATTGTGTTCCTGCTTTTGAATATGCTTTAATAAATAATGCTCCAAGATTTTTGTGTGGCGGTATATAATCATCAAACAGATCTTTTTTATCCCTGCCTGCTTTGGTAAAAAGAATTTCCAGGCTACTCCACATCTCCCGCCAGTCAATATTTTTACCGGCACGCAAAGTATTGTTTATCGCTTCAATGATGGGCTTGTTTACATCCCTTGCACCAATTTGTTTTGTTGAAATAATATGTGCATCGGATGCATAATCTAATATTTGTTTTAAGTTATTATACCCCCCGCACGAACCGAGCATAATTATTTTTGCTGATTCAGGCATTTGCTCAATGGTATATTTTAAATGATAACTATGCCCGCGATGAATAACAATTGTTGGCCTTAGATTATTTGAATCGAGATAATCGATAAGCGCTGTTTGTGCATCAGCATCTTTATCAGTTTCGTTATCTAAAGGTCGGTTTGCAAATATCCAAACAGGTTTTCCTTTTATTGATTTAATCTCAACCCATTGCGGTTTTATTGTTATTCTCCATTCAGGATTTTGAAAAGATTGCATATAGCTGGCGAATGACTCTTTACCATCTTTATCTCCATAAAAAAATATTTGTTGAATAATTTTTCCACTGCTATCTGCCAGCATATTATAATCTACAGTGTACACAGGTGGAATGCCAATTTCTTTTGAGAGATCAATATGGTTTGTTGAATCTCCTGAAAGAAATATCATCTTTAAAAGATTATATATTTTTTGTCCGCGTGGATTACCGTTTTGCGCACAACGTTGTTCATTCTCTGTAACGTACGTCAACATAGATCTTAGCAATGCAGGATTTCTAATGCTGCCATAAGAATCTGCAACATCAACTGCATCTTCCAATGATGATGAACTTTCTAATTTGGTAACAAATGCTTTCATCAAAATTTCAGAAGAAGTTTTCATCGTTCTTAAAAATGTATCCAGCTTATTATAACCGGCGGCCATCTTTATGAACTTTTTAAAGTGATCAAAATTCACTGACATAAGCAATGAATCGCCGTGCGGTTTACTCCCTAATCGGTTAAGCATAAGATCAAAAGCATTTTTATAGCTTGATGTATATATTTCATTTTCGCCTAACACCATCATAAAATAAAGATCCTGTGCATCAAGTGGGGCCAACGCTTTAAACCGGATAGCAGGATTAGCTACTTCATGCAGGTCATTTATTGGGGTAATAAAATGACGTATAGCTTTTGCTTGCAATTGCTCTGTTAATCCATTTACACCCAACATGGCAACGGGAGTATCTTTATGAAGCAGCCTGTTGTAATAATCAATTTCTGTTCTTACTAAAAGTTTATAATAACCAACGCTGTCATATTTTGTACTGTCGGTGCCAACAAATTTTGAAATGCTTTCTATCGTCTGTTTGCCACTGATAAGATCATCTAAAAAAGGAAAATAAAACAATGCATCTTTTCTTGTACTTAGCTGCACAATAGTTTTTATGCGGTTATCCTGATTTCTTTTTATCAGTTTACCCTGTGGGCTGTTGGCAGCCTGCGCGTATGAGTACAACTGGCTTGGGCTTTGCTGATATGCAACCAACACCAGGTCATCAGCGAAGGGCTCATCTACATAAGGACCAATGCTTGCTAAAATTTTATCAGGATGAAGAAGACAATATTTTAAGAATAAATATTTGCGGCTTTCTTTGTAACCGGGATTGTCTTTAAAAATTTCTGAATTGATAATACCAACTTCGTACGGAACCTGGTTAATGTATGGCGCCATGCTTTCGCCATTAATGTTAGCTTTTAAGATCGCAATAAAATTATCTACCAACACAGGCACAAAAGCCGGAGTAAGCTTATGCGATTTCCAACTGTTGTTAAAATTTCTTACCAACGATTCTATAAATTTAAGGTATCTCACCTTTTCATTATTTGTAGGCAGTGCCGGATTTTTTTCTATGCTGTTTTTTAGATTATTTATTTTTCTAAACAAGGCATCAGTAACCTGTAGATTAATTTCATCTACATTGGATATTTTAATAAAGCCATCCAATTTGCCATCTATCTTATCTGCCCTTTGTTGTTCTTTATTTATATTATCATGAAACACTCTCCTGTAAATTGGAATAGTATCATTATAAGCAAAAGAAAAAACCGGGACCAAAAGAAGAATGAGTATAAATGAATAAAAGTTTTTCATAATTGTTTTGCTATCCTAAGCAAAAATAGTTCCATTGGTTTAATTTATAACTTAGTGAACGTTTATAAGATGGCAAACGCATAGCATTTGCTACATTTTATAAGGTATTAACCTTTTTTTAAGATGACAGATTAACGATTTATAGCACAGGTAAAGTGATATCTCTTTTAATCATGTTATCCCTGTTGGCCATATCCCATGCGGTTAAAAAAATAAGCTTTACTCTTTTCTCCATCAGGTCAAAATTTATTTTATCTACCGTATCTGTAGGCCTGTGGTAATCCGGCCTTAGCATACCATCATAATAAAAAATGACAGGCACTCCTTTTCTTGCAAAGTTGTAATGATCGCTTCTGTAATAAATGCGTTGTCTATCTTCCGGATCATTGTATTTATAATCAAGTTCCAGGTTAACGTATTTTTTATTTACGTCGGTACTTATTGGTTTTAGTTCAGTACTTAATTTATCGTCACCAACTACATAAACATAGTTTGTACTGTCACCGATCTTCCTGTCGGGATCAATTCTTCCAACCATATCTGTGTTTAGATCAACACTTGTTTTTTGCAAAGGAAATAATGGATGATCTGTATAATATTCTGATCCCCACAAACCTTTTTCTTCCCCGCTTACTGTCATAAAAACAATTGTTCTTCTCGGTCCATGACCTTCTGCTTTTGCTTTTGTAAATGCCTGCGCCATTTCAATAACGCTAACTGTACCGCTTCCGTCATCATCTGCTCCATAATAAATTACCGTATCTTTTTTACCTAAATGATCATAATGCCCGGTTAAAAAAACATACTCATCTTTTTTATCACTGCCTTCTAAATACCCGATAACATTTGTGGAAGAAAATTGGATCTGTTTCTTTTTATATTCAAATTTGGCTTTATCATTTAATGGAATGTTATAAGTATTTAGCTGCTCGCCATCTTTTGCTTTTTTAGTTAATTCATTAAACTGCTGCTCACCCAAAATGTCTTTTGCAACATGATTTACAATTGACACATAAGTTAGTTTATCAGTTTCCGGTGTTACGGGTTTGGGATAATAAATATTCATCCTTCTTGTATTCTCCAAATTCATTTGGGATATAGTATCCATCAAAGGATTAATAACTATTGCAGCAACAGCGCCTTTTTGTTTTGCAGTTACGGCTTTTTTGGTTGTGCTCCATTGCGCGCCGCGGGCCAAACCAAATGATAAACTTTTTCCATTGATCTTAGGCTCCCCGGAAAAAAAGATCACGATCTTACCTTTTACATCTTTATCGGCATAATCAGAATAATTTTTATCATTTATCCCGTAGCCAACAAAAATTATTTTATCAGATTTTATATCCTGGGCCAAAGCGGCACCGGCAGTTACTGTAAAGTCTTTACCAAAAACATATTTGCTCTTGCCGATTTTTAATGAAGCATTTAATAATGTATCCTTAAGTAAAGGATATGTTTGTTGATATCCGTTTAATGCAGATGGATGTTTTAATCCAAGTTGCTTAAACTGGTTTTCAATATATGCCGCAGCCTTGCGTTG
>DATCOF010000306.1:0-16598 GCA_036564845.1 Chitinophagaceae bacterium | reverse complement strand
AAAGCGGGGAATAATATCAAACAACACTTCAATTCCTTTTACAAAAACATCTACATCTTTTATTTCGCTGCCGGTATGAATATGCAGATCGTTGATATAAATATTGTATTCATCAACAAGAGAAATAATTTTATCAATTTGCTCAACAGGAATTCCGAATTTACTTTTTTCATGCCCGGTAGAGATTTTTAAATTTCCTCCGGCCATAATGTTTGGCCGCAACCGGATACCAACAGGATAACTATGACCGAATTTTTTTCCAAATTTTTCAAGATTAGAAAGGCTGTCGATATTAATGATAACACCAAGGCTTTGTGCTTCTTCAATTTCACTGAATGCAATGCCGTTTGATGTATACAATATTCTTTCAGCAGGAAAGCCTGCATGCAGAGCCATCCTTACTTCATTAATAGAACTACAGTCAACATTAGCACCAAGTGATTTAATGTACCTGAGAATATTTATATTGGTGAGCGCCTTGCATGCGTAAAAAAAAACGGTATCAGTATTTTTAAATGCGGTGGTAAGTTTATTGTACTGCTCTTTTATTTTATCTGCATCATAAACATACAGAGGCGTACCAAATTCATCAGCGATGTTTGCCAGCTCAGTGTTTGATAAAACTTTTGACATGTAGCGAATTTACAATATTAGGATGTACGATTTACGAAGTAAGATGTAAGAAAAGAATTAATAAAATGTAAGGAGTTATTATTCTTCTATTTCGGCAATTGGCTCTTCCTGTTTTTCTTCAGCGGGTTCTTCATTATGAACTTTAGTAGCCTCTACCAATTCTTCCATCAGCACTTCTTTTATTTTGGGGAGATCATCCGAGCTGTTAATGCCGAAATAATCCATAAAAGATTTTGAAGTTGTATAGATGAGTGGTTTGCCAACAGCATCTTCATTTCTACCTGCAATTATTACCAGTTCTTTTTCCAATAATTTTTGCACAGCATAATCGCAATTCACACCACGGATATTTTCGATCTCACTTTTTGTGATGGGCTGTTTGTAGGCAATTATTGATAAAGTTTCAATGGATGCTGTTGATAATTTTTTTAGATATTTATCAGCATTAAGTTGAGCAATGGTTTTATGATATTCTTTTTTGGTAAGAAATTGCCAGCCGCCGCCGCTCTCTTTCATTTCGAAAGCGTAAAATTCTGAATCGTATTTTTCCCGGATGGCTTCTATTGCAGATTCCACCTGGTCGAGTGTTGCTTTGTCTTCTATAAACCCCAAAGCATTGTTTAAAAGATCCACCAGTTCCAAAGTGCTCAGTGGTTTATCACTTGCAAAAACCAATGCTTCAATATGTGGTATGATAGTACTTAGATCCATAAACAATTTGACTATTTGGCAATTTGACAATTCAACAATTGAAATTCTACATTCAAATTATCAAATTGTCTAATTGTCTAATTAATTTATCCCTGCAAAGCCGCAGCCCCACTAACAATTTCAGTAAGCTCTGTTGTAATAGCAGCCTGCCTTGCACGGTTGTAGCTAATTTTTAAAGCCTTCAATAATTCGTTTGCATTCTCTGTTGCTTTATCCATTGCTGTCATCCGGGCTCCATGCTCGCTGGCATTGGCATCTAATACAGCTTTGAATAATTGTGTGTTTAATATTTTAGGCATTAATTCTTCTATCAATACATCTTTATCAGGCTCAAAAATAAAATCCTGTTGTTTCTGTCCCTGTATTTTTTCTGTTTTGGGTACCGGTAAAAATTGTTCTGAAACAAACCTTTGTGTAGCTGCATTTTTAAATTCGCTGTACACCAATTCAACCGCATCTACCTGTCCTGAAGCAAATGCATCAATAGCAAATTTTGCTGCTCTCTGTACATTTTCAAAACTTATGTCAGAGAAAATATTCCAATACTGATCAACTACTTTAAAATTATTTTTAAAAAAATGCTCGTATCCTTTTTTACCAAGAGGGAGAAGCTCGGCATTTCCTTTTGCATATTGTGCGCTGTATTTTTCTTTTATTATTTGCTTAGCCAGTTTTATAAGATTGCTGTTATATCCTCCGCACAATCCTCTATCGCTGGTAACAACTATCACCAATACTTTTTCAACCGGCCTTACTGTTGCAAGATTCATGCTTATTCCACCATCGGCATTGCTAACAATGTTACTCAGCATTTCCTGCAATTTTTTAGCATAGGGACGCATTTGTGTAATGGCATCCTGCGCTTTTCTCAACTTGGCAGCACTTACCATTTTCATCGCTTTGGTAATTTGCTGAGTGCTTTGAACACTTTTTATCCGGTTTCTTACTTCTTTTAATGCACCACTCATTTATATGTATTTACGGGGTGCAAAGTTATGTTAATGGCGTTAATAAAAAAAGGTGTGAAGAACGTAGTGGAAAAGAAAAATTGCGGGTTAGATATGGAGTTTTATCTGTCTACTTTGATAACATTTGTGGGGAGTTTGTTCTGGCCCTGCTTGCCCGCAAATTTTTGTAAACGATAAGTAAAGCTTAACATGAAATAACGGTTCAGGCGGGTGCTTCGTGAATCAGTAATTGTATTGGAGTTTACAGTTCGGTTAATATTAGAATTTTGATTGAAAAGATCAAACCCCTGCAAATGTATAATTCCATTTTTCTTTTTTAAAAGTTGTTTTTCTAAAGAAGCATTTAGCACTACCAGGTTCTTACCTACAAGACCGGTGAGACCCTGGTTGATTATATATTCAAGATCATATTTCAACACCCAGTTTTTAGGGATATCAATATTTGCATTGCTGCTGATGGACCATGAACTATATTGATCATTTTGAAGTGCGTTGCTTTTTCCTGCATTATCATATACAATGGAGTTAAGGCTATAATTGGCGCCCAGCGTAAATTCCAGCCATTCTTTTTGATTTAATTCAAAGTTAAATCCCTGCGTAACGATCCAGTTCTTGCCAATATTTTTTATGTTGTCAACAAAATTTATGTTGTGATTAAAATTTACATTTCCGCTTAAGCTTACTACAAATTTTCGGTTGTTAAACGGTTTGGAAAGATTGTAAAATCCACTTACATTATAAAATCCATTTACATTTTGAGGTGTTGTAAGCTGTGAGCCAAATGTATCGATCTTCATTGTACTATTTACGATCTGGTTTTGAATTGTGCTATATGATAAACTTGAAAAAATTACTCTTCCGCTACTAAAATTAAAATTGTTGTAAAAAAGATTTACGCTGTGATTTATTGAAGGTTTTAAATTTGGATTTCCCCTTGTTTGATATTGGCGGTTTGAAGAATCCATAACATCCTGCAACTGGGTAAAACTTGGTTGCTGCGCATCTCCCCGGTAATTAAAAGATAAAGATTGGGATTTAGAAAAGTTATACGAGAACCTTGCAACAGGAAAAATATTTACGTGTTTAATTGGGCGGTAAGCGCTGTCTTTAGAAATGGAAAGTCCTCGAAGATCAACCGGCTGAACACTTATCCCTAAACTATAATTGTATTTTTTTTGTGTAGTCCTGATACTTGCATTTATGCGGGTATTAAAATAATTGTTTTCATAAGCATTGCTTAACCCCATATTAATGATCTTGATAGCTGTGATGGGATCTACATTATAAACCAGCTTATCATTTTTTGCATAATTGAGATTATGAGAAAAAGCAAGATCAAGAAACCTGACTTTTGACAATGGCTCGGTGTACGTAAATCTTATGCTGTAATTGTGATTATTGTTTTGCTGTGTATTAAATAAAAAGAGATTGGTATTACTTATCGGCGCAATGTATTTGATAGTATTATTTCTTGAATCCTGGTCAGACCTGTTTTCTGACGTGCCTGCATTAACAGTCATTGAAAAATTTCTTCCCCGTTTACGAAATTTGTGGTTGAATAAAATGCTTCCGTTAACGTTTGGCGTTTTGGAATTGGTTATTGTATTATAATAACCATCGCTGGTTTTTGTATCAGCGCTAAAATAATCAAACACAGTTTTATTATTGCCGTTATTGTTGCCAAAAGAAATAGCCGGACTTATTTTTAAATAATTAAAAGAATCTATGTTGTATTCTATATTTAAAAAAATGCGGTGATTTACGCCAAGATTTACAAAATTATTATTCTGGTTATTGATGATAGTTCCGGTTGAAAAAATATTTTGTTGTGATGCTATCCTGTATCCTGAATTATCACGATGAGTATAACTGTAACTTCCATACACAGTTAATTTTTTGCTCCAATCATCACGATAATTCATGCCCACAGAATTTGAAGTTGTAATACCATCCGAACTTCCACCACCACCCTGATTAAGTTGCAGGTCACCACCTAAACTGCTTAACAGATCCTGCCCTGGTTTTGTCATACTTCCACCACTACCTCCAAAATTAAAAAGCGATTGACTGTTATTATTTGAGCTACCAAAAAGTGATATCTGTTGTTTGTCTTTAAAATAATTTCCATTTAATGTAGCCTGGTATCTTCCCTTATCACCTACGCCTGCAGTAGCTCTTCCGAAATAGCCAAAGTTTTTATCTTTCTTCAGTTGTATATTCATCACCTTTTGAGGCTCACCCTCTTTTATTCCTGAGATCGTTGCCTGGTCGCCATAATCATCAACTATCTGAACCTTATCAACTATGTTGGCAGGCAATTCTCTTGTAGCAGTTTTTGGGTCACCGCCAAAAAAATCCTTTCCATTCACCTTAACCTTTGTTACAGATTTACCCTGAGCTTTAATGTTTCCATCTTTATCAACCTGTACACCCGGTAATTTTTTTAAAAGATCTTCAACCATTGCATTTTCTTTTACTTTAAATGCATCAGCCCTGTATTCTATCGTGTCCTCTTTTACTGTAATAGGTGAAGTATGAATAATAATTTCGTCCATCACCTTACTCATATTTGCTAAAGAGATATTACCAAGATTGATCGTTTTTTCAGATGTACTAATGCGGATTAACTTAGCTATTGGCTGGTATCCAACGTTTGTGATTATTACAGAAAAATTTGAGGAAGGAACGGTTTCAAAACTAAATTCACCTTTTTGGTTTGTAATGGTATAAGATGTGTCGGTTATGTTGGATTTAATTACCAAACCCACTACAGCACTTTCAATAGGTTTATTAATGGCAGAATCAACTACTATTCCCTTTACTTGTGCTGATAAATTTTGGAGTGTGAAAAAAGAGATTGTAAAAAGTAAAATTATATTTCTCATAAGCATTTTAGGGGATCGCAACAGCCTCATTATAAAAGTAGGTATTATATTTAAATCACTGATTATTTAAGGATGGATGATTTTGTTTTAAAATAACATTAACAAGCAGATTTTATTGTGTTACAATGCGTTAATTGTTGTTCTATAAATATATATTTGTTACTAAAATTACCTGATGAAACTACTTGTTTACCTGAATCTTATTGCGTTGTTACCTGTGTTTTGTTATGCCGACGCAGGTTTCAATATCGGAAGACCCAAAGCCCCATGCTACGCAGTTTTTAAAGGAATTGATAAATTAAGTGATTATGAATTTATTAAAACCAGCGAATATGTCAATGATAAACCTTTGGATTCTTCTAATAAATTAAGTGACAATGATACCCTTAAAATTTATTACATAGAGGGGAAAAGATATTGGTACGGGGCGGTAAAAATTCTTATCCGGAATAAGATCACTCAGCAATCCGTTGATTCATTTAATTTGATCGCCGAAGGAGATAATCTTGTAATAAATTTTACGGGTGTAGAAAACAATAAAGTAAAATACACAGTTTATAAAACCAAAGCTGATTATCCGTACGAGCTTTTTATGGGTGAGAATGTAAATAATGCCTCAGTTGCCAAACGAAATAAATACATTTTAATTTCTTTATCAGTAATTGGTTTTTTAATGCTGGCTTTTATGTTTTATAAAAGAAGAAACAACAATCCTTCTCCAAAACCTGAAAATATATAGTATGCCTTTTTCAATATTACTAATTGGTGTTTTTATAATTAAAGGAATTTTGCTTTGGATATTTTATTCAAAGCAGGGATGGAAACCTTTGCTGGTAGGTCTTGTAAGCAGCATTGCATATTATTCATTAATGACAGTTTTGTACCATGACACAGATGTTGACTTCTGGCTGGTGCTGTTAGTGCTGATGATCTTTGATGTTTTTGTTTACAATCTTTTATTAAAAAAGAGCATTGCAAAATCTATCATCGTAAGTTTTTGTTTGAACCTTATTGCGATAATATTTTTTCTTTTTGCAAATGGATAAAGCTTAAGCATGAGCTTATATTTTTATTTTTTATTAACCCTTATTATTGAATTACCAATTGTAGTTGCGTATTTCAGAAAGCAATGGAAGCAGGCTTTGCTAATTGGTTTTTTATTGAATTTATTTACATGGCCGTTGCTGCATGTTTTTCTTTTTGAAACAAACGTCAATGTCAATCTTCTTGAAATTATAATTGCTATCACAGAAGGCCTTGGATATTTTTTGTTGATGAGATGTAAATGGTGGAAAGGGCTCTTACTTTCTTTTGTGGTAAATGGATTAAGCTATGGCATTGGAATTTTAATTAATAGTTAATGCAAACATCAATCAACAGATCATTAAATCAGCCACTACTTTGGGGATTACTGCATGGCGTAAATGATTTTGTTGCGGGTTATATGCTTGCCAATTTCGCTTTCAACCATAATTACAGCGATAGTTTTACAATGCTTGTTGTGTACGCCATACTTGGTTTTGGCGGACAATTGCCTGTTGGTTTTTTACTGGATAAACAAAAACAGGTAAAGCCTTTTGCGATCATTTCAATTTCAATTTTATTATTTTCAACAGCATTTTATTTTATCGATCCATACATTGCAATTATCCTGACAGGCTTTGCAGGCGGAGGTATTCATGTAACGGGTGGAGCAATTTGTTTGCAGGTAAATGAAGATAAGTCTGGTCCGTTGGGTTTGTTTACTGCACCCGGAGTTTTAGGTTTAACCCTGGGCGGAATTTTAGGAAGTATGTCTTCTTCATATTTACTGATCGCATTGATTGCAATAATTATTCTTGCAACATTAATTTTTAAACAAGGCGTTCCGGCTTACCAGGCACAAAATAAAAAAGGATCACAATTAGATACGCATGATTGGATAATGCTTGGCATCCTGCTCATCATGTGTTTTCGGTCTTTTGTTTTCGACATTGTAAATAATGTATCGTTACATTTTGAGCATGGAATTTTAGTTCTTGGGATAAGTGCTTTTTGTGGAAAGATCATTGGCGGCTTTTTGGCTGACAAAATTGGCTGGAAGAAATTTGTTTACATCACATTACCACTTGCGTTTATATTTCTCAATTTTGGCAAAGAAAATATTTATGCTCTTGCCTTTGGTATTGCCTGTTTACAAAGTTCAGTGCCGCTCACTTTATTATTAATGTCACGCAGTTTGCCAATGTTTCCCGCAACTGCAACGGCATTAAGTCTCGGCACTTCGGTTGCATTGGCAGGCCTTCCTTTATATATGGGCAGTGGTCGCATCAGTTTTAAAAGTTTTTCTACTGACATAATAGTGGTATTCATTTTTGCTGCCATGATAATACTTTGGCTTGCGATTGTCTTTGTTCGTAAAAGAAAAAAATCGTTAGTAACATCATAAATCACTTAACGTACTCTTAGTAATTCCCTGTTTACTATTTATTACCTTTGCGTTCTGTCATTTTGGCTACGAATTTTTTCTGCACCATATTTGACTGAGTTAAAATTCTTATCAGAAATATTTAATAATATAATACGGATATATGGCAGGTTTACTTTCTAAATTGTTCGGTGGAAATAAAAGTGAGAAGGACGTAAAAAAGATCAGTCCACTGGTTGGCGACATCAATAAATTCTTTAACCAGTATCAATCTTTAACCAATGACGAACTCCGCAATAAAACGCAGGAATTTAAACAAAGGATAAAAGAGCATCTTTCAGAAATTGATGCAGCCATTGCTGCAAAAAAAGAAGAAGCTGAAAGTCTTACTGCACTTGATATTTCCGGACGTGATGCCATCTACCAGGAAGTAGATACAATGCGCAAGGACCGTGATCAAAAAATTGAAGAAGCTTTAAAAGAAATATTACCCGAAGCATTTGCGGTTGTAAAAGAAACGGCAAATCGTTTTAAAAATAATACAGAACTCGTTTCAACTGCAACTGAATTAGACCGGAATCTTAGTATAAAGAAAAATTACATCCGCATAGAAGACGGCAAATCCATTTTTAAAAATACATGGACGGCAGGGGGAGGAGATGTTACCTGGAACATGGTGCATTATGATGTTCAGCTTATTGGTGGTATGGTTTTGCATGATGGAAAAATTGCAGAAATGGCAACGGGTGAAGGTAAAACGTTGGTGTCTACATTGCCTGCGTATTTAAATGCATTGTCAGGTGAAGGTGTACATATTGTAACGGTGAATGATTATTTGGCCCGTCGTGATAGCGAATGGAACGGAACAATTTTCGAATGGCTTGGAATAACTGTTGACTGTATTGATAAGCATGATCCCAACAGTGATGAGCGCAGGGCCGCTTACAATTCTGATATTATTTATGGTACTAATAACGAATTTGGTTTTGATTATTTAAGAGATAACATGGTTCATTCTCCTGATGAGATGGTGCAACGCAAGCATCACTTTGCCATGGTGGATGAGGTGGATAGTGTATTGATAGATGATGCAAGAACACCATTGATCATTTCAGGCCCGGTACCTAAAGGTGATCAGCAGGAATTTCTTTCTCTTAAACCAAGAATTGAAATAATTGTTGCCGCACAAAAAAAAGTTACCAATAATTTTTTAATAGAAGCCAAAAAGAAAATTGCTGAAGGCAATGATGATCCTAAAGATGGCGGCCTTGCGCTGATGCGTGCCTGGAGAGGTTTACCGAAGAACAGTGCATTGATAAAATTCTTAAGTGAACCCGGTATAAAAGTAAAATTACAAAAGACAGAAAATTTTTATCTCGCCGATCAGCAGCGCAAAATGCCTGAAGTTGATAACGAATTATATTTTCATATTGATGAAAAAAATAACCAGGTTGAATTGACTGATAAGGGAATTAATCTTATCACTAAATCGGGAGAAGATCCTGAATTTTTTATTCTTCCTGACATAGGTGTAAAGCTTTCTGAAATTGAAAAAAGCGATCTGAGCGCAGAAGAAAAATTACATCAGAAAGAATTATTGCTGAATGATTATTCTATAAAAGCCGATCGCATTCACACCGTTCAGCAATTATTAAAAGCCTATACATTATTTGATATTGATGTTGAATACGTGGTGATGGATGGGCAGGTAAAAATTGTTGATGAACAAACAGGCCGTATACTTGATGGCAGAAGATACAGTGATGGCTTGCACCAGGCAATTGAGGCAAAGGAAAATGTAAAGATAGAAGCAGCCACGCAAACGTATGCCACCATTACGTTACAGAATTATTTCAGGATGTATCACAAGCTCGCCGGTATGACGGGTACTGCAGAAACAGAAGCAGCAGAGCTTTGGGATATTTACAAACTGGATGTGGTAACCATTCCAACAAATCTTCCCGTTACAAGAAAAGATACACAGGATCTTGTTTACAAAACAAAGAGAGAAAAATATAAAGCCGTAATTGAAGAGGTTGCAAAAATGCGTGAAGCAGGAAGGCCGATCCTTGTTGGAACAACTTCCGTAGAGGTGAGTGAATTGCTGAGCAGGATGTTGAAGCAGGCACAGATTCCGCACAATGTATTGAATGCAAAACAACACCAGCGTGAAGCGCAGGTGGTTGCTGAGGCAGGTTTTGCAGGAGCAGTAACTATCGCAACAAATATGGCCGGTCGTGGTACAGATATTAAGCTTGGGCCGGGTGTTGTTAACTCCGGTGGTCTTGCAATTCTTGGTACCGAAAGACATGAGAGTCGCCGTGTGGACAGGCAGCTTCGCGGACGTGCCGGTCGGCAGGGTGATCCGGGTACTTCGCAATTTTTTGTTTCGCTGGAAGATGACCTGATGCGTATGTTCGGCAGTGACCGTATCGCTTCGCTGATGGATAGAATGGGTTACAAAGAAGGAGAGGTTATCCAGCATAGCATGATCTCGAAGAGCATTGAAAGAGCGCAGAAAAAAGTGGAAGAAAATAACTTTGGTATAAGAAAAAGACTTTTAGAGTATGATGATGTAATGAACAAACAGCGTACTGTAATTTATGGTAAGCGTAACCATGCTTTGTTCGGAGAAAGGCTTGCACTCGATCTTGATAATGCATTTTATTCTGTTGCTGAAGGATTGATAATTTCATTTAAAGAATCCGGAGATCACGAAGATTTTAAATTAGCAGCGATCCTCAATTTTGGAATTGATACTTCCATAACAAAAGAGGAATTGGATAAAGATGATACGCATGTTTTATCCGAAAGATTGTACGAAGAAGCAAAGGCTCACTACAATCAAAAGAACAATTCGATGAACCAGCAGACATTGCCGGTAATAAAAAATATTCGCAAGGAACAAGGCTCGCATATTGAAAATGTTGCGGTGCCTTTCACTGATGGAAAGAAAGCGATACAGGCATTGGCTAATCTTGATAAAGCAATTTCATCAAACGGTGAAGAACTTACCAATGCTTTGGAACGCAGCCTCACACTGGCTTTGATTGATGATGCATGGAAAGAACATTTGCGTGCCATGGATGATCTGCGCCACAGTGTTCAGACTGCAGGTTACGAACAAAAAGATCCGTTGGTGATTTATAAGATAGAAGCCTTCAATGCATTTAAGCAAATGGATGACCAGGTAAATAAAGATATCGTAGGCTTCCTTTGCCATTGCGGAATTCCTGTTGAACAACAACAACCCGGAAGAATTAAAGAAGGCCGTGAACAAAAAACAGACATGAGCAAAATGCGCCAGCGCAAAGAAGAATTTGCCGGAGCATCTGCAGGCGGCGGCCCTGAATATCTTTCCAGCGAAAATGATTATAACGATCCTTCAGAACCTATAAAACAGGAGCCAATAAAAGTTGGTCCTAAAACAGGAAGAAATGATCCTTGTCCTTGTGGTAGCGGAAAGAAATTTAAGAACTGCCATGGGAAAGAGGCGTAGGTACAAAATACTTATTGCCACCAACTACATCATTGCGAATCCAATTGCAGGTTGTGTGCGCAAGCCATCGGTAGTATCCTGAACTTGTCGAAGGGTCACTTACTTATACTTTGCAAGTAATTAGCAACAAATAAAAATGTTTGCTAATCATCCAATTTGAGATGGCTATTACGAAATAGTTTAGATTTAAGCTTCTTAAATTTCCGAGTTATGTGTTAGCCTATGACGGCTTCACGAATTGCAACGGTAATTTTTTTGACACATTCTAATAAGTCCTTTTTTATTTCATGCTCCCAAAATCTAAGGACAACCCAACCGTTTGACAAGAGATAGTTTGTATTCTCTAAATCTCTTTCAATGTTGCGTTCAATTTTCTTGACCCAATATTTTCGGTTTGCTTTTATTTTTGGTTTCTTTTCTGACCATTTGTAGCCATGCCAAAATTCGCCATCAACAAAAACAACGACCTTATATTTATTAAAAACAATATCAGGTTTGCCTTTTAGCTTTGACACATTTAGACGATATCTAAAGCCTATTTTCCAAAGTGTTTTTCGTAATGCTAATTCGGGTTTTGTATTAACGCCACGGATTTTGCTCATTAATTCTGAACGTTCCTTAGTGGTTTTAAATTCATACTTAGCCAAGTGAAAGGTGGTTTACAAAAAGTGTATGTGGGGCAGACACCAAATTAATATCGAATTTTAAAGACGGTTCAATTCTTGAACTTGCATTGTGAATCCTAAAAGAAATTTGCCAACCTTCGGTTAATGACACTAACAAAGTAGTTTGGGAGTTATCTTGATAAACTATTTCAATCAATCGGTTCGGTAACTTGAGCCTTTGCATTTTTAATTTTGGCTTTATATTTTCAAAAGGCAAATTCAATGTACCATGCAAATTATACGCTTGAATTTCAACCTTATTTTTGCCTTTGATAACTTTATAAAAATCTTGATTGCCAATTAAATATTCAACGAGTCTTTTAGCAACAATACCAGGATTTTCTTTATCAAGTTTTAAAAGTTCTTTCTTAAAAGCATCGAGTATTGGCACATAAACAGAAGAATGGTAATCACCAAGGGTTGACCATTTTTGAGTTGCTTTGCTTGCAGTTCGAAGTTTTGCCAACTCACCAAAAATCGGTGTTATTTCGGCAAAATATTTCAGAGAGCATGACACACCAAGCCATTTCTCACCAAAGTCTATATCATTCGACAACCGAGAATGCTTTACGGCACGATGATTATTCTTTGCTGAAATTCCAATTTCCCATTTTTGTAACGACCTAATTGCTAACACATCTCTAACATCACCACTTTGACCTTGTTTATCTGTAACAATTTCAAGTTGCAAAATATCATTCTTGTTGATCCCATTTGACAACCGTGGTTCTAAATCAATCAAAAAATTAACAGCAAAACTTCCATTTAAATTGTACAGCCCCGGGAAAAAATTAATAGCCAATTAGAAGAATTCCTTTTATAGGAAGGTGAAGGCGATTAGATATATATAACGTTTCTAAAAAAGTATAGATTTTAGCAAAATCATTTGCGCCTCGATAATCATTTCTTACCGCAATTACTAAATACTCAACTTCAAACATCATACATGCTTGAAAAATGTCTTTTAAAAATTGATTATTATCTACGGCTCTACCAGCTTCTACTTCAATAACTATTTTGCCGTCTTCACTTACAGCGTCTGCATTAAATGATTTATCAATCTTATTATCATAACCAAACAAAACAGGAACACTAATTTTTCTATCCTTAGTTTTTCCAGTTTCACAAATAAATTTAATCTTTTCAAGATGCGGTCTTAGAACTTCTAATACTTCATTGCTTGATAAATTAAATTCAAGTGATTTAATTTTATCACTTTCAATTTCAAAACAAGAAATAATATTTTGAATTTGTTGATTTATGCCTTGGGAACGTGGAAAGAATTGAAATCGAATCATAGTACTTCTGTGGTTATTAAATTGATTAGCTTTTTGTCACTAAAATTGATTTCTCTTTCATTAACAAAATAGAATATTTGTTCGTCAATAGTTGATGCCTCATTAGAAACATAATTCCCATTTTTTAATAAAACGTCATTTAACGAAGTAGTTGAAATTAATACTTCACCAAACTTGGGTAAATTAATTTCTCTTATTCGATATTGCTTTTTTTGAAATTCAATAGTTTCCATTATTAAGCTGCTTTGTATGATTGAAAGTTTAAAGATAAATCTTTTCTGTAAGCCCAAATCAAGACCGCCAGCACCAGCAAAAAATGACACGACTCTCATATACTAATAATTTATAGCACAAAAAAACTCCTTACTTCCTTTCGGCCAAATTTATTTACTTCGCAGTTGTTGGTGTGTGTAAGCTGCACCAAACAACAAACGCAATTTTATTTCTCATCGGGGTTTTCACAGCATTAACTACGATAAAAAAATCTTACCGTGAAACCCCGATGCATACATACACTTTGGATTATTATAAATTCTATCTGAAAATCATTAAATGGTTTGGCTTAAAATGCCTGGTAACTTCTTCTTTGTAAAATCATGACTGCTGTGTTGATAAGAAATAAAATTTGAAGACTCAGCAGGCATCGGGGTTTCATTTCCTCAAACTTATCAATTATTAACATGTGATTTAATGGAAATGAAAACTTTCGCAGTTGTTGGTGTTTAATCAGGTTTTGTGCGTAAGCTGCACCAACAATAAAAAGGATCTTCAATCTTTATTTAAGCAACTAATTCTTTTGGGGGAGTAATTTGGAGAGGGGCAATTATTATATCTTCATCAAGAAAAATATTTCCTTTTTTCAGATGCTCTTCTAAGGAACAAAACGTCTTTGCGAGGCGCCCTCAAAATTCGGCAAATAAGAATATTTTCTTGCGCCGAAGCAATCTCATATTAAACATTCATGTGAGATTGCTTCGCCTGATTTTCAAACAATTTGTTATTCCTTTTTTATCACCGGCTCGCAAAGACGTTAGGTTGTAAATAAATTCTCATCACTTCAACCCATACTTATATTTATAACGCTCATACAATTGAGTATGCTTGTTATTAAGATTTATCATTCTGCCTTGAATAAATGCATAATCTATCACGCTGCTTTTCATATCCAAAATATCGCCTTCACTTATGAGGTAATTTGCCCGGGAGCATTAAAATTAAATCCGCCTGCAGGCCGCTGTGGTACAGGTATTCCGTAATCACTGTAAATATCAATGAACGAAGGATAAATGTATTTGCCTTTGCAATCAATGGTAACAGCGTCTGCCGGAACAGAAATATTATTCCCCACAGAAACTATTTTCCTGTCGCGAATTATCATCGTCGCATTGGTTAATGTAGTATTCGCATCTTTTACAATTGTCGCATTAATAAATGCATACGCTTTTTGCGAAGGATCTGCAACACCATTAACCGGGAAGGTAGTTTGTGCTGAAGCTGCACTAATAAAAATGAAAGTGAATACTGCTAACAGAAGCTTAGCAGGCAAAATGGATTTTACTTTTCTCATGTATGTGATTTTTTAAAATAGGGTTGAAGATATAAATTAGTTACATCTGCATTAGTTTTTTTTTATGAATGGAAAAATATATTCTTCCAGTAGTAATAAACCTTCATAAATTACAATTGTAGTAAATTTGCCCTCTACAAAAAGTTATATGGCTACAGCAACGATTGCAATTCCTGATTTTAGTTTATCGCCAAGGGTTGACCAGGTGGGTATTGAAGAAAGGGCGGCAAGATTCACCAAAAGAAGTATTAAAAAAGAAACCAAAGTAAACGGTTTGTTGCTCACTTTAAACATGATCGATCTCACCACGCTGGAAGGAAAAGATTCGGAAGGTAAGGTGAAGCAGATGTGTTACAAAGCAAAACATTTATTGGATACTTATCCAGGCCTGCCAACAGTTGCAGCGGTTTGTGTTTATCCCTCAATGGTTAAAACAGCTAAGAAAGCATTGGAAGGTTCAGGAGTGAAAATAGCTTCGGTAGCCACAGGTTTTCCAAGTGGACAGGCGCCGCATAATGTAAAGATCAGTGATACAAAATTTGCAGTAGCACAAGGCGCTGATGAGGTGGACATGGTGATAAGCCGCGGTAAATTTTTAGAAGGAGAATACAATTATGTGTTTGATGAAATTGCTTCCATAAAAGAAGCATGTGGCGAGGCAAGATTAAAAGTTATTTTAGAAACGGGGGAACTTGTAACATTTGATAAGGTTCGCAAAGCAAGTGATATTGCAATGTATGCCGGTGCAGATTTTATAAAAACATCAACAGGAAAAGTTACGCCTGCAGCCACAATACCGGTAACATTGGTGATGCTGGAAGCGATAAGAGATTTTTATTACAAGACAGGAAAGATGATAGGAATGAAACCAGCCGGTGGAATTTCAAAATCAAAATTGGCATTGCATTATTTGGTTATGCTAAATGAAATTTTAGGAGAGGCCTGGATGAATAATCACTGGTTCAGGTTTGGCGCAAGCAGTTTAGCTAACGATGTGTTGATGCAATTAATGAAAGAAAAAACAGGAGTGTACCAGGGGAAGGATTATTTTTCGCTGGATTAAAAATTCGTTCAAGAAGCTTAATGCTTATGATATTGTTTGAATATTCTGATGATTATGCACGCAAGTTCGGAGATATTGCAGAAATTAAATTGTCAGATAGACTTTTTCCTGATCAAATGATTAGAGGCTGGGAATGGGTGATTGAACAAATTGAAAAAGGTTATGATGAGAACATTTATGAGTTAGATTATGATTTATCCTGTTATAGAGAACCTATCGAAGAAATGATTTCTGATGACGAATTAGATACATTTTCTGAACATCAGGAATTCAAGAAATTTATATCTGAACTAGATCATAAATTTTTAGAGTTAACACAAGTTAATCCAAGAGTTGAATCTTTGGATGATCTTAAATGGTGGGAGAAAAGATTATTGAAATATGGGAAAGAAATTTATAGGGAACACTTAGAGGAAGAACAGAAAATATTGGTAAAAATTATTGAATAGTATTAATTCAGTACAAGTGAGTAACACAACGAATGATGAGCAGAGAACAAATGTCCGTCAACAAAAAATAAATTATGGCAAGAAATAATACGCTGAAATTAAAATTCGATTCTGCCCGCAAATATGCGCCGGCACCGGAAAGCAGGAGCGCTGCTAAAATAAAAGATCAATACGAATTGTTCATCAATGGGAAATTTGAAAAGCCGCTGAGCAAAAAATATTTTGATACGATCAATCCTGCAACAGAAGAAAAACTTTCGAGAATTGCGGAAGCCAATGAAGCAGATGTTGACAAAGCAGTGAAAGCTGCGAGACATGCGTATGAAAATGTTTGGAAGAAAATGCCGCCGAAAGAAAGAGGAAAATATATTTTTCGCATTGCACGTATGGTACAGGAACGTGCAAGAGAATTGGCGGTTGTAGAAACTTTAAATGGAGGAAAGCCAATTCGTG
>DATCOF010000305.1:0-9247 GCA_036564845.1 Chitinophagaceae bacterium | reverse complement strand
ATAAAAATTATCTCCCGGCTTTACAGTCATATCCATGTTTGCCGGATCAATAAATTTTCTTTTTTTATCAGGGGGAATAAAGCTTAATAACAAAATAGCTATCAACGCTATCAAAGTGTTTTTTAAATTAATATTCATATCCAATTTTTTTTTAAGATTGGCAATGTATGAATTTTTATACACGATTCTTTTAAAAATTAAAAAAAACCGGCATGTTATTGCCGGTTGCTATGGTATAGAAAAATTAAAAATTAATTAACTACATCTGTTCTGCAAATCGTACCATCCTGGTATGTAAATTCCAATGCTATTTTTATTGAAGGTGAGATCTTGCCAAATTGATTCCCATTATTTTTTAGCGGTACTACTACACAATAACTGACATACCCCTGACCATCAGTTACCATATCTCCTGCTATAGGCAGTGTAACTTTAGTAGTGGATTGTCCCTGGTAAAATATTCCTGTTAGCAAAGGAATATTTTCGGGTGAGGGCATCGGACTAAATATAACTCTTAGCTGTGCATCGCCATTGCATACACCATGTCCGTTACCGTTGTTTCTTTTAACTGAGATCGATGTTGCACAACCAGTGACGCCACCAGGCGCAGTTTGAGCAAAAGCGCTTATTGTAAAAAAATAAATTAAGAATAATAAAAATACAAAGATGAGAAGTTTTGTGTTCATAGGATAGGTTTTAGATTTTAAAAATGTTGGAGGTTAAAGATAAAGAAGAGACATAGCGCATGCAAGAGAGTTATTGCGCATTTAAAAGATAGAATATTTACTATGAGTAATTGTAATCTACTAAGAATAAATACAGAATAAAATTTACATCTTAAGGAAGTTGGATCTTAATATTTGCTGATATAAATCATATTCAATATTGATGTTCCTTAGTTTAATTGAGCCTGCAAAGCATTCATTTTGTATTCTCAATATTTTCCATAAATCCTAAAAATTAAATCTTATGGCTATTAAAATCACTGAAGAATGCATCAACTGTGGTGCCTGCGAACCCGAGTGTCCTAACAATGCTATTTATGAAGGTGGGGTAGAATGGAATATTGCTGATGGAACTACCGTTTCCGGAAGCTACGTGCTTACTGACGGAACTGTTACGGACGCAAAAGAAAGGCATCCAGCAATTTCAACAGATCTATATTATATCGTACCCAATAAATGTACAGAATGCCAGGGCTTTCACGAAGAGCCTCAGTGCGCCTCTGTTTGCCCGGTTGATTGTTGTGTGCCTGATGAAGACCATGTAGAAACGGCTGAACAATTATTGGCAAGAAAAGAACTTTTACACGCCTGATAATTTAAATAAACTAATATGGATATCCTGGAAGAAAAAATTGAAAAACTTACCAACATTAAAGAGGTTGATAAAATAGTTATCCGCTTTTCCGGCGACTCGGGTGATGGTATGCAACTTACAGGAATGCAGTTCACAGATACTGCTGCTTTGTTTGGAAATGATCTTAGCACCTTTCCTGATTATCCTTCAGAGATACGTGCCCCAATAGGAACAGTGGCCGGTGTTTCAGGTTTCCAGGTGCATATCGGCAGTGCTGAAATTTATACACCCGGTGATAATTATGATGTGATAATTGCGATGAATGCTGCCGCTTTAAAAGTAGATCTGCCACGATTAAAAAAGGGTGGAATAATCGTTGCGAATGTACAGGGCTTTGATAAAAAAAATCTTACGTTAGCAAAATATCCTGAAGGAGTTGACCCGCTGGAAGATGATTCTCTTGAAAATTATATTGTTCATAAAGTTGATGTAACAAAACATACAAAGGAATGTCTTGCCGACACCGGTCTTGGAATGAAAGATATAGAACGCAGTAAAAATATGTTCGTGCTTGGTTTGCTGTTCTGGATGTTTGATAAACCGCTTGACAGTACTTTACAATTCATCAAAGAAAAATTTGCAAAGAAACCGGAGATCGCTGATGCCAACATTAAAGCATTGCATGCCGGTTGGAATTATGGTGATAACACAGAAATATTTACCACACAATTTAAAGTAGCTCCTGCAAAACTTCCACCGGGAACTTATAGAAATATAACAGGCAATCATGCAACGGCAATTGGATTGATTGCAGCTTCTGAAAAATCAACACTGCCATTATTTTTGGGATCATATCCCATCACACCGGCAACAGATATTCTGCATGACCTTGCAAAATACAAAGCCAATAATATAAAAACATTCCAGGCCGAAGACGAGATCGCTGCTATATGTTCAGCCATTGGTGCATCATATACCGGAAATCTTGCAGTAACAACTACTTCAGGTCCGGGACTGGCATTAAAGACAGAAGCTTTGGGACTTGCAGTGATGCTTGAATTGCCTTTAGTGGTTGTAAATGTTCAGCGTGGCGGGCCTTCCACAGGGTTGCCGACAAAAACAGAACAGGCAGATCTTTTAATGGCCATGCATGGCCGCCATGGAGAAGCGCCAATGCCTGTGCTGGCGGCTACTTCGCCATCAGATTGTTTTGAAACTATTTTCGAAGCATGCAGGATCGCTGTGGAACACATGACGCCGGTGATTTTTCTTAGCGATGGATACATTGCTAATGGATCTGAACCATGGCTGTTTCCGAATGAAGATGAATTGCAAAAAATAAATGTAAAATTTCTTGATAAACCCAATGGCGAAAATGATGTGCTGTTGCCATACAAGCGTGATGAGTATGGTGTTCGTCCATGGATAAAACCGGGGACAAAAGGATTGGAGCATCGCATTGGGGGACTGGAAAAAGAAAATGAAACAGGCAATGTTTCCTATGATGCAGCCAATCATGAAATAATGACAAGGTTTCGGGCAGAAAAAGTAAAAAACATTCAACACTTTATTCCTGATGCAAAACCTGATAGTGGAAATGAGAAAGCTAAACTCGCTGTCCTCGGCTGGGGCTCTACTTATGGCGCTATTAAAACAGCAGTGAAGGAATTACTTTCTGAAGGTTATGATGTTGCACACATTCATCTGCGTCATATCAATCCATTTCCAAAAAACCTTGAAGAACTGTTACATGGTTACGACCAGGTATTAATTCCGGAAATGAACATGGGGCAATTGCTTCAATTGATAAGGGCTGAATTTTTAATTCCTGCAACAGGGCTTTCCAAGGTGCAGGGATTGCCATTTACAACAATAGAGATCAAACAAAAAATTACTGAATTACTTAAAGCATAGAATAATGGAAACAATTGCAACAGCACCATTTGAAAAATTAAAACCAAAGGATTTTGATTCCGGAATGGATGTAAAATGGTGTCCGGGTTGTGGTGATTATTCTATATTAAAACAGGTGCAAACTATTTTTCCTGAGTTGGGTATTCCGAAAGAAAAATTTGTTTTTGTTTCAGGCATTGGATGTTCTTCCCGCTTTACTTATTATATGGATTCTTATGGGATACACAGTATTCATGGACGTGCTGCGGCCATCGCATCCGGTGTTAAAGCTTCTAATCCTGACTTGAGTGTTTGGATCGTTTCCGGAGATGGCGATGCATTTTCAATTGGAGGAAATCATTTTATTCACCTTATGCGGAAAAATTTTGATGTAAATTATTTAGTGTTCAACAACCAGATTTATAGTTTAACCAAAGGGCAATATTCACCCACATCAGAGAGAGGAAAGATAACAAAGACATCTCCTTATGGTTCCATCGAAGAGCCATTCAATCCTTCTGAATTGGCGTTGGGAGCAAAAGCTTCTTTTGTTTCACGTACGCTTGACCGCAATCCTAAACACATGCAGGAAATGCTGAAACGTGCACATGCGCATAAGGGTACTTCGTTTGTAGAAATTTATCAGAATTGTCCTGTGTTTAATGATGCTGCATTCTTTGCATTCTCTGATAAGGAAACCAAAAAAGAAGAAGCCATCTTCCTGGAAGATAGAAAGCCACTGATGTTTGGCGAGAATGATGATAAAGGAATTAAGTTGGATGGATTGACACCGGTTATTGTTGATTTAAGTGCAAATAATATTTCTGCAAATGATCTTTGGATACATGATGAAAAAGATAAGACCAAGGCAAATATTATATCCCGTTTTTTTGATACAAGTTTTAATGAAGATTATTTCCCCCGTCCGTTTGGTGTGATGTATGCAAGTGAAAGGCCTGTTTATGAAGAAGACATGCAAGATCAAATGGAAGAAGTTGGATCAAAAAAAGGAAGAGTTCCTTTAAATAAAATCTTATCCGGAGAACGTACCTGGAATATTTTATAAAAAGATAATTTACTAAATAGGGCCCTGTGAGAATTCAACCCTAAGTCATCCCGACTTTGCAGTCGGGATGCACTATTATACCTGATTTGGTAAATTTTTCTTTTCCTCTGTTACGTTCTTAGTGTATAAATGTATAAAGAAAGCTGCCATAAAACAGAAAGCCTGCAAATACAGGCTTTATCTAAAGTGAACCGGATTGGATTCGAACCAATGACCCTCAGCTTAGAAGGCTGATGCTCTATCCAACTGAGCTACCGGTCCAATTTTTTGCAAATATAAGTAATAGATATTCGCAGGCAATTCTAATTGGCTTTCTGCATCATTATTTTTCAAACACAATTTCTAAATCAACATTTCGTTTTCGCAATGAGAATCTTAATTATAAAACTTTACCACATAATATTTCGTGTGTGGCATATTTGTTGAAATATATAAAAGACTATAAAAAGTTTTTCATTTCAATATGACTTATTTGTAGACTAAAACCTAAACTATGAAAAAAATATTCATCTCCTTTTTGGCAGCAATTGTATTATTAGCAGCAGTATCTTGTAAAAAAATTGTTAGCGCATTATTCCAGGGAATGGATGTGAACGTTCCGGAAGTGCAGGTAACAATACCAACAGTTATCGCTGTAACGCCCAATGAAGTTTCATTAGGTAGTTTTTCTTTACATTTTAATTTAGACAGTATTATAAAAGCAAATACTGCAGGCGTGTTTGGGGTAAACAGTGTTAGTTCAATTAAGGTTAAGCAAATCAGCATCACTATTAACAATGCAGATCAGCTAAATAATCTTTCTAATTTTGAAAGGGCCCGGATAACATTGCAATCAAACAGCGATAGTAATCCTGCAGAACTTTTTTCGATAAATTTTCCTGATAGTTATGCATCTTCATTTACCTATACACCTGTTAACAGCCCGGATCTGTTACCTTATTTAAAGGGCTCTGATATTACTTATAATATTTTTGGTAAAATGCGGCGCATAACAACCAAACCATTAAATATGACGGTGGCGGTAACACTAAGAGTGACTTAATAATTTATCTCATCCTTCTAACTGAATCATTTTTTCAAATACAATTTCATATTCAGCATTTGCTTTTTTCAATTGCTCTGAAATGTTTTTGTAATCAGTTTCTGTTTTTGAAAATTTAGTACTGTCAGTATAAATTTCAGGAGAAGATAAAGCGTTTTCTAATGTTACTTTTTGTTTGGTTAGGCTCGCTATCTTTTCTTCAAGTTGCTTAAACTGTCTTTGTATTTTTTGCAATTCTTTTTGTGCATCCTTATCAATGGCAGACTTTTGATTATGGTGTTTTGTTTCAGCTTTTACTTCCTTAGGTTTCTCAATAACTTTTTCACTTTTTACTTTTTCTTTTCCATTGAAAGCCTTTGCCTGGCGCTGTTTCCACTCTTCCCACTCTTCAAAATTGCCAACGAATTCTTTTATCTTATAATTTTCTATCTCCCATATTTTATTACAGGTCTGGTTTACAAAATACCTGTCGTGACTTACCAAAATAAAAGTTCCTTCATATTTATTTAAAGCTTCCACCAAAAGATCAACCGAATGAATGTCGAGATGGTTTGTAGGTTCATCCAGCAATAAAAAATTTGCTTTACTTACAATGGTTTTTGCCAAAGCAACTCTTGCTTTTTCTCCACCGCTTAATACTTTTACTTTCTTATCTACATCGTCACCGCTAAATAAAAAACAGCCCAATAAGGTCCGCAATTCAAGATCCGTTTTTCCGCTGCGTGCAGTTTGCATTTCTTCCAGCACATCATTGTTCATATCCAACGCTTCCAGTTGGTGCTGTGCATAAAATGAATCATCAACATTGTGTCCCCAAATTCTTTCACCTTCAAAAGTTTCGGTACCTGCAACAATGCGTAGCAATGTTGATTTACCTTTTCCATTCGCACCAATCAATCCAATTTTATCACCGCGATTTATTTCAGCACCGGCATGTTCAACAATTTTTACATCACCAAATTTCTTTGTAACATTTTTTAATGTACATAAAGTTCTTCCCGGCTGTTTGTCAATTGCAAAATTGATACGCATGTTTGGCCGCTCCAGTTCAGTGTTCTCTATCCTTTCAATTTTATCCAGCCGCTTCATTATACTTTGTGCCTGCGCTGCTTTTGATGCCTTTGCCCTAAAACGTTCTACAAATTTTTCCTGCTGACGGATGTAGTCCTGCTGGTTTTCGTAAGCCTTTTGTTGTATCTCTATACGCTGCGCTTTTTCCTGCTGATAAAAAGTATAGTTGCCGGTATAAAAATGTAATTCCTGTTGATACAGCTCAACAATTTTAGTTACCATCCTGTCTAAAAAATAACGGTCATGCGAAACAATAACCACAGAGCCCTGGTAATGCTGCAAATATTTTTCAAGCCATTCAATGGAAGGAAGATCAAGATGATTTGTTGGCTCATCCAACAATAAAACATCAGGATGCATCAATATCATTTTTGCAAGAAGCACACGCATTCTCCATCCACCACTAAATTCTTTGTAAGGGCGCTGCAGATCAGCATTGGCAAAGCCAAGTCCCTGCAAAATTTCTTCTGACTTGTAATGAATACTGTATCCACCTAAAATTTCCAACTCATGTAATTTATCCGCATATTTATGAGCAAGTTCTTCATCAGAATTTTGTTCCAGTTCAATACCTATCGCCTCTATTTCTTTTTCTAACTTAAGCACATTTTCAAAAGCTCCTAATGCTACCTGCAAGATGGAATCGTCAGTATCAAAGCTTAAAAGATCCTGATGAAGAAATCCAATTGTTGTGTCCCTGCTTTTTTCGACAGTGCCTGCAGAAGGCAGGTATTGTCCTGTAAAAACTTTTAGCAATGTTGACTTTCCCGTTCCGTTATATCCTATCAAACCAATACGCTCATTGGGTTGTATATGCCAGGTAGCATCTTCAACAATTACACGGGCACCAAATTCAAACGTAACATTTTGTAAACCTAACAGCATTCAATTTTATTTAAGTCGGCAAAATTACGCCGTATTTAGTTGTAAATAGCTGTTAACAGTAATATGCAGTAACCTTTTATGTTTACCTTTGCAAAAAGATTATCAATATGAGAAAATTTTCGGTTGTTCTGTTGGTTATCGTTGTAGTTTTTGCTGCATGGAGAATATTTTTCAGAGATAAATCGCATACTGATGAACCTAAGCAACAACCTTTAAAAGTGACAGTGCATTCCGGGGAATTTAATAAAAGTATTGCTGCTGTTGTTACACAATATCTTTCTTTAAAAGATGCTTTTGTAAATGCTGATACATCAACAATAAAAGCTGAAGAAAAAAAATTAATTACTGTAATCGACAGCATTAAAATTGATGAACTTAAAAAAGATACAACAGGCATTTTTCAATCAGCACAGGCACAACTGAGTGATATAATATCCAACGCAGATGCGATTTTAAAAGAAACTGATATTACAGAGATGAGACAGGATTTTCGCATGGTGTCTGAAAATCTTTTTCCACTTTTAAAAACCATTCATTACGAAGGTGTAAAATTATATTGGCAAAACTGCCCGATGGCTTTTGGTGAAAGCAAAGATGCAAACTGGATAAGCAGTACAGAAGAAATATTTAATCCTTACTTAGGTAAAAATCATCCTGAATTTAAAGGGACAATGCTGCATTGCGGTGAGATAAAAGATACGATACAATAACGAAGTAGAGTGAATAGAAATCAATTATGGAAGAAGTTAAGTTCACTTGTACTTTGCAGCTTTTATATTGTTGCAGGTTATAATCATTTCAGGGATCCAAAATTTTATCTGGATCTTATTCCTCCCTATTTTCCTGACCATTCTTTAATAAATATTCTTAGCGGTGTGTTTGAAATTATTGCAGGAATATTAATGATAATACCTGTTACAATAAAGTTAGCTGCGTATTTAATAATTGCAATTTTGATCAGCTTTATTCCGGCACATATTTATTTGATACAAATGAAGGGATGTGTTTCAAAAAAATTATGCGTAGCAGAATGAATCGCCTGGATAAGATTATTTCCTTTGCAATTTATTCTTATTTAGTGGGCATGGAAAACTTATAAATTGAATAAACCGACACACTAAGGAGCATTAGGTTTATAAGAAAATCTTATCGTTCCATTTCGTCCCAGGTCAGATTCAATCCTTTGCTCATAGCGGTTATCGCCATCATGCACGATCATTAAAGCAGTGTTAGGCGGTATCTCGCCAAGATTATCAGCATACATCACTAACTCATTCACCGCCCTGTCGGGATCAATAGTTAATGTAAGCGAAATTGCTTTATAAGAAAGCATTTTATGAGACAGCACTAATTCGCCATTAAAAAAAACCGAAATAGAATCTCCGTCAATTTCACCATTGTCATAAAAGTCGACAGTGAAGGTTTTATTTTTTATTGCGATCGTTTTAAGAAGGGTATTCTCTCTTTGTTCAAATTTTAAACTTGATGTAATTGGTTCATCTTTTTTTGCAGGAGGCTTAACTGTAGAGACCCCTCTTCTTACAGTATCTATTTGCGGTATAATTTTGTTTACATTATTATTTTTTACAAGGGGTGAAGTTGATGTAGTTATTGTTTTTTTATTTTGATTTCTAACAACAGGCTTTGTTTGTTTGCTAACGTTTTGCTGCCGGTTCATGTCTTTAAAAGGCTTATCTCTTTTTACAGGTGGAACATAAACTTTTGGCTCATCCGGTGTAACTCTTTTTACTATAGTTCTTGCCAGGCTTGTTCTTCCATAACCGCAATTGCCGGTTTGATTAGGCGCAGGTATCCAGTTGCCTTGTAGGGATTCTGTATCGGCACTTTCTTTTACATATTTTAATCTATGTGTTTGAAAACAGTTGCTAATCTCGGGAGGTGTATTAAATTTTGTTCGTTCATATTCCGTAATAACAATTTCTTTAGTGGCTTTGTTTATAGTGCCTCTTAATTTGCAGATGGTATAATAT
>DATCOF010000304.1:0-5111 GCA_036564845.1 Chitinophagaceae bacterium | reverse complement strand
AGACAATAGCGAAACAGTAACTATCGCTGGGCCACAAAGAAATATTCCTAAGAATGATCTTGAACTGGAAATAAAAAGTGTTCCTGAAAAACCTGCTGAAGAAATAATTCCTGCTGTTAAAACTCCTGTGGTAAAACCTTACGATCCTATTTTGGATCTCAGAGATTATAAATATCCAAAACTGGATCTTTTAGAAACGCATGGCAGCGAACAAATCGTGAGAGACCCCGCAGAACTGGAAGCAAATAAAAACCAGATCATCAATACGCTCAAGAATTATGATATTGAAATAGAAAAAATTATGGCGACTGTAGGGCCAACAGTTACTTTGTATGAAATTGTTCCAAAGCCCGGCGTTCGCATATCACGTATAAAAAATCTTGAGGATGATATTGCGCTAAGCCTTTCTGCGCTTGGCATTCGCATCATTGCACCAATACCAGGGAAAGGAACCATCGGTATAGAAGTGCCCAATGTTCGCAAAACAGTTGTGAGCATGAAAACATTATTGAACTCAGAAAAATTTCAAAATAATAATTTTTCATTGCCAATTGCCATCGGTAAAAAAATTGATAACGATAATTTTATTGTTGACCTCACCAGCATGCCGCATCTTTTAATGGCAGGTGCAACAGGGCAGGGAAAATCCGTGGGTCTGAATGCAATTCTTGTTTCTCTTTTGTATAAAAAACATCCGTCTCAATTAAAATTTGTTTTGATCGATCCCAAAAAAGTTGAGCTTAGTATTTACAGTAAGATCCAAAATCATTTTTTGGCAAAACTTCCGGGAGAAGAAGATGCAATTATTACAGATACAAAAAAAGTAATCCATACACTAAATGCTTTGTGTATTGAAATGGATAACCGTTACGATCTTTTAAAAGAAGCGGGCACACGAAATATTAGGGAGTACAATGAAAAATTTGTTGCAAGAAAATTAAATCCTGAAAAAGGTCATCAGTTTTTGCCATTCATTGTTTTGGTAATTGATGAATTTGCTGATCTGATAATGACTGCAGGTAAAGAAGTGGAAATGCCGCTTGCCCGCCTGGCGCAGCTTGCACGGGCAATAGGTATTCATCTTATCATTGCAACACAGCGTCCGTCAGTAAATATTATCACAGGAACTATCAAGGCAAACTTTCCGGCACGTATTGCTTTTAAAGTGAGCAGTAAAATTGATAGCCGCACTATTTTAGATGTTGGCGGCGCTGAGCAACTGATCGGGAAAGGTGATATGCTTATCAGTTATAATGGTGAGCTAACCCGTTTGCAATGTGCTTTTGTTGATACACCTGAGGTTGATAAAATAACTGAATACATCGGCGACCAGCGGGGATATCCTCAGGCATTTTTATTGCCGGAATATGTTGATGAAAAAGAACTGGAAGCAAAAGGATTTGATATTAATGATAGAGATCCCTTGTTTGATGATGCTGCAAGATTAATTGTTATGAGCCAGCAGGGAAGTACATCTTTATTACAGCGCCGTATGAAGCTTGGTTACAATCGTGCCGGCCGTTTAATGGATCAGCTGGAGGCTGCAGGTGTAGTGGGACAGAACCAGGGCAGCAAAGTAAGAGATGTTCTTATAAAAACTGAAAGTGAATTACAGCAGTATTTAAACGGCGCATAAATCTTATCACTTTCGCTTTCTCTGGCATTTTATTTCTCCCCAAAAACATCCTATTAATTTATTTTACGTACTACCTTAAATGTGTAACTTTAATACCGTCATTGCCGGACTATGATACGTATCTACAAATTAGCACTTACTCTGTTTTTATTTACGTCATCCATAGCTAAAGGCCAGCCTGTACCGGCAAGTATAGATTGTCCTCCGAATATTGGTTTTGAATCAGGATCTTTTGCAAACTGGGATTGCTTTGCAGGCTCCATCCTGCGAGATGGTTCATTAAGTTTAGGAGCCACCAGCCCAATTACTGACAGGCATACTATAATACCAAATTCTTATCCACAGGAGTTAGATCCATACGGCAAGTTTCCGATAAACTGTCCTAATGGAAGTGGATACTCTATCCGGTTAGGAAATTCTGTAGCCGGTGGCCAGGCAGAAAGCGTGAGCTATACATTTAATATTCCTGCAGGTAAAAATGATTACAGCATTCTGTATAATTATGCAGTAGTTTTTCAAAACCCGCCTCACAAACCTTATGAACAGCCAAGGTTCCAATCAAAAGTTTATGATGTTACTGACAATACATATATCTCCTGCGGTTCATTTGAATTTGTAGCGTCATCAAATTTGCCGGGCTTTCAGTTATCCGGTGTTGGCAGCAATGTTTTTTATAAACCATGGTCTCCGGTAACTGTAAATCTATCCGGCCTTGCAGGAAAAACTGTTCGCCTGGAATTTATAACAAATGATTGCGCTTTTACGCAACATTTCGGATATGCTTACCTTGATGTTAATGAAGATTGTTCTTCATCACCTATATCAGGCAATACTTATTGCGGAGCAGCAAAAGATGTTACTCTTACTGCACCTTTTGGCTTTGCTACATACAATTGGTACACTTCAGATTTTTCACAGTTGCTGGGTACCAACAATACGCTTAATATTTCACCTGCACCTGCAGCAAATACAACTTATGCTGTAGCAATAACACCATACGATGGCTTAGGTTGCGAGGATACATTATATACAACAATTAATGTTTCCAACAACCCATTTAATCTTTCAGTACTTAGTGAAGTTACGGGATGCTCTACAGGTGTTGATCTTACGTCGCCGGTAATTACTGCAGGAAGCACGCCTGGTTTAACCTATTCTTACTACACTGATCTTAGCCAGCTTGATTATGTTCCTGTTCCATCAAGAGTAACAACAAGTGGAACATATTATATCAAGGGAGTAAATAAGGCAGGTTGTAATGATATGAAACCAATAAAGGTGATCATTAAAGATCCACCTCTCCTGATTGTAAATAACCCTCCGGGTGTATGTATGCCGCAAACAGTTGATCTTACAGCCCCTGCAATAACTGCGGACAGCGAGTCCGGGCTTACATTAACTTATTGGAAGGATTTCATAACTACTATTCCTTTGCCAAATCCAAATGCCATTGCAACAAGTGGAAGATACTATATCATGGGCGCTAAGAATGGAGGTTGCGGAGCAGTTATGCCTGTTGACGTTAAGATCGGCGCAATTCCAAATATTGTAATTAATGATCCAACAGGTTGCGGTAAAGTAAATCTTACAGATGCAAGTATTATTTCAGGTGGCACTCCAGATATTAGTTATACTTATTGGATGGATGCCGCAGCCACTCTTAGCATTGATGATCCTGCTAACATTACGCAAACCGGTATTTATTATATTGTGGCTTCGTCAACTTCAGGTTGCTCAATCATTCGCCCGGTATCGGTTACAATTAACTCAATTCCTGTATTTACTGTTACTGATCCTGCACCTGTAGCCTATCCTCTATTAACAGTAGATATGACAACAGCCGTTAATCAAAGCCTGCCATTAACCTTTACATATTGGCTTGATAGTTTAACCAGGAAACCTGTTATCAATCCAAGATCTGTAGATAAAAGAGGAAGATATTTTATAAGAGGTACTAATGAATTTGGATGTAGTCTTATACAACCTGTGAATATTGTTATTATTCCTCCGCCGGAGCCTATAGTGTATGTCCCCACTGGATTTACGCCGAATAATGATGGCCTAAATGACCTGTTTAAAATTAAAATTATTGGTGAAATTTCCATCAACCACTTTAGAATATTTAGTCGTTGGGGTCAGACTGTTTATGATGATCCGAACCTCAATCACTTTTGGAACGGCAAATTAAAAAGTACCGAATTGCCTGTAGGAGTTTACATCTGGCTATTGGATGGAATTGATACTTATTTCAAAAAACCATTTGCCAGAAAAGGTTTAATAACATTAGTTAGATAAATCCTTACATAATTATTCCTTTCCCTGCACTACGATCACGATCTCACCTTTTACTGATTTTTGTTTAAAGTGATCGCACACTTCCTGTAAAGTGCCACGTTTATTTTCTTCAAACATTTTGGTAAGCTCGCGGCTAACACAGCATTGTCTTTCTGCGCCAAAATATAAAATGCAATCTTCTAAAGTTTTTACAAGCCGCATAGGTGATTCATAAAATATCATTGTTCTTTCTTCTGTCGAAAGAAATTTCATCATCGTTTGCCTGCCTTTTTTTTGCGGAAGAAATCCTTCAAATACAAAACGGTTTATCGGCAAACCGCTGTTCACCAATGCAGGCACAAAAGCAGTAGCGCCGGGCAAACATTCAACCTTAATATTATTTTTTATACACTCTCTCACTAATAAAAAAGCAGGATCACTAATGCCGGGAGTTCCTGCATCGGTCATTAAAGCCATTGTTTTTCCACCACCCATTTGATCAACCAAATGCTGTAACACTTTATGCTCATTATGCTGATGATAAGGCGTGACGGGCTTTTCGATGTTGTAATGACGCAACAGTACGGATGAAGTTCTTGTGTCTTCTGCTAAAATAAGATCAACTGTTTTTAAAATTTCAACAGCTCTGAAAGTTATATCAGCAAGATTACCGATTGGAGAAGGAACGAGATATAACCCTCCTAAATCCCTCCTAAAGGGAGGACTTTGTTTGTTCTTTTCAGAATTGTTATTGGTATTCAAAATATGGAGTGTTCAAAGTCTCCCTTTAGGGAGATTTAGAGGGTAATGATTTTTATTTCATATTGTTCCATCACCTGGTTGGCCAATAATTTTTTTGATGCATCTTCTGCAATGGCAAAAGCTTCTTCTTTTGTTGCGGCTTCTATTTGTAAATTGATATGCTTCCCAATTCTAACATCATTGATATTTTTTAATCCCAGATTTTTTAAGCCATCCGAAACAGCTTTCCCCTGCGGATCTAACAATTCTTTTAGCGGCATAACTTTTACTTCAACAGAAAATATCATGTGAGTTTTTTTTTATTTATTAAAGACAAAATAAAGTAACTGATAAATATTACAGGTACTGCAATCCATTGCAGAAATACAGCGCTGATAACAGCGATCAAAATTAATATAACCTTGGGCAAATTATTTTTAATAGTATAATCTTTAAACTT
>DATCOF010000303.1:0-15935 GCA_036564845.1 Chitinophagaceae bacterium | reverse complement strand
AAGAAGCACTCAATGGTACAACCGTTTTAAATACATTGGCTTTGAAAAATGGAGCAAATATTTTAAGAGTTCATGATGTAAAGGAAGCTAAAGAAGTTGTTACCCTCCTAAATCTTCTCTAATAAATTTAAACCTGTCAGGATCTTGAACCTGACAGGTTTATGAGCATAAAAAAAGAGGCATTGCTGCCTCTTTTAAAATATCAATCATTTTTTTTATTTCTTTTTAGAAGGATCAGGCTGCTGCTGCTGTTGTTGCATTTGTTGTTGCATCTGCTGCATCTTTTGTTGCTGTTCCAATTGTTGTGCCTGGTATTGTGCAGGAGTAATAATATCCACTACTTCAATGTCAAAAACTAAATTTTCGTTGGCTTTAATTTTTTCTCCCTGGCCTGTTTTACCATAACCTAATGAAGAAGGAACAAGGAATTTTCCTTTGCTTCCTTTTTTCATAAGTCTTAATCCATCAGCCCATCCTAATATAATACCGCCAACCTGTGACATGTCAACATTGATAGGTTGTGTATGTCCAAACCTAGGGTCAATGTTTGAATCAAAAACACTATCCAATAAAGTTCTGCCGGTATAATTTACAACCGCTATGCTGCTGTCATTTAAATTTTCGCCTGTACCCGGAGTTGTAATAACAACATAAGTACCCCATGGTGCTTTTACTCCTGTTAATTTACGTTCTGCCATGTAACCACTGATAATTTTATCATCAATTGCTAATTGAGGAGCATTAGTTTTAAGGTCGGCCAGAACTTGTTCTTTCATTTTTTTAGCTGATCTCGCTTTTGCGATCGGCAGCCACTTATTATAGGCAGAGTCAGTTTGTTCTTTTGTAGTATATGCATTTACAAATTTGTAAGTAGTGGTTTCATATTCTCCTTTTTTTGCAAAGGGAGGCATGTTACCTGCTTTGTAAATTGAATCCACAAGATTTTTTGTAAAGATGCTGTCGCCCACTCTTATGTTTTTAAAAATAGTTTTAAACAGAGGAGGAAACTGGGCTGTATCATACAAACCGAATTGCGGCATAATGTCTCTTGAATCGTATATCACGCTGTCTTTGTATTTTTTCAATATCTCGACTTCAATAAAATTGCCATTCACGATCTGTTTCCCTTTACCATCGCTTATGATCTTGTACGCTGTACCATCAGTAAATTTTTTGTCAGCCTCTGTGCAAGAGCTCAAAAAGATAACGCTTGTAATAACTAAATAAAATAATTGCTTCATTGTTTTATGTTTTTAAAATTGATAACTACTTAATTGTTCTTTGTTTTCTTTAATGGCTGCTTTAAATTTTTTCACTACCTCTTCAAGCGGTTCAGAATTTTTACCGCCTGAGGCATTAAAATGTCCACCGCCATTAAAATATTTTCTTGCAAATGTATTTACATCAAAGCCACCTTTACTGCGGAAAGAACTTTTACGTTCATCCCCCCTGTCAATAATTATGGCAACCAGTTTTATTCCATGAATGCTCAACGGAAAGTTAACGAGCCCTTCTGTATCCCCTGTCTTTACATTGAACTTTATAAGATCAGCCTGCGGAATAGCGATAAAAGCTGTATTGTATTCATACATCACTTCCATGCGGTTAAGCAATACATGGCCAAAAAAACGAAACCTGCTTTCTAAAAAATTATCAAAAAGATTTTCATGAACTTTACTATGCTCCAATCCACGATCTTTTAAATCGGCCACCATTCTATGCACACTTGCTGATGTTGAATTAAAACGGAAAGAGCCTGTATCCGTCATTACACCGGCGTATAAACATTCAGCAACATTTACATTTATCTTATCTGCATTACCGGAGGTAACAATAAAATCGTACACCATTTCTGATGTGGAACTTTTTGTTACATCACTAATGCCATAATCAAAAACTTCAACCTGGGGCTGTTGATGATGATCTATTAAAATTTTTGTACAGGATAAATTGGTTAATACCCCTGCCATTTTTCTTGTTCTGTCCATGGTATTAAAATCAAGACAAAATAACCACTCAGCTTTACTTAGTGCTTCAGTTGCCTTTGCTGTTTGCATTTCATAATCCAATACTTTTTTACAACCCGGCATCCAGCTTAAAAACCCCGCCCAATTGGTTGGAGAAATTACAGTAACATCGTGCCCTATCTGTTTTAAAAAATGATATAACCCCAGGGCAGAACCCATAGCATCAGCATCCGGCTTTTGGTGAAAAGTGATCACCACATTTTTAGGTTGAAGAAGTAAAGGAAATATTTCGTTAACAGGCTTCATAAAGGGCTGCAAAAGTAGGGTAAAATAGTCATTGGTCAATAGTCAATAAGTCAATAAAAAGCGAAATGTTTCTTCACTGACAAATGACCAAGTGAATTAATGACTAATTAATTAGCTTTGCGGCTCAAAAAAAATATACAATGACCAACAGAACTTTTACCATGATAAAGCCCGATGCAACTTTGAAAGGACATACAGGGGCTATTTTACAGATGATAAATAAATCCGGGTTTCGCATTGTGGCAATGAAAATGACACATCTTTCAAAAGAAAAAGCCGGTGAATTTTATGCTGTTCATAAGGAAAGACCTTTTTACGGAGAGCTTGTAGATTTTATGAGCAGTGGCCCAATTACTGCAGCTATACTTGAAAAAGACAATGCAGTTGAAGATTTTAGAAAATTAATTGGCGCAACCAATCCTGCACAGGCAGAAGAAGGAACGATAAGAAAATTATATGCTGCTTCTATTGGCGAAAATGCAGTTCATGGAAGTGACAGTGACGAGAACGCAATGATCGAAGGCGATTTTTTCTTTAGCAAGCTCGAGCAATTCTGATTTGCAATAAAATAAAATTTTATAAACCATCCATTCAGGGTGGTTTTTTATTTCCAGAAATGTATCTTCATTCTATGAAAAAAATATTTTCTTTCTTACTTCTTTTATCGCTGCAGTTTTCTGTAACAGCACAGCCGGGTGAAATTATTTCTTATAAAAAAACAATTGCCATGATACCTATGAGAGATGGCGCTAAACTTTATACTGTAATTTTTTCTCCTGTAAATGCGTCAAAGCCTGTTCCGGTATTAATTCAGCGAACACCTTATGGCGCTGGCGTTTCGGATGATTATAATATTTTAAACGTTCCTTATTTTAGTAACATGGCTAAGGAAGGATATGTTTTTGTTTTGCAGGATATCCGCGGAAAATATAAAAGTGAAGGGAAAATGGAAATTCATCAGCCACTTATTCATCAGCCACAAAAAAGTGCTGTTGATGAAAGCACTGATACATGGGATACGATTGACTGGCTTATAAAAAATGTATCGAATAATAATGGCAAGGCCGGTATCCTTGGAATTTCTTATCCCGGCTGGCTTGCATTGGTTGGCTCTGTTGATCCGCACCCTGCATTGAAAGCTTCATCAGAACAGGCATGCATGAGCGATCTTTTTTTAGGTGACGACTTTCATCATAACGGCGCTTTCCGTTTAAGTTATGGAATGGAATATAGTTATGAAGTTGAACACGATCATACAACAGACAGTGATTTTCCGTTTCCTCAATTTGATCTGTTTGATTGGTACTTAAAGCTTGGCTCTTTAAAAAATGTGAATGAAAAATATTTTCATAACTCCATACCAACATGGAACAACATTGTAAAGCATCCAAACTATGACAACTTCTGGCAAAAAAATTCTCCATTGAGTTATGTAAAATATCCTGCAGTTCCACAATTGCATGTAGGCGGGTATTTTGACCAGGAAGATATTAACGGGCCTCAACTGATGTATGAGCACATGGAGAAAAAAGATTCTTTCAATAGAAATTTTATAGTTCTCGGCCCATGGAATCATGGCCAGTGGGGAAGATCTAAAGGTGACAGTCTCGGCAAAATTTCTTTTAAAAAAAACACAGGAATTGAATTTCGGGAGCTGCAAAAAAAATGGTTCGACTATTGGTTGAAAGGAATTGGCGATGGAAAATTTGATGAAGCAACTTGTTTTCAAACAGGTAATAATGTTTGGAAAACATACAACACATGGCCGCCAAAAGCGACAATAAAAAATTTATATGCCGGTGCAAATAATTCTTCTTCATTTAGCAAACCCGCTGGCAGCAATGGTTCTGTAAGTTATGTTAGCGATCCATCGCATCCTGTACCTTATCGAACACAACCCATTGAAGCAACTTATGGGCCGGGCAGCCGGTGGAGACCGTGGCAGGTAGAAGATCAGCGATTTGTTTATACACGGCCCGATGTAATAAGTTTTACCAGTGATTCTTTAACGGATGATCTTATTGTTACCGGGAAAATAATAGCACATGTTTTTGCAAGTACAACCGCCAGCGATGCAGATTGGATAGTAAAGTTGATCGATGTATATCCTGATGTTGATCAAAATAATTTATTGATGAGCCAATATCAATTGCCGGTAGCAATGGAAGTTTTTAGGGGAAGATTTAGAAAAAGTTTTACAAAACCTGAGCCATTAATTCCAAACAAGCCGGAAGAATTTGTGATCAACCTTCATGAAATAAATCATGCTTTTAAAAAAGGGCATCGCTTAATGATACAAATACAAAGCACATGGTTTCCGCTTATTGATCGCAATCCACAAAAATTTATTCCCAATATTTTTGAAGCAAAAGAAAGTGACTTCATCAAAGCCACACATACAATTTATTTTTCTTCGCAATATCCAACACATATTGAATTGCCTGTGATGAATAAATAATTATTTGTTGTTTAGGGGAGTAATTGTATAGCCTTCTTTTCTTAATAAATTTAAGAGGCCCTTCTCTCCTACCAGATGGCCGGTGCCAACAGCAACAAATACACTTTCTTTTTTCATGATACTTTTTAGTTGGTCAACCCAATTTATATTTCGCCTGGTTAAAAGAATGTCTTCATATTTATCAGAACCAAATTCACTTTTGCCCAACGAATTTTCCATTGCAGATAGTTGCTGATTCTTATACGCCAGTAACATTGTATCAAATTCGTTTTTGTAAAAAGAGAAGCTATCAATGTTCTTCAATAATTCTTTAGCCTGCCACTCGTACGGAATACTGTCGAATACTGATGCCTGGAACTGCATTGTTTCCAGCCCTTTTATTTCTTTTTTATTTTCTTTTGCGATAGTCATCAGTTCTTCTTCTACCCCCGATGCTGTTTGGCAACTCATCATTTTTGGATACAGCATCGCTACTAAAAAATATGGTTTGATGCTTTGCAACATCATCATCGGTATGCCCAGTGAATCACTAAAATAACTTTCCACTTTTTTGTATTCATCAGCAGTGTACAGGTCTTTTAATTTTTTACCACCTTTCATGTTCATATATAATAATCCGCTCAACATTGTTGAGGGATCATCCATATCCATTTCCATATAAACTTCATCAGAAAATTTCAAAGAACTTTTTAATTGTTCGCTGAACTTAATATCATCCTTGCACAACAAATGAAATGTGCCAAAAATATAGCTCGGGTTTTTAAGATCCTTGCCGCTTACCTGCCACAATAAAGTATTATTATCAGTGTTCTTTTTTGCTGAAGATTTATTGGTTTGAGATTTACAGCCTGAGAAAAAAATGCAGTATCCTACTATGATAATAATAGATCTCATGATTCTTGTTTTAATAAAATTAAAATGAATAACTTTTGGAGAGTTTTAAAACTCTCCAAAAGTTTATACTTATTTATTTTAGATGAAAAGTTTGTTTCATTGCCTTTATCATTCCCTGCGGTGTCCATTGGCCGGGTACAATCATGCGGCGGATGGTGTATAGTGGTTCTGTTGAATCTCTTTTAGTTGATAAAATAAATGCCATTTTATATCCATGACTTTTTAATTCAGGGATGGCTGCCTGGTTCCATAATCCGAAAGGATAAGCAAAATATTTTATTGGCTTTCCGGTTATTGCTTCCAATCTTTTTTGTGGCTTTACTAATTGTGTATCCCATGTGGCCGCAGTGTATTTCGTAACCATGTGATGATCCCATGTATGTCCTTCAATTGCATGGCCACTGTCTGATAATTGTTTTAACTCTTCTATACTCATATACCTTGGCCGGTTGATAGAGATAGTCATAATAAAATACACACCTTTAAAATCATATTTTCTCATTTCTGTTTCACCGATAGTAAATTGTTCTTTATCATTATCATCAAAAGTTATCATTACAGGTTTTGGTGGAAGTGTTGCGCCATGCACTAAATATTCATAAAGATCATCCGGTAAGATCGTTTTATAACCGCTGTTAGCAAGGGCTTTCATCTGCGCAGCAAAGCCTTCGGGACTCACTTCGTATCCCATCAATCTGCCGCCGGCAGTAAAATTTCTTATGTGATGATAACAAAGAACAGGAACTTCTTTTTTTGAAAGTATGGTTGCAACATCAGCAACAGGTTTTAATTTGCTGGAGTCATCCGCATTTTTTTTAGAGGAATTATTTTTATTTTTTATTTCATCAGTTGATGATGTGCATGAAGAAAATAAAATTATGACGATAAAGAAGAGCCAGTGCTTTTTCATTTTTTGATAAAGGATTAATTTATTGGTATTGGATGTAAGATGGTTTTGGAATAAATTTTACTAATTCTTCAGGAGTGAACATTATTTTATCGCCTTTCTTAAGATCATTTTTATAAAATAATTTAAACCCTGTAAATTCAACAGGCTCTTTATAAATATATCGCAGATAAGTAGAACGTTTTAAAATCCTGTCTCCCCAACCATCCATGTCCATCACCACCTGCACTTCAGGAACTTTCTTAATGTTTTCATAACCGGTTATCATTCCCTGTGTAAACCGGTGGACGACCAATATTTTTGGAGGAAGATTATTTTTCTTTACAAGACTTGCCAGAAAGTCGATAGCAGCGTTTACATCATCAGGATTAAATGTCCCGATTTTTGAACCCGGTATCTCGCCATTTTTTAAAGAAAACTCAGGATCAATACCTAAGTGTACCTGTGGCATCAGCAAATATTTTTCCAGCGCCGGAACTTCATCTTTTACAAAACTGTGTCCAACCTGTATATCAAGAAACACCAATGCATTTATCTCTTTCGCCCAGTTTATAATTGTATCTATCTGGCCGAAAGGCATACGCATCCTGTGTTTGCCGTCTTTGCCCGGCGCACCTTGTGCGGTTACTGCAATGTAATGCAACGCAGGTTTTATTGGGAGTGAACTATCGGCAGCTTTCCATTTTGCTATCTCGCTGAATAATTTTTTGACCATTTCATCTTTAGGCAATTCACCCAAAATACCCATCTTCTTGGAATATAAATTTCCATAAAATGCAACGATACGATAGTAAGGCAAAACCGCACCAGCTAAAGGATACGGCATTTTAGCCGGCCACTTCCCGGTGGTATCTCCATTGGCAAGTTGTTGCATAATTTTGTTATAAGCTGCAGTATCAATCGGTTTAATTTCAGTATTATTTTTACCATCCTCAACACCTGATTTTTTTACTGACTGGCCATTGTCCCTGCAACTAAAAAAAAGCAAGGAGACTAAGCATGCGAAATATGCAGGGTTAAAATATTTTTTTCTCATAGGAAAATGATAATAATTGTATTTAATATTTTTAATTTTTTTGCAATGATACTGCGCTTTCACCGTACATCTGCGCTTTAAATTTTAATGAAGGTGAAGGTATTAATTTCCCCAGTCCTAACTGATCCCATTTTTCATCAACAGCCTTAATTGTTTTCTCATCAGCAACAATGATATTTGGCCAGTCTCTTTGAAAATCATCGAGCTCTTTTGTTTTTCTTGTTCCGTCAAAACCCATGCAGGCAAAAGATTTGATGCCCGATGTCCGATGTCCGATGTTCGATGTTGTTAAAGGAATATTGCTGCCGCTTTGCGTCTGAAACAAAATGTGATCTCTTTTGGGATCAAGGTTATTACAAAAGCGCCATAAAGCTGTACCAAGATCATTTGAATCAACGGTATGCTCAACATACAGGATCATTTTTATTCCTTCCGCTTCTTTCATTTCGCAGATCGCATTGTGCAATTCTCTGACGTGGCCTTTTTTATTTTTTTCAACAGAAATAATTATTACAGGAATTTGCTTTTGTAAAAGAGAAACATTCACAAATTTTATTTCAGGAAATTTACTTGTAAAAAAGTTTTCGCTTACATCGTACATCTCACTTCTTACATCGTACATTTCATCTGTCTCTTCTTCAAACTTCGAAGTTCCGTCAATGCACATTTTTCCTCCGAAGCCAAGCTTGCTGCAGCTGTGATCCAAAACATCCATTGGCCCCTGCGAAAAATAAATATCTGTTGCGGGGTTTAAATTTTTGAAAACATATTTTGCCAGCGCTTCATAATCTGTGATGCTTACGTGTTCATCTGCAAGCACTAAAATTTTATTGAACATCATTTGCCCGGCTCCCCACATTGCATTCATAACTTTTTGTCCCTGCCCTGCGTAATCTTTTTTTATTTGAGTAATAACCAAATTATGAAACACTCCTTCCACCGGCATTTCCATATCAATTATTTCAGGCACCATTGTCATTTTTATTGGCGCTAAAAAAATACGCTCTGTAGCTTTTCCAAGCCATGCATCTTCCTGCGGAGGAATGCCAACAATAGTTGCAGGGTACACTGCATTTTTTTTATGTGTGATAGCAGTGATATGAAAACGCGGATACCAATCGGGCAATGAATAATAACCGGTATGATCACCAAACGGGCCTTCCCAAATTAATTCATCATTGGGATCTACAAAGCCCTCAATAATAAAATCTGCATCTGCAGGAACTTCAATATCCGGTTGAGAAATACATTTTACCAACTCTACTTTTTTCTTTCTCAAAAAGCCCGCAAGCATATATTCATCCACGTTTTCAGGCAATGGCGCAGTTGCTGAATATGCATACACGGGATCACCACCCAATGCAACTGCAACCGGCATTATCTTATTCAGTTTTTTATATTCATTAAAATGTTTTGCCGAAACTTTATGCTTGTGCCAGTGCATGCCTGTAAGTGTTGGAGAAAATATTTGCATACGGTACATCCCTACATTTCGATTGTGATTATTGGGATCTTTTGTATGAATGATGGGGAGCGTAACAAATGGTCCACCATCTTTTGGCCAACAGGTTATTACCGGAAGTTTTGTTATATCAGGGTTCTGCATTATTACTTCCTGGCACTCTCCTTTTCCACTTTTTACTTTAGGCATCCATGATGCAAATTTGCCGAGTTGCGGAAGTAATTTTAATTTATCAAGAATATTTTCTTTCGGAGATGAAAGTAATTTAAACAGGTTTTCAATTTCTTTGGCAACATCATTTAAATGTTTAACACCAAGTGCCATGCACATTCTCTTTTCACTGCCGTATGCATTCATCAAAACAGGAAAATCGTAACCTGTATTTTCAAACAGCAATGCTTTGCCACCATTCCCGCTTTTGCTTATGCGGTCAGTAATTTCTGCGATTTCTAATTTGGGATCAACGTAAGTTTTTATTCTTACTAATTCTCCTTCTTTTTCTAATGCTGTAATAAACTCCTGTTGATTGCGGTAGGCCATTATTTAATTTTCGATGCAAAGGTAGAATAGAAAGAAGGTATTTTCTTTCGAGGAAAATTTTATTAGCTCCTTGGGCAGCCAAGCTTGTATTTTTTTTTGCCTCCCGGTCTATCCCATCCTCCACTGCTTTCTCCTTTAGCAGGCAGCCTGAATGATAAGGTGATGCCGGTAAAATAATACCAGTCTTTATTTTTTGGTTCTCCTCTTTTTGTAAGTGCCAAAGGATAAGTCGCAGTTTTATCAATTTCTCCACCTCTGAATGCAAGCTCCAATGCTTTAGTACCGCGGTTTGTAAGCAAAAGATTTGGATCTATATAGGTTGTGCTTACATCATCAAGATAATCAGTAAAGAGTTTTCTTAACCCCACTTCAATTCCTAATTTAATATTATCACTCAAAGAATATTTAATGCCGCCGCCAAACGGAATTGCAAATTGTGTAAGACTATAAGGTTTTCTGTTAAGGTAAAACCCTTGCCCCTCGGTACTTAGCGGCTGCAGAAAATATTTTGTTCCTGCTGTATCATAGGTGTAAGGATTAAAATGATAAACAGCCAAACCTGCAAAAACGTAAGGAGATAATTTTACATCTTCTGTTCCAAATAAATAATATTCTGCAGCTACATGAAATTCCTGTATGGAAGATTTGAAATTTAAATTTCTAAAATAAACTTTTGGATTTTTTTTGTCATCAGCCTGAACCTTGGCAAAGGTTACTCCACCCCTGATGAAAACTTTATCTGAAATTTCGTATGAGAGTCCGCTACCGAGCGCCAAGCCGGGCTGGGAGAATGTAAAAAAATTGGCCTGCATATCCCCTTCATAATTGGATGTGCCTAAAAATAAATTAACACTCACCTTTTGTGAAAAGCCATTTAGTGCTGTTAGAACAAAAGCGAAAAGCAAAATTTTTCTCATAGTATGATAAAAAAAGGGTTGCTTTTAGTTTGCAATAATAATACCATTATGTTTAATGATATGTTATAAAGCTGCTGATAATCTAATGTATGTTTAATTTAAGATTCTTTCACACACTATTTTAGCTTTCTGCCAAATTTATTTTTTAAATTATTGCATTAGATTTGCGCCTTTCGGGATGTAGCGCAGCCCGGTAGCGCACACGTCTGGGGGGCGTGGGGTCGCAAGTTCGAATCTTGTCATCCCGACACAGCGAAAGATCAAAATCCGCTAAAAGCCAGTAAAATCAAGGTTTTACTGGTTTTTTATCCCCATTTCATATCAAAATAATGCAAAGAATATCAATACTCTGGTGAGTTATCCGGTGAGTCAGCGGTGAGTCGGTTTGTATTGTACTTTTATAGTACCAGCGCTGATTACAGAGTTCTGGTAGTACTGAGGAGAGATGAATTTTTTAATTAAAACAGTGAGTTATGAAGACTACCAACACTTTCAGTGTTCAATTTATCATTAGAACCAAGAAAAACGATCTAACAAAAGCGCTTATTTATGCCCGCATTTCCGTTAACGGAAAACGTATTGAAATCTCTTTAAAGAGAATAATTGATCCTCTAATCTGGCACGGTGCAGGTGAATGCGTCAAAGGAACTTCTAACGATGTGGGGCAATTAAATAAATTGATAGAAGAGACACGTTATAAAATCAGAGAATGTTACCAGGAGCTGCGAATGCAGAACAAATTAATCACCGCTGAAGCGATTAAAAGTTTATTCCTTGGCGAAGAAAAATCAGAAAATACTTTATGCTCTCTGATAGATTACCATAATATTAATATGGAAGGAGTACTTGCACATGGCACCTTAAAAAATTATTTTACAACAAAAAAATATGTTCTTCTTTTTTTGAAGAAACAGTTCAAGACAAATGACATTTATCTTTCGGAACTGAACTACCAGTTCATTACAGAATTTGAATTCTTTCTTAGAAAAACAATTCCATTAGCTGAATCAAATCCGCTGGGAAATAATGGAATAATGAAGCATATCGAGAGGCTTAAAAAAATGGCAAGATTAGCAGTAATGATGGAGTGGATTCCTAAACATCCGTTTGAAAGATTTAAGCTTCGATTTCAAAAATCAGAAAGAGAATTTTTAACTACAGATGAATTGGAAGTGCTTGAGAATTTTTCTTTTTCAACAGCCAGATTAAACCGTGTAAAAGACCTGTTTGTATTTAGCTGTTATACAGGCCTGGCCTATATTGATCTGATTAACCTTACACCATCAAATATTTGTATTGGGATGGATGGAGAATACTGGATAAAAACGTTCCGGCAAAAAACAAATGTCTCTGTTAATGTCCCATTACTGCCACAGGCATTGAACCTTATAAAAAAATATAAAAATGATCCGGTTGTAGTAAATAAAAATTTGATACTTCCATTGTTCTCTAATCAAAAAGTAAATGAGTACCTAAAAATTGTTGCTAAGGAATGTAAAATTCAGAAGTATATAAACTTCCATCTGGCACGGCACACATTTGCAACAACGGTTACGCTTACCAATGGAGTTCCTATTGAAACTGTAAGCAAAATGCTGGGACATACAAAGCTTAGTACTACACAGGTCTATGTACATATTTTACAGAAAAAAATAAGTGATGATATGAGTTTGTTGCGTCAAAAATTTAGAGATTTAGAAAACGAAAAACGGCGTCAATTAAGTGCAGTAACCGGATAGATAAATTCAGAGAAATAATATTTTAAGAGATAAGATTATGCAGCGAATGAATTGTGAAGAGGCAAAGAAAATTGACATAGTTGAATACATGTCTTCTTTAGGATTTCAACCTAAAAAAATAAAAGGAAACGACTACTGGTTTTTGTCCCCTTTCCGAAATGAAAAAGAAGCTTCTTTTAAAGTGAATAAGAAGTTCAATGTCTGGTATGACCATGGCCTGGGAAAAGGAGGAAATCTTATTGATTTCGGGATATTATTTTATAAAGTTTCAGTAACTGAATTTCTTGATAAATTAGGGCAAAATAATTTCTTTTTTCACCAGCACATTGAAAACATTTCTCAAAAAAATAATGCCGGTGAAAAAGAAAAGATTTCTGTAATTGATGTGCGTCCTGGAATCACGTTTTTACCACTTGCAAATTATTTACAAACAAGAAAAATTCCTTTAAGAATTGCGGATTCCTTTTGCAAAGAAATTGACTTCAGATTATATGATAAAAAACACACTGCAATTGGGTTTAAAAATAAGGCCGGTGGGTATGAATTAAGGAATGAATATTTTAAAGGAAGCAGTAGTCCTAAAGATATTACTTTACTAACTGCTAACTCATCAAAAGAGATCCTTGTCTTCGAAGGATTTTTTAATTTTTTATCCTGGCAAACGATCCAACAAAAAAATATTTTACTGCCAAATTTGCAACCCAATTTGCTTGTTCTTAATTCACTTTCTTTCTTTGAAAAAGCAAAAGAAATAATAGATAAATATTCTTCTATACATCTTTATTTGGATCGTGATAATTCAGGAATGAAGATCACCAAAGAAGCTTTGTCAATTTCTAATAAGTATATCGATGAGAGTTATAAATATAAAAATCATAAAGACTTAAATGAGTTTTTAATGAAAGAATATAAAATGGAAACACCGACACAGAGGATAGGTAGAAGACTTTGAAGTTTCAGTAGCCAGCTATGTTTTGGTTATACCAAAACGCTGGCTCTATTCATGCTGCGCATTCATAGAGGTATTGTGAAAGAGATATAAATGAGGTACTATGACAGATGTTACAACAAGTAAGATAATAAAAAACAAGAAAGGCGGCAGACCAAGGAAAGCAATTAAGAAAGATCAATTGCTGGGTGTAAAATGCAGTTTGCTTGAAAGAAAAGTTATTGAATCCAAAGCCCGGGAAAGTAATACAAGTGTTTCTGAATATTTAAGGAAGCTAGGGTTGACCGGCAAAGTTGACATGAAAATAAAAACACTTTCAAAAGAGATCTTACAATTCAAAGGAACACTAAATCACCTTGCTGCAAACCTTAACCAGGTTGCTAAAAAACGGAACATGAATGACGAATTAAATGCTCTTGAAAGAGCTTCTTTGGAATACCAATCGAAGGAGATAAAACAACTTGCTAATGACATTAAAAATTTCTTATCATGATCGGAAAAATAATGATAGGAAAATCGTTCAGAGGATGCATTAGTTATTGCATGGAAAATAAAAAAATAAAACAGGAAAATAATCTTTCTCAAATAAACCGTGCAGAAGTTTTATTGTTCAATCAATGTTTTGGAAATACAAAAGAACTGGTCCAGCAGTTTAATGAAACAAGACAACTCAATCAAAAATTATCGAAGCCTGTTTTACACATCACTTTAAGTCTTGCTCCCGGAGAAAAATTAGAAAAAGGAAATCTCATAAATATGGTACAGGATTGTGCGAAACATTTTGGTTTTGAGAATAACCAGTTTATTGCGATCATTCATAATGATACCGGTCACCAGCATCTTCATATTGTAGCCAACCGTATCGGCTTCGATAAAAAAACTATAAGCGACAGTAACAGTTATAAAAAGATGGCTGCTTATTGCAGGCAGATGGAAATAAAATATGATCTGCAAAAGGTTTTATCACCAAAGAAATTTTTGCCGAAAGAGTTACGGAAGATCCCACGAATAGACACAAGAAAAGAAGCTATCAAAAAAGATATTCAGAATGCGCTGCTGTTATCAAAAACATACAATGATTTTGAAAGTTATTTGAAGGATAAAAAATATCAAATTATAAAGGGAAGAGGAATTGCATTCATTGATAAAAAAGGAGTGTATGTAAAAGGCAGTGAGGTAGGCTATTCTTTAGCCACTATTGAAAAAATATTACTACGATCACCGGAGCATAAACAGATAATTATTTCAATGCAAAAAGAAAAAGATAGCAGCGTTAAAAAACAATGGCAGCAACAGTCATTAAACCAAGAGCAAAAAATATCGAATAAAGTGAAAAACGACCTTGATAAAATTGCCGATATTTTATTAAAGCCTGAGATCACGGATAACTACATACCAAATGCATTATTAGAAAAAAAGAAGAAGAAAAAATATTTATCAATTTAAAATTTGTGTAATGGAAAAAGAAATCATTGAAACAGTGCTGACCGAAATATGTGGAGAACTAAAACAGTCAAATGAGTTGCTTAAGGAAAATTCCAAACTGGCAACAGAGAATAAAAACAGGCTGATCGTTATTGAAAAAAAACTTGAGAGTAAAGATGTAAAGCCTTCAATCGACATGCAGCCGATAGAACAAATTGTTTCCAGGGGCGTGGATAATATCGCAGCCATAATTGACCAGCCAACAAAAAAAAGACGCCCTGAATTTCGGTTTCTATTTTTTCCTGAACATAACACAAAAGAGTATTATAAGATTGTATATGGCAGAATAATATTTTGGTTGGTGATGTTGGTAATTGCAAAATATTTATATCTGTTAGGAAGTGAATGGATCTCCAAAAATTATGATGATCAGAAGTACAAAAAAGCCTGGGAGAATTTATACCAGCAACAAGGAAAAGCAAATCAAAAAATGATGGAAAAGTTAATCGACCACTGATAACAATAAATTGACAAAAACACAGTTTTATAATTTTAGTACAACACAATTTTATAATTTTGACACAACTTGATTGCTCTTCAGAACTTATTCAAAAAAATGTCTATCTTAACAACATTTAAGAAGAGAGAAATGGAATAATTGATATCGGAGTAGCTTTAGACGAATCGAATATGTTTCTCTAAAATAGATTTCTATTTAAGGTTTCCTTTTCATCTTTCAAATATTATTCTATACCAATCGCTAGATTTTTTATATAAATAAAATTCCCCAAAAAAATATTTCGCGTAATAATTCAATGTTTTGATTCAATCTTATGATGAGATCATCACCCAAATTAAATTTAAGAACATCAGTAAATTCTCCCGTTTACAAAGAGCCGCATAGGTTATCACACACTAAAAATTGCCAAAAAATTTTTTCGCTGTCAAACGATGGTAAACCCGTTTTTTGCTGCGGGCCAAAAATTGCCTGCTTAAGTGTTTTTTGTTTATTTTTTGCACAATTTTTTTTTAGTTTTCTTATAAAATGGATTCAAATAACTATATACTAAATAAAATATCGAGTACAATACTCCCTTATGATCCCTCTTAATAAGCATCGGATTTTTGCAATCATTCAATTTAAACTCTTTGTTGTATTTTTCCTCTTAATAATGAAGCTGAAAAGAAAATCAATACTGCTCAGAGACCAATTTATAAATTCACGAATATTATTAATCTAATCTAATCGATGGCATCTTATAATTCCTGTTTACGTGATAATCACAAAAGAGGCACCGTTGGCAACTTCTTAGTCAACAATATTAAAAAGGGTTC
>DATCOF010000302.1:0-5501 GCA_036564845.1 Chitinophagaceae bacterium | reverse complement strand
GCAACCGGCAGCATCTACCAAGATCATTTTAGGTAAATAGAATCCCGGATTTGTGTAAGTATGCGACACGATTGAATCAGGAGTTGATAATGTGCCGCCATCATTATAATCCCAGATGAATGTAATGTTATCTTTTGTAGTCCCTTTAAAGTCTGTTTTTAATGGATTGCATCCTACAATATTTGTATAAGTAAATGAACCCTGTGGGCCTCTTACAATTATCTGTTTTGTTTTTTGATCAGTACATCCATTGTAACCGGTAACAGTCAACACAATATTAAAAGTCCCAGGCGTTGAATAAAAATGTGTTGGATTATCAAGAGATGATGAACTTCCATCACCAAAATCCCACGAACGTTTTAAAAAGTTTTTTGAAAGATTGGTGAATGTAATAACCAACGGCGGACAAGTGCTTAAAGAATCGCTTAGCAAAAAATCTGCTTTAGGATCAGCAATAGTTATGTAATTATTTTTTACCATATTATCTGTACATCCATATTGATCAGTTATTTTCAGGCCGACTGTATATACTCCCTGTGTTACATATTGATGAACAGGGTTAGCAGCTGTTGATGTTGCGCCATCACCAAAGTCCCACACATAAGTGAGATTAGGTCCAGTTGATAAATTTGTAAAGCTTATAAACTGTGAATGACATGATATTGTATCTGCTGAAACAAAATCTGCAACAGGTTTCGAGATCATTAATGCATTTGTTTGTAATATACTATCCGAACATCCTTTACTATCAATTATTGTAAGCATAACTGAATACACTCCCGGCGTAGCATAGGTATGCTGAAACGGAGGTGCAGTAAAGGTTTGCGTAATTCCATCTCCAAAATTCCATGTCCATTTTTGTATCGGATACCCATTGGTTAATGAGCTGTCAGTAAAAATTATTGCATTATTTACACAGATACCCGGTGTACTGCTTGTAAATCCTGCAACAGGGTTACCAACTGTTATATAAAGATCTTTTACAAGGCTATCTTTACAACCGATAGAATTAGTTATCACAAGCGTAACACTGTATTTACCGGCTTTTGTATAAACATGATTTACAGCAGAACTATCAAAGCCTTCAGTGCCATCTCCAAATTTCCAATAGTATGAACTAATATTCGCCGGGTTCATATTTATCGCATGAAAATCCACACCTGAACCTGTACATACTATTGTATCACTTGCAGCAAAATCTGCTTTCTCAATTATTATTACTACCGTTTGTGTTTGCTGATAAGAGCATCCCGTTTTAAAGTTGGTAACAGTTAATGTAACATTGTATGTACCCGGGTTTGCATAAGTATGAAATCCCGGGTTTTGTAACGTTGAAGTAGTTCCATCACCAAAATCCCACTGCCATGTATCAGCACCAATTGAATGATCAACAAATTCTCTTTGTTTAGGGATAGAACAATCTGTAAGCACTGCAAATATTGCAATTGGTGGACTTATATGTACATAATCTACAAATTTTAAAGTATCAGGACAACCATTATTCCAAACAATTAATGTAACCGTAAAATAGCCCGTATCCTGGTATGGATGCGATGGGTTTTGATCAGATGATGTTGTACCATCTCCAAAAAGCCAAAGCCATTTATCCGGTTTCCCTCCAGTTGTAAGGTCAGTAAACACGACAGGAATTTTTGCACACACATCTCTTGGCACTGCTTCAAAATTTAATTTAAGTTTACTACCTGCAATTATTCCATTAACAACAGAAGTTGTTGCTGTGCATCCTCCGGATGTTGAGATAGTTACTGTTATGGTATAACTTCCAGCAGCAAATGTGTGTGTAGGATTTGCAAGTGTAGAAGTTGCACCATCACCAAAATCCCACAAATAACTTGTTACAGGATCTACAGAATTTACATTGGCAGTAAATGCAAATGAAAGAGGAGCACAATCTTTAAAGGGCAAATTGGGTATGCTAACTGTGGCGCCCTGTAGTTTTATGTAACCGGGTTTAATTAAAGAATCCTTACATCCCGCCGCATTTGCACCAACAAGTTTTACATCATAAACTCCTAATGAAGTATAAGTGTGTGAAGGGTTTTGCTGAGTTGATGTTGTGCCATCACCAAAATCCCAAAAATAATTAGCTACTACAGCAGGACTTGTAAAATTTACAGTTAAAGGCGCTGTGCATGATCCTGTTTTATCTGCCGAAAAAGTTATTACCGGTTTAGGTAAAACATTTATTGGTTTTGAAATAGAATCTGCACATGTTCCAAAACCTGCAACTAACTTAATAATAAAATTACCTGTTGTATTGTATGTTTTAGTTGGATTAATTGCAGTAGAACTTGTACCGTCACCAAAATCCCATGTTGCGTTTGCAGGTATTGGGGTGCTGGTATTATTAATAGTTAAAGGAGTGCCATCGCAAATAATTGCAGGAATTGAAAAATCTGCTTTCACACTACCAACAGTAATGGCATTTACTTTTATAATTGTATCAGTGCATCCCGTAGGATTAATCACTATAAGCTTTACTGTATAAGTTCCGGCTGTTGTATAAGTATGTACAGGATTAATTAACACCGATGTTGTACCATCGCCAAAATCCCATTGATAGGTCAGGGCGCTTCCTGTTGAGGTATTTGTAAAACTAACTAAAGAAGGAACTGTACATGAATTTGGTACACTAAAAGTAAAACCCGCTTTAGCACCATTTCCTATCTTAATATATTGAGGTTTTGTAACTGTAGTAATACATCCAAAACTATTGGTAACTCTTAACGATGCATTAAAATTTCCTGCACCAAGGTAAGTGTGTTGTGGGCTTTGGGTAGATGAAAGATTGCCATCACCAAAATCCCATTCCCATTTACTAATACTGCCGCTCCCTGCAATGCTTTGATCAGTAAATTTAACAGGCAAAGGAAAACATCCATTTAGTGGAGTTGCATTAAAGTTTACAGAAGGTACTGCATACACAGTAATAAACTGGCTTTTTATAATTTGATCAGACCCATTAGCATCGGCTACAACCAACTTTATATTGTATTGTCCCGGGGCAAAATAAGTAACTGCAGGATTTTTTAAAAGGGAGATAGTTCCATTTCCAAGATCCCATTTCCAACTGGTGGGGTTGCCTGTAGACAGATCAGTAAAATTTACAAGAAGTGGTACACAACCTGATATTGGAGTTGCAGAAAAGTTTGCACTTAACTGTGCCCTGCAAATAAATGCCTGAAAAAGTAAGATAAAAAACAGAAGCCATTTGCAGATACCTGCTTTACGGACTACCATTGGATTTGCTTGGTTTTTATAATGATGCTTGGACTGACAGGTTGTTCTCCGTCACTTATTAATAACTGAATATTTTGAAAAAAATTGTATTGAATGATACAATTTTTAACTCATCGGGGATAAATAAACGCTGAGTGGGAAATAATGCAAAAAAAATAAAAAACTATTGTTTTATCATATGCAAAACCAAAGGCTCTGTTGTGCCCCAGAGCGCCAGTTCCATTTGAGGAAATGCTTTTTTTGTAAAGCGCCATTCCCTGTTTAAAAAAACAAATTCTGAAGGAGTATTAGGCAGTGTTATTACGAGTTTACTATAATCACTATTACTGCTCCATGTTCCGGTATATGTATTTGCACCTTTTGTAGCCTGGGCAGGACCATGATAGTAATCGGTTTTCAACATCTTAAAAGTATAGCCGTTATAATTTGCGGTAATATCAGTACCATTATCTGTTGCAGAATTTATTAAAAAATTCTGGTTAAGAACATTCGCTTCAAAATACTGTTCCAAAATTGTGCTGGTGCCCGTTCCGTTTACGGCATTCTGCAATTCTTTTGAGCAGGAAGTGAAACAAAAGACGGCAATAAAAAAAAGTAAAATGGATTTACTGAGAGATAAAATTTTATTCATTGGTTTTTCTTTGGGCTATATAAAGATAATCTCTTTGTTTTGTAAGATAATAATTTTAAAGCTCATTAATATCTATCAAACGTATTCCGTGTACATTCACTGTAATGAAATTATTTTTTTTATAAATGAGAACATTTGCTATAAATATCCGTATATAAAATGTAGAAAAACGAGATTGAGATAATTACTTAACTTGAAAAAAAAAGCCCGTATGCCAGTTAACTGCCTGAAAAAAAAATTGTTATCGCTTTTATTCTTTTTTTCTTCTGTGGCCTATGCACAACAATTTGGAGGCAATCCTCCATCAATAAAATGGAACCAGGTAAATACTCCTGCATCAAGAATTATTTTTCCGCAACAAATGGACTCGTCTGCTGAAAGAATTTCAAATATCATTTCTTATCTGAACAGGTCAACACAAAATACTATAGGTACAAAACAGAGAAAGATAAACTTAGTGTTGCAAAATCAAACTACAATTTCCAATGCGTATGTAAATTTAGGCCCCTTTCGCAGTGAGTTTTTTTTAACGCCTTTGCAAAATAGTTTTGAGTTAGGAAGCCTGCCATGGCCCGACCAGCTTGCCATTCATGAGTACAGGCATGTACAGCAGTACAATAATTTTAATGTAGGATTATCTAATCTTTTAAGAATATTATTTGGTGATGAAGGCCAGGCGCTGGCAAATAATGCTGCCATACCAAATTGGTTCTTTGAAGGCGATGCGGTATTTAATGAAACCAATGTAAGCAAGCAGGGACGTGGAAGATTACCTTTTTTTTATAAAGATTACCGCTCTTTATGGCTGGCCAATAAAAAATATAGCTGGCTGAAATTGCGCAATGGATCTTACAAAGATTTTATTCCTGATCATTATGCTTTGGGATATTTATTGGTGGCCTATGGAAGAGAAAAATATGGTGATGATTTCTGGAAGAATGTAACCCACGATGCTGCTGCCTACAAAGGTTTGTTCTATCCTTTTCAAACCGCAATAAAAAAATACGCAGGCAAAAATTATGTTGAATTTAGAAATGATGCGCTCAATTATTTTAAAAATAAGCTGGAGCAAAAAAAACAAATTGCTCCCTCTCATAAACAATTTATCAATCAGGAATTTCCTTCTTTTACTGATGGCAATACAATTGTTTATGTGCGATCAGATTATAAACATATCCCAACATTCGTGATAAAAACCGGTAATTCAGAAAAAAAGATCAGGGTAAGAGACGCATCTATTGACAATTATTTTTCTTACAGAAACGGAAAAATTGTTTACGCCTCCTATCGTTCTGATAGTCGCTGGGGATACAGAGATTACAGTGATCTGCAGGTATTGGATGTTGCCACAGGCAGTCAACGATCAGTTACCAATCATACAAAATATTTTTCGCCTGATATAAGCAATGATGGCAACACTGTAGTGGCTGTGCAGGTTTCTGCCAATGGAAGATCAAACCTGCAATTACTAAATGTTTCTGATGGGAGTATAAAATCTTCCATTCCAAATCCTGGCAATTTATTTTATACTTATCCAAAATTTTATGGAGATAAAATAATTTCTGCAGTAAGAAACCCGTCCGGTAAAATGTCTTTGGCAATTATTAAT
>DATCOF010000301.1:0-3868 GCA_036564845.1 Chitinophagaceae bacterium | reverse complement strand
CAGGTCGTGTTTCATTACATGGGAGAGCCGCAGGAAACAAGGCACATGGTTGTGAAAAATTTTGGCGCTGCTGTATCTCCGCCATGGAGTATTCATGCAGGAAGCGGCACAACTAATTATGGATTTATTTGGGGAATGGCGGGAGAGAATTTGGAATATACTGATATGGATGTTGTACAATTAAATAATCTACGATAATTAATAAAAAAAATATGAATAATTTTTCTTTAAAAAATAAAGTAATAATTGTAACAGGAGGAACCGGCATTTTGGGAAATGCATTTGTTGATGCAATTGTAGAAGCCGGCGGGGCAGTAGGAATTTTAGGAAGAAAAAAAGATGTTGCAGAACAAAGAGCCAACGCAATAAATAAAAATGGCGGAAATGCAATTGCATTAGTTGCTGATGTTATGGATGAAAAGCAATTGAATGAAGCAAAAGAAAAAGCAGTAAAACATTTTGGTAAGATAGATGGATTGGTAAATGCGGCAGGAGGTAATATGCCTGAAGGAGTGCTTCAACCCAATGATGATATTTTTAAAATGAGCATTGATGGAATGAGAAAGGTTACTGACATCAATCTATGGGGAACAATAATTCCTACACAGGTTTTTGGTGATGCCATTGCAAAAACAGGAAAAGGAAGCATCGTAAATATTTCTTCCATGAATTCTAAAAGAGCTATTACAAAAGTGCTGGGATATAATATGGGCAAGGCTGGCGTGGATTGCTATACGCAATGGTTTGCAGTGGAACTTGCAAATCGCTATGGTGATAAAATAAGAATGAATGCATTAGCACCGGGATTTTTTTTAACGGAGCAAAACAAAAATCTTCTTACAAAACCTGATGGCGGTTATACTGAAAGAGGAGAGTTGGTAATAAGACAAACACCATTTAAGCGCTTCGGTCATCCTGATGAATTAAAAGGCGCATTGGTTTGGTTATTGAGTGATGGCTCGCAATTCGTTACCGGATCTATGATATGTGTTGATGGCGGATTTTCAATTTTTGGTGGAGTGTAAAATTTTTCAATTTTCTATATGAAGAAATTATTTTTATCAGCATTGTTCTTTGCAATTTCTTTTTTATTTATTACTGTAGTTGCACAGGGCACAAATGAATGGACAAAGAAAAAAGCAAAGAAATGGATTAAAGAAGGGGAGTGGCTTGGCGGATTGGAATTAAAGCCTCATCAAACTGTAGATGCACAGGAATTTGCACGCCAATATCATGCTAACAAAGCATACTGGGATAAAGCATTTGCTTTTTTAAAAAATAATGATCTGAATAAAATTGCAAAGGGCAAATATCCTATTGATGGTGATAATGTTTTTGCTTCAGTTACTACAGACTCTTCAAAAGATTTTGATAAAACAAACTGGGAATCGCACCGAAAGTATATTGACCTGCAATACGTGATAGAAGGTGAAGAAAAGATAGGAGTGGCGTCTGTTTTAAATGCAACAGTCACCAGGGAATATGATGAGAAAAGGGATGCTGCAAATTATTCCATTGATGGAAAATTATATTCCGCAACACCCGGAACATTTTTCATTTTCTTGCCATCAGATGCACACAGGCCTAACATAACACCCGGTGGTAATAAAGTGGTTAAAAAGATCGTGATTAAAGTGAAGTATGCCGGATAAAATAAAAACCCCGCCGATGTGGCGAGGTTACGATGTGGGAGCACACGGGTTCGAACCGCGGACTCTCTGCTTGTAAGGACTTTAATAATCTCTTTTAATCTATTGCCAATTTTGAATGCCACGACAAGCATATTGATATACAACTTTGCATAAAAGGAAAAGAGCAGATAGGCTGGAAGCCGCGGAATTCCTGTACTCAACAAAGAATCAATAGCAAGGAATTCCCGGATTTTGTTTTTTATGATGATGTTCCGGATATGTATTTTCAAATAACAAATAACCAATTCGCAATTTTTTTTCCTGATGATGTTCATGCACCTATGATTGGTGAAGGAATGATTAAGAAGTTATTGATGAAGGTAAAACTATAATTTAAAACGATATTCATTTGATATAATAAATTTATGAATAAGAAAGCGGATTTATTACGATTGATTCCTGAACAGGGAATATTGCCACTTTATTTTTATAAGGACACAGAAGTAAGTTTACAGGTTTTAAGAGCATTGTATAATGCAGGAATAAGAACTGTTGAATATACCAACCGTGGTGAAGCTGCCTTACAGAATTTTAAAAAAATGCGCAAATTATGTGATACTGAATTTAAAGGTATGTATCTTGGAATCGGTATTGCAGGATGGTTTAAGGTGGGAGTATGCGCAGTTGGCATGGGAAGTAAACTGATCAGTATGCAATTGGTTGAGCAAAAAGATTATGCAAAAATTGGAGAACTCACCAAAGAGACAATGGACATAGTGAAATCAGTAAGATAAATAATATGTGTCATTTTTTTTTCTTAAAAAAGTAGCAATTTATTGGGTATCGAACTTTGGTAAAACGCCAAATTTAAAACCGTAAAAAATGTAAATTAGGATTTCGCCAAAAAAAATCGCCATTATATAAATATGCAATAGACTATTTATTAATTTTCAAAACAAGGTATTAAAAATTATTTATTTTAAGTTTGCTGAAAACTCTAACTCAAAAATTTAAAATTTAAACCAAACAAACATTGAATTATGGAACCATCAACGATTGCTATTAAGGACACTAATGCAAATCCCGCACCATTGGGATTACTTGCTTTTGGAATGACTACCGTTTTACTTAACCTACATAATGCAGGAATTTTCGAAATGAATTCAATGATTCTTGCAATGGGCATTTTTTATGGCGGTATTGCGCAGATTATTGCCGGTATTATGGAAGGTAAAAAAAATAATACTTTCGGATTAACCGCTTTTACTTCTTATGGATTTTTCTGGCTTACATTGGTAGGCTTGATTGTAATGCCAAAATTGGGCTGGATTCCGGCTGCTTCAGAAAGCGCCATGGTGGCTTATCTTATCATTTGGGGGGTATTTACCTTTTGCTTTTTTTTCGGGACATTGCACATAAGCAGGGCATTGCAATTTGTATTTGCAACATTAACTATTTTGTTTTTTTTGCTGGCACTTGGTGATGCCACTGGTAATACATCTTTAAAAACTTTTACCGGTTATGAAGGAATTGTTTGCGGCGCCTCATCTATATATGCAGGAGTTGGAATTTTATTGAATGAGATGTATGGAAGAATTATTTTACCATTGGGATTAGTTATTAAAAATACTTAGAAGGTGTTTGAGTTAATTGTTTTAAAATGCTTATGTGGATAAGTGTATAAAAATTTAGAGCTGATAAAAGAAAATTGGCGGAAGATGAGTTTATGCAAAAAAACTATCTTTTCTCCACCAACTTTCAGTGGCAAGTTATTGAAAGTCTGCTTACGAGTAAGCGCAAACCCAAATGGGAACTTAGAAAAATATGGGAAGCCATCTGTTATGTAACCAGAACAGGATGCCAATGGCGTTTAGTTCCCATTAATTATGCCCCGTGGCAAACGGTGTATTGGTATTTTCGGAAATGGACACTCGAAGGGGTGATTGAAATAGCCCATCAAACAATCCGTAAAGCTATTGGTAAAAGGCAAGGTAAAAATGAGAGTGCAAGTGTTGGTATTATTGACAGTGCAAGTGTAAGGATGAGTTCAATTAGCGGGCATGAAAGGGGTATTGATGGCAACAAAAAGATAAAAGGCAGTAAACGGCACATAATAACGGATACCATGGGGCTGATTATTTGTTTGTCTATTCATGCAGCCAATATACATGACAGCAAAGGTGCTAAAGAAGTATTTGAAAAGCTCTATGAAATAAGGCATGACCATGAGCTATTGC
>DATCOF010000300.1:0-12296 GCA_036564845.1 Chitinophagaceae bacterium | reverse complement strand
GCCCCCTTTTGAAGTTTGCGTAATTGGCCAATGCTTTCTTCTATTTTTATTTGTTTTGGCGATGACATATAGTGATATATTATTTAGTCCAAAGATAGACAAAAAATCCAATAAACAAATATTGGACTAATTATTTATTCACATTGGTATTATTACGCCAGCACAACCAATGATGCTGTAAATAATTATGTGTTTACCACTTCACTTTCCGGCGTTGCACTTAACGAGATAACACTTGCAGCTACAGGCTTTTGCATTGCCATTACAATGGCGTTCTTTTTACTGCAGCAAAACAACAAAAAAATGTACAGCTGCAATGGAGCGCTTTCTCTGAGAAGAACAGTAAATTTTTTATTGTACAGAATAGCGGTAATGGGATTACCTGGACCTCGCTTGCTACGGTGCCGGCTACAGGGGCCAACAGTTCTGTAAGTGTTTATAATTACCTGCATAGTACACCTGTTGCAGGATACAACTATTACCGAATTATTGAAACAGATGTAAACGGGAAAGAAAATTACAGCGTGGTGCAAAAAATATTTTTTGAGTACTCTGCCTTACATGTTGAAGTATTGGGCAACCCTGTTACCAATGGCATGCTCCGCGTAAAAGTTGACCCTGCAAGGCAAACCGACCAACTACCCATGCTTACACTTTATACAAGTGATGGAATATTATTAAAAAAGATACAGTCTGTTGCAGGCATAAATATTATAAGAGTAAGCTCCTTTGCAAAAGGAACATACCTGTTGCAGGCAAATGATATAGCGATAAAATTTTTGATCCATTAATATATAAAATCCAATAAAAGGTATTTAAATGAAACCCAACATTCTTATGAAACAACTCATCTTTGCAACACTATTATTTTTTACAGCAACTGTACATGCACAGGTAGGCATTGGAACTGCCACGCCTAACACTTCCGCCCAACTGGATATAACTTCGGTTAATAAAGGGTTACTGATACCGCGGATGACATCAGCACAGGTAGCAGCGATCTCTTCGCCTGCCACAGGTCTATTGGTTTTTCAAACAGACAACACTCCCGGCTTTTATTATTATAACGGCACTGCATGGAGTCAATTTCTTAGTGGTGGCGTGCTCCCGGTAAACAGAGGCGGTACAGGAGTTTCTTCACATCCTTCAGGAAATATATTATTTGGTAATGGCACAAGTGCTATAAATAATTCAGATAATTTATTCTGGGACAATACAAATTCACGGTTAGGTATTTTAAATTCAGCTCCTTCAGCTACATTTCAAATTGGTACTGATGGTAGCAGTTCAGCAGATAATTTAAAATGGGGCGTAATGAACGGCTTCAACACTTTACAATTAGGGTACAGGCAAACCGGGTGGAAACTAAAAGCAGGAAATAATTCAGGCGTGATAACCGACCTGGTATTTGCCACTACTGACGGTAGCACAGATGTTGATAGAATGAGCATTGATTATAACGGGCTTGTTGATATTGGAAAATTAAGAGCAGGCTCTATTTTATACCCGGTAACTAACGGTAATAACGGGCAGGTGTTAACAACCGATGGCAGTGGAACAGCCAGCTGGGGTGATATGACAGCCACAGCATATAGTGGCATTCTTCCCATTACTAATGGAGGTACAGGATCTGCAACAAAGAATTTTGTGGACCTGACAACTGACCAAACTATTGCAGGAATTAAAACCTTTAATTCAGATATGCAGGTGAATGGTTTAAATATTGGTAAAGGTATTGGACAAAATGGCGAGAATACATCCATTGGTTTCCATGCACTTGGTACAGGTACCGGCAGCAAAAACACTGCTATTGGTTATAGTGCCATGGCCAATTATAATGGATCTTCAATCGATAACAACTCATCGGTTGGTTATAATAATATGGTGAGCCTTTCCAACGGGCAGCAAAATACATCAATGGGTGCTGAATCTATGATGTCATTGACTTCGGGTACCGCAAACACATCAATGGGTGCACAAACTTTTATGAGTAATACCGGTAATGAAAATACTGCTATTGGATATGCTGCAGGATCAACCGTTACTACGGGCTCTAAAATAACATTAGTTGGTACGCATGCAGATGTTTCATCAGGCGGATTAACTAATTCAACAGCGATTGGTTCGGATGCAGTTGTTTCTGCGAGCAATACAATACAATTGGGAAATACAAGTGTAACTTCTGTTAACACCAGCGCCAAACTTACTACAGGTGCTATCACCTTTCCTAATACAGATGGCTCCGGCGGACAAGCGTTGGTAACAAATGGCAGTGGCACAGTTTCATGGGGCAATGTAGTGGTGAGAGATGTTGCTGATGAAGTTACTGCTACAGATGCACAAACAAGTTTCACATTAACGCAAACTCCTTCTGCCAACAGCAAAGTAAAAATGTATATCAATGGTATCAGGATAAGTAACACAGCCTATAGCATAAGCGGCACTACTTTGACATATACTGCAAGCGCTAACGGATCGTATACTTTAGTTGCAGGTGATAGAATTCAATTTGATTATTATTATTAATCTCTTATAATGAAAAAATTACTTTTTGTATTGCTGATTATTGTTGTTACAAATAATATATCAGCACAGGGGATTACCAAAAATGGAGAGATAGTAAATACTGAGGCAGCTTATGTAAACAGGAATGGCGCCATTGGAGTTACAGGTGTTGATAAAAACGGGAAATTACAAGTAACTGTAAATTCAATAGGGCAATTTTACATGGGCGGGCTTATCGGTTATATTTTAAAACCGGGAGATCCCGGTTATGATGCAAATGTGTTGCATGGTATAATTATCACGGCTGTTGATATTGCTGTAAATACTGAATGGGGATGCCAGGGCACATTTGTCGGCGCAAACAATAATGCCTTTGGTTCCGGACAAGCGAATACAACTGCAATTGTGAACGGCTGTGGAACGGCTGCTATCGGGGCAAAAATTTGTGATGACCTTGTTTTAAATGGCTACAGTGACTGGTTCATGCCAAGCACGGATGAACTGAATAAGATATATTTAAACCGGGCTGTAATTGGCGGCTTTTCTCATTCAGGATATTACTGGTCTTCTACAGAATGCAATGGCAGCAATGCTGTTGGCTTTGGTTTTGATAATGGTGATAATGGCCCCGGCTGCGGCAGAACGTAAAGTTGCAGAAGGAAAAAATAAAATGAGTGTATTGAATGCTGTAAAAAATAAATTGTTAGCAAGAGTGATTGCCGTTGTTAATAAGCAACAGGAATATGTGAAAAGGACAGCTTAAAATAGTTTTGTTTTTGTCATAGAAATCGACGGCAGAAAAATTAACTAAATGGCTTTAGTGTTTAGATAGAGGTATTTAGTTTATGGAAAAAGCTTTAATTTAGAGGTTGAAGTTACTTATTTTTAACCTTTTTTTGAATCCAAATAAATACGATTTGATAGTTCTAATTTTATAAAAATACACACATGAAACAAATCTTCTTTATACTGCCTTGCGCTTTTATGGTCAATTATATAGCGGCACAGGGAATAAGCAAAAATGGCGGAGTCGTAACTGATGCAACCTTTAACACCTTGAAAGTGGGTACTGTTATTTATCCGAACACAAACGGTGCTACTGGTCAAGTATTGGCTACCGATAGTGGGGGAGTGGTTAGGTGGGTTAATTCTGCTGGTGTTCCTTATACAGGGGCGACAGGTCCAGTCGATTTAGGAGCTTATGATTTGACAATAAATGGAACTAATTTTGGTACTAATGGGCAAATTGGCAATGTTGATATTGGTATAAATGCTGGTCAAACTGGGCAAGGAACGAACTCGATTGCAGTAGGATCAAACACCGGTAAATCTATTCAAGGAAATAACTCCGTTGCAATTGGATCGGCTGCGGGTTACTCTAGACAAGGAAATTCTTCTATTGCAGTAGGATTAAATGCTGGTCAAACTAATCAAGGGGATGGTTCTATTGCACTAGGATTTAGTGCTGGTTCCGACTCTCAACTATCTAGTGCTGTAGCAATTGGAAATGAAACGGGTTCAATTAATCAAGGATCCAACGCTATTGTAATTGGTAGTGAAACGGCATATAATACTCAAGGATCCAACGCTATTGCAGTTGGATCTTATGCAGCTAATATTACTCAAGGATCCAATGCTATAGCAGTTGGTTATTCAGCAGCTTACACTAATCAAGGTTCTAGTGCTGTAGCAATTGGAAATGAAACGGGTTCAATTAATCAAGGATCCAACGCTATTGCAATTGGTAGTGAAACGGGATATAATACTCAAGGATCCTATGCTTTGGCAGTTGGTGCTTCAGCAGGTAACAATACTCAAGGATCTTACGCTATTGCAGTTGGAACTAATTCAGGTAACAGTACTCAAGGATCCAACGCTATTGCAGTTGGAAATGAAACGGGTTATGAAAATCAAGGATCCAATGCTGTGGCAGTTGGTAATTTAGCAGGTAAAAGTAATCAAGGGGCAAACTCTATTGCAATTGGTGCTTATGCTGGTCAAAGTAATCAAGCGACAAATAGTATTATATTGAATGCTACCAATACCTCTTTAAATAGTAATAATTCCGGATTTTTTGTGAGCCCAATAACGGAAACTCAAGATTTTAATCAATCTCTTTTAACTTACAATACAACTACAAATGAAATTTCCTATACAGCCAAGACTTTTGTTATAAACCACCCTACAAAGCCAGATAGTTATTTAGTTCATGCATGTTTGGAGGGGCCAGAAGCGGGGGTATATTATAGAGGAGAATCTAAGATTGAAAATAACAAATCTGTAACGGTAAAACTTCCAGATTATGTGAGTGCTTTTGCTACAAATTTTTCAATACAGATAACAACTATTTATGAGAATGATTCAGATGAAAACATTGTCTATAGAACCTCAAGGGTAAAGGATAATATGTTTACCGTGCATGGTAAAAATGGCAGTTTCTATTGGATTGTTTATGGTCAACGAGGTAAAGTAGAAGTGGAGCCTAAAAAGTCGTCAGTAGAAGTGGGAGGAGATGGCCCTTATAAATATATCAAGTCGAAAAAATAAATAACGATAGAAAAAGCTTTTTGCCTTTGCAGGCCTTCCACTTTAAAATTAAAACATTAGCAACATTAAAAGAGGCCGCCGTTGATCACCAACATCAGTTTGAATACTAACGCTATTCATTTTAATCCATCCAATGTGTTATTATACCAAACCCGTCTTCTCCTGTTACATAATATTTTGCTGAAGAATATGTATAGTCTTCCGGATAATGGCATAAATCTGCTGCTACAGGAATTAAAGTAGTCATAACTTTTTTTGGATTGTTGTTCGGTTCCCGGGACGGATGTTATTCTCTAAACTTTATAATTTTTAATATTGATTATCTCTTTACAAAAATCATATTCCTGCACATCGTTACTGCTAACAATTAGTAAACGGTTTTGGCAATGATCATTAACCAACTTTTTGTATAACGTTATTCCTTCCTCGTCTAAATTAGTGCAGGGTTCATCCAGCAATACAACAGCAACATCACTAAATATTGCTTGGGCTAATTTTACCCGCTGCTTCATACCGCTGCTAAAATATCTTATTTGTTTTTGCGCAGCTTCTTCTAAATTAATAATTGAAATTATTTTTTCAGCATCAAAACCAGGCAACCAGTTTTTTAATTTGGAATGGAAATGTAAAAATTCTATCAATGTCATTTCTTCCACCAATTCTAAATATGGTGCAGCAATGGAAATGTTAGTGAAAACATTTTCTGAAAGTATTTTTTTACCGGCTAAAAAATAGCCTATATCTCCTTCATTAAAAGTAGTTGCCCCAGCTATGATCTGCAGCAGTGTTGATTTTCCGGAACCATTAGGCCCGGTGATAGCATACGATCTTTCAGCCTCCAATTCAAAATCAAGATGGCGGAATATCCATTCCCTGTTGAAACGCTTACCAAGATTTTTAAGGTTAATCTTCATCATTGTCATTGCTGCCTTTTCCAAAACCCTTTATTATGCCGCGTTTGCTTGCCTTAATAAAATTAACTATGTGATCTTTTTCAGATGATGAAGGCAGATCTTTTTCAATATTTTCAAGGGCCTGTGTGGTATTTAATCCTCTAAGGTATAGTTGACGGTATATCTCAAGTATCTCATTAATTTTTTCTTTTGTATATCCTCTTCTTTCCAGGCCTACAGAATTTAATCCAACATAGCTTAATGGTGTACGGCCTGCTTTAATGTAAGGCGGTACATCTTTTCTTATTTCGCTGTTGCCCGCAATGTAAGTGTGGGCGCCAATTGTAGCAAATTGAATGGCTGCTGCCATGCCGCCGATTATGGCATAATCTCCTACGGTAACATGCCCGGCAAGTTGTACAGTGTTAGCTAATATTACATTGTTGCCAATTATGCAATCATGTGCAAGATGTGAATACGCCATTAGTAAACAATTATTACCAACCACTGTTTTATTTTTGTCTTTGGTGCCGCGGTTAATGGTAACACATTCACGAATGGTTGTATTATTGCCAATTTCCACAGTGGTTTTTTCTCCCTCAAATTTTAGATCCTGTGGTATGGCGCCAATAACTGCTGAAGGAAAAATTCTGCATCCATTACCGATCCGGCTTCCTGACATAATAATTGCGTGCGACATTATATGGGTATCATCACCAATGGATACATCAGCCTCAATTACAGCAAACGGATCTATCCTTATATTTTTTCCTATTTGGGCAGAAGGATTAATATGTGCAAGAGTGCTGATCATACTTATGGTTTTGGGCGTTTTACTATTTGTGCAACAAGGATAGCTTCGGTTACTAATTTATCTCCAACAAAAATGGTTCCTCTCATTTCGCAAATGCCTCTGCGTATTGGATGAAGCAATTCCATTTTTAAAATAAGTGTATCTCCCGGCACAACTTTTTGTTTGAATTTACAGTTCTCTATTTTTAAAAAATAGGTATCATACTTATCCGGTGAATCTCTTGGGATGGCAATAAAACCTCCTGTCTGTGCCAATGCTTCAGCCAGCAGAACCCCGGGCATTACTGAGTTTCCGGGAAAATGCCCCTGAAAAAACGGTTCGTTGTAGGTTACATTTTTTATTGCAATAACGTGGGTGTCGGATAACTCCATCACTTTATCAACCAGTAAGAATGGATACCTGTGCGGTAATATTTTTTCAATTTCCTGGATGTCGTAGAGTGGTGTTTGATTGGGATCATACTTTGGAATATCCTGCCTGTTCTTATATTTTTTTATGTGCTCTTTTATTTTTTTTGCAAACTTTATGTTAGATGAATGGCCGGGCCTGTTGGCAATGATATGTGCTTTAAAAGGAAAACCCACCAGCGCAAGGTCGCCTACAACATCCAATAGTTTGTGCCTTGCAGGTTCATTAGGAAAACGTAATTCAAGATTATTAAGAATGCCGGACTCACTAATTTTTACATCTTTTTTATTAAATACTTTCGAGAGGCGCATTACTTGTTCTTCGGTTACGGGTTTATCAACAACAACTATTGCATTATTTATATCGCCGCCTTTAATAAGATTATTTGCCAGCAACACTTCCAACTCATGAAAGAAACAAAATGTTCTGCTGGGGGCTATCTCTTTATTAAAGTCCGCAATATTTTTTAAGGAAGCATGTTGCGTACCCAATACCGGGGAGTTAAAATCTATCAATGTGTTGATACGATATTGATGATAAGGAAGGGCAACCATTTCAACTTTTTTTTCTTCATCAGAGAAAGTAATGTTATGGTCTATGGTATAATATATTTTTTTTGCATCCTGTTTTGCTGCGCCAACTTTTTCAAATGCTTCAATAAAAGGTTCGGCACTGCCATCAAGTATAGGAACTTCTTCGCCATCAATTTCTATCAACACATTGTCTACCTGCATGCCTACCAGCGCTGCCATAAGGTGTTCAATGGTACTTATTCTTGCGCCGTTCTGTTCGATGGTAGTGCTTCGGTTGGTTTCAATTACATTATCAACATCTGCTTTTACAATTGGCTTACCGGGGAGATCAACTCTTTGAAAAATTATGCCTGTATTGGGTTCTGCAGGTTTAAGCCTTATAGTTACGGACTCACCGGTGTGAATACCGGCACCGGAAATGCTTAATTCATTCTTGATGGTGTGTTGAAAATATTCCTCCTTAGAGTTCATTTGCTCCATATGCACGAAAGTATGAAAAGAATCGGATTTTGATTAGGGGTAGTAAGCAATGAAATGAAAGAGGAAATGTTAATAAGGTTAGTGGGCTATTTTTTCGGCCAGTAATTGCTGTATAAGTTGTTCCAGTTCAACAATTCTTTTTTCCATCTCCGGAAGGTTGCGGCTTAATGCCTGGCTGCGTAATGCGCTTGTATAATCATAGGCAGGCGAACCAGTAACAGCCATGTTGGGAGTTTTCATTGATTTGCTTACACCGCTTTGTGCATTTATTTTACTGCCGTCAGCAATTTGCAAATGACCAACAACACCTGCCTGTCCTCCGATCATAACATTGTTGCCAATTTTTGTGCTTCCACTAATGCCGGCTTGCGCTGCAATTACTGTATTATTTCCAACCTCTACATTATGGGCAACCTGTATAAGATTATCCAGTTTGGCTCCTGATTTTATTAAGGTAGATCCAAGAGTAGCCCTGTCGATAGTTGCATTGGCGCCGATTTCCACATCATCTTCAATTATCACATTACCGATCTGCGGGATCTTTTTAAAGGTGCCATCAGGTTGTGGTGCAAATCCAAAACCATCGCCGCCAATCACACTGCCCGCATGTATGTTTACGTTTTTGCCGATGATACAATCATGATAGATCTTTACCCCGGGATAAATAATTGTGTTGTCATCAATGGTAACATTGTCTCCCAAAAAAACCTGCGGAAATATTTTTACATTATCACCAACAATAACATTTTCACCAACGTATGTGAATGCCCCGATAAAAACATTCTGCCCTATTTTGGCGGTGCTGGCAATAAACACAGGCTGCTGAATACCGTTCATTTGTTCGGTCCTCAATTTTTGATACAGTGCTAAAATAGTTGCTATGGCTGAATAGGCATCTGCCACCCGGATTAATGTAGCGTCAGGCTTTTGTTTAATTTCCTGTGTATCATTTATAATAATGATGGATGCATCGGTTGAATAGAGATGCTCCTCGTATTTAGGATTGGCTAAAAATGCTAACTGGCCTTTTGTTGCTGTTTCAATTTTGCCGAATGATGAAACAGAGACGGTATCATCGCCTTCTATTTTCCCATTTATTAAAGATGCTATTTGCGCTGCGTTAAACTGCATGATTAAAGTACTGCAACCTGCAAGCTACAAGTTTAAGACAACAAGGAATATAATTTGAATTTCTTCCTGTGGCTTATGGCTTAGAGCTTGCAGCTATTTTAGGTAACAAATGTAAAATTTTTTTACGGTGCCAAATAAAGATTGATTAATTAATGCATTATCTACTTTAGATATATCCTTTACCGTGCCATCTTTAAATAAGATATGAATATGCTCATCTAAAGTATTGTATGTTTTATTTTCTGTTTCTCCGGTAAATGTAAGGTAAGATGCTTCTTCTTTTGAAATGTTTAATTTTTGAATCGCATCAGCTTTTTTCTTATCCAATAATTCTGCCAGTACCGGCCGCGAAAAATATTTTACTTTTAAAAGGTTGCGGTTAATAATGCCTTTGCATAAAAACGATAAGATCTTATCCGGGTGATCTACCCAGTGTTTTATTGCATTTAAAAAATCATAATCATCAAGATCACAAAATTCTGTAAGAAATTTTTCTATGCCGTGCTGTTTATAATCATCGCTGAGAAAAATATTTAAAGTTGCTGAAGGAGATTCGGCTTTTATTGCTTTGGCACGTTTGATAATATTTACCATCATTTTTTCCGCACATAAAACTGTTTTATGCAGATAAACCTGCCAGTACATTAATCGCCTGCTTACTAAAAATTTTTCAATTGAGTAGATGCCTTTTTCTTCTATCATCAATTCGCCATTATGAATTGTAAGCATTTTTATAATGCGGTCGTAGGCTATCACTCCTTCGCTAACGCCGGTAAAAAAACTATCTCTCATCAGGTAGTCCATACGGTCTACATCCAGTTGTCCGCTCACCAGTTGATGAAGAAATTTTTTGGGATGTTTATCAGTAAAAATATCTATCGCAATTTGTAACTGGCCATTCATTTGATCATTCATGTTTTTCATCAACAGCAATGAAATTTCTTCGTGTGAAACCCCTTCGATCAATGTGTCTTCTAACGCATGAGAGTAAGGCCCGTGGCCTATATCGTGTAATAAGATGGCAGCTTTTGCTCCCTGCTCTTCTTCTTTTGTTATTTCAAAACCTTTACTTTTTAATTCATTAATCGCATTGCACATTAAATGATATGCACCCAATGAATGATGTAATCTTGTATGCACAGCGCCGGGGTAAACCAGTGCAGCCATTGCCATCTGGTGAATGCGCCGTAAACGCTGGTAATAAGGATGAGAGATAATGGTAAAGATCAAAGGATCATCAATCGTGATAAAACCATAAACCGGATCGTTGATTATTTTGCGGTACGACATCTATAAATTGTTAAAATGTATTAGCATAGTTGCAAAGGTAATTTTTGGAATGGGAATAAATTACATTTGTACACCTTACACCTAAGGAGCATTTATAATAATTTCCTGATCCCTTCACGGATTTGGGGTAAACAAATTGCAAATGAGTTTAGCAAAAATTTTATGGGTTGATGATGAGATGGAGAGTTTAAAATCCCAGATCATGTTTTTGGAAAATAAAGGATACGAAGTAAAATCGTTAAGTAATGGTTTTGATGCGGTTGATTATGTAAAAGACAATGAAGTTGATGTTGTATTGCTTGATGAAAGCATGCCGGGTATTTCCGGTTTGGAAACGCTGCAAAAAATTAAAGAGATAAAATCGCAAACACCTATTGTGCTCATCACAAAAAATGAGACGGAGAATTTAATGGATGAAGCCATTGGCTCGCAGATAACAGATTATTTAATAAAGCCCGTTAATCCAAACCAGGTTTGGCTTTCATTAAAAAAGATAATTGATAACCGCAGGCTTGTTGCAGAAAAAACAACCTCATCCTATCAACAGCAATTCAGGGAATTATTTATGGCATTGAGCAATAATCCCGATTATAATGAATGGATGGAAATTTATAAAAAGCTTGTTTATTGGGAGCTTGAAATGAAGAAGAGTGACAGCCCTGAAATGCAGGAAATATTTCAATCACAAAAGCAGGAAGCCAATACCGAGTTCTTTAAATTTATTTCAAGAAATTATTCAACATGGGTTACCAATCCTGCAGCCGATGCGCCGGTGATGAGTAACACATTGATGAAGTATAAAGTTTTTCCTCACATAGAAAAAGGGACACCAACTTTTTTTGTGCTGATAGATAATTTGCGGTTCGATCAATGGAAAACAATTCAGCCCATATTCGCAGAGAGCTTCAGGATACAGGAAGAAGAAACGTTTTATGCTATTTTGCCAACCGCAACACAATACAGCCGTAATGCAATTTTTGCAGGGCTATTGCCTATAGAAATTGAAAAACAATTTCCCATAGAATGGAAAAACGATGATGAAGAAGGTGGCAAAAATATGTTTGAAGAAGGATTTTTTAAAGCACAATTGCAACGCTTAAGAAAAACAGATCTTAAATTTTCGTACACAAAAATTACCAATCACCACGACGGGCAAAAGATGGTTGATAATATGCATAACATGTTGCAAAATGATATCAACATTATTGTCTACAATTTTGTTGATATGCTTAGCCATGCAAGAACAGAAATGGAAGTGCTGAAAGAGCTTGCGGCTGATGAAGTAAGCTACCGCAGCATTACAGCGTCATGGTTTGAGCATTCTCCATTGCACCAAGCATTAAAAAAGATCGCTGATAAAAAAATCAATCTCATTGTTGCAACAGATCATGGGAGTGTGAGAGTTAACTCACCAAGCAAAGTAGTTGGTGATAAACAAACAACCGCCAACCTGCGCTACAAGCATGGAAGAAATTTAAATTATGAAGCCAAGGACGTGCTTGCATTCCGTGATCCACGGCAGGCTGGACTTCCTGTACCTAACGTGAATTCATCTTTTATTTTTGCAAAACAGGATGGCTATTTATGTTATCCCAATAATTACAATCACTTTGTAAATTATTACCGCAATACTTTTCAGCATGGTGGCGTAAGTCTTGAAGAAATGATAATCCCGGTAATAAGAATGACAAGTAA
>DATCOF010000299.1:0-10379 GCA_036564845.1 Chitinophagaceae bacterium | reverse complement strand
GCAGGCCCATTGATCGTCATGCTCACAGAAGTTTTTGCATCACAAAGATCAAAGCCACTGTACAATTTTTTTGCATCATCAACTGTTGCAATACTCACACCGCTGTTACCAACTTTTCCATAAATATCAGGACGGGGATCAGGATCTTCACCATAAAGGGTAACACTGTCAAATGCAGTGCTGAGGCGCTTTGCAGACTGACCGATACTTACATAATGAAAACGGCGGTTAGTTCTTTCCGGCCCGCCTTCACCGGCAAACATTCTTGTCGGATCTTCTTCCTGGCGCTTTAATGGAAACACTCCTGCAGTGTATGGAAACTTTCCGGGAAAATTTTCCTGCAATCTCCATTTTAAAATATCTCCCCAATCTTTAAAACGGGGCACAGATATTTTTGGAATTTTAGAATGGGAAAGCGATTCAAAATACAAAGGGAGTTTTATAATCTTACCTCTAACATCATATTCAAAGAATTCTTTTTGATAACTGGATTTTGTTTCTTCCCATTCATTTAATAATTTTTTACAGAGAGGCAAAAGTTGTTTGACATATTTTTCTTTTAATATCTCAATGTCTTTTAAATTCTCACTTCCTTTTGCAAGATGCAAAACGCCATCCAACTGATACAGTTTTGAAGCAACCTCTGCCTGCTCATCAGCTAACTTATTATACTTATAAATTTCTTCTGCGATCTCGGCAAGATATCTTACACGCTTTGCAGGAATGATGTGTGTTTGGCTGGTAGTATCTTTCGTGTGTTTGTGATGTTCAATGTCACCTGCGAATTTTACACCTGTTTTTGCAGCTACTGTTTCCATCAACCTTTCAAACAATTCATTTATACCGGCATCATTAAACTGCGATGCGATCGTTCCTATAACAGGCAGTTCATTATCTTTTGCTGTCCATAAATTATTGTTGCGCTTGTATTGTTTTTTCACATCATGCAACGCATCCAATGCGCCGGCTTTATCAAATTTGTTTATGCAAACAATGTCGGCATAATCAAGCATATTAATTTTTTCCAGTTGTGATGCAGCGCCATATTCCGGCGTCATCACATACATACTTACATCACAATAATCTAATATGGAAGCATCACTTTGTCCCACACCGGCGCTTTCTAAAATAATAAAATCATATTTTGCTTCTTTGCAAATGTCGATGGCTTCCTGAACAAATTCACTCAATGCTTTATCACTTTCTCTTGTTGCAAGGCTTCGCATATAAGCCCGCGGACTGTGAATGGAATTCATTCTTATTCTATCACCTAACAATGCACCGCCTGTTTTTTTCTTTGAGGGATCAACAGAAATAACTGCAATCGTTTTATCAGTATAAGTATTTAAAAAACGGCGAACAATTTCATCAGTTACTGAGGATTTTCCTGCACCACCGGTTCCTGTAATACCTAATACTGCCTCCCCCCGGCCCCCTTCGGTGGAGGGGGAGATAATTCCATTTTCAGCATTTGTAATTGATCTTGCTATTTTTTTAATATCTCTCCATTCACCCAATGCAAAATGCCCATTACTAGTAAGAGATACTGTTCCCCCTCCACCGGAGGGGGTTAGGGGGAGGCCACATTGCTTTACAACATCCTCAATCATACCTTCCAGCCCCATCTTTCTTCCATCATCAGGAGAATAAATTCTTGTGATACCATATTTATGTAACTCTTCAATTTCTGATGGCAAAATTGTTCCACCGCCACCGCCGAATATTTTTATATGACCACAGCCATTTTCATTCAGCAGGTCTTTCATGTATTTAAAAAACTCTACATGGCCGCCCTGGTAACTTGTAATTGCAATGCCCTGCGCATCTTCTTCAATGGCACATTCAACAATTTCGGCAACACTCCTGTTATGGCCAAGATGAATAACTTCTGCACCCTTGCTTTGCATGATGCGACGCATAATATTTATCGCTGCATCATGCCCGTCGAAGAGTGAAGCTGCTGTAACTATACGAACATTATTAGTTGGCGAATAAGACATAAAAATTTTATCAATCGTAAGGAGCAAAAGTACAAATAAAGAAAACGAAATAAGTTTATCTCATCCTGAAAGTAAGGTCAGCAAATTCTTTTACACTCAGTGTTTCAGCCCTTCTTAAAAATAATTCATCCTGCAGTTCTTCCTGCGTGAATAAACTTTTTACGGCGTTGCGCATGGTTTTTCGGCGCTGGTTAAAAGCTGTTTTTACCAGTACCCAAAATGCCCTTTCACTTTTTACGGGAAGTTTTTCTTTTACTGTTGTTAATCTTATCACACCGCTTTTTACTTTTGGCTGCGGTGTAAAACATTCATTGCCTACATCAAATAAATATTCAACGTCGTAATGATATTGAATCAACACACTTAGCACTCCATAAATTTTACTCCCTTCTTTGGATGCTGCTCTTTGTGCCACTTCTTTTTGAAACATACCAATAACACACGGTACAAATTCTTTCCATTCCAAAACTTTAAAAAGAATTTGGGTAGAAATGTTGTAAGGAAAATTTCCGATAACCGTAAACGGCTCGTCAAAAGGCCTGTCTATCTGTAAAAAACTTTTATGAATGATCTTATCCTGTAGAACGGGATAATTTTTTATTAAGAAATCAACTTTCTCTTCATCCAGTTCTACAGCCTTAAAATTTATGTTCGGAATTTTTATTAAATATTTGGTCAATGCTCCTCCACCGGGACCGACTTCCAAAAGATTTTTAAAATCATTTTGCTTTAAGGCGTCAACAATTTTTTTAATGATGTTCTCATCTTTTAAAAAATGCTGACCGAGGGATTTTTTTACTGTAAACATGTGCTGCAAATTACATTACTTCGTCAACGCAATTTCATTATTGAGACAGATGTTACTAAAGCAGTTATAATTATTTACCTTGCAACCATCAAATATTTTAGAAAATGACTACAGGAATTTCAGAGCACAAACCCATAATTGGTTTTACATGCGGTGATGTAAATGGTATAGGCACAGAGCTTATCATTAAAACTTTATCTGATAACAGGATACTGGAAATATGCACCCCTGTTGTGTTTGCAAGCAATAAGGTAATAAATTTTTACAGGAAGAGCGTGCCTGAAATAGTGTTTAATTTTATGAATATAAAAGAGCTTTCAAGAGTTAACCACAAACAGGTAAATATATTTAGTTGCTGGGAAGAAGAAATTGCAATAACGCCGGGAGTAATGAATGAGATCGGCGGAAAGTATGCAATAAAAAGCCTCATGGCTGGAGCGCAGGCGTTAAAGGAAGGAAAGATCCATGGTTTGGTTACGGCTCCTATTCATAAAAAAAATATTCAGAGCGAACAGTTTAATCATACAGGTCATACTCCTTTTTTAAAAAAATTATTTTCAGTAAAAGATGTGCTGATGTTGTTAACGGCAGAAAATTTAAAAGTAGGATTGGTTACCGAACATGTGCCCGTAAAAGATATAGCCCAATATATAACAAGAGAAAATATTACCAGCAAGTTGCAAATAATGTATGCAAGCCTGCAACAGGATTTTGGAATTGACAAGCCAAAGATCGCTGTGCTGGGATTAAATCCTCATGCCGGTGATGAAGGTTTGATTGGTAAGGAAGAAGAAGAAATTATTAAACCCGCTGTTAAAGATGCCAGGCAAAAAAATGTTCTTGTAATGGGACCGTTTAGTGCAGATGCATTTTTTGCAAGAGCTCAGTATGAAAAATTTGATGCAGTATTAGCCATGTATCACGACCAGGGATTGATACCTTTTAAATCATTATCTATCGGGGAAGGCGTTAATTACACAGCAGGAATTTCCGGTGTAAGAACAAGCCCAGACCATGGAACTGCGTTTGATATTGCGGGTAAGAACCAGGCTGATGAAGGATCTTTCAGGGCTGCCATATTTACCTGCATAGATATTATTAACAGCAGGAAGACCTATGACGAGAACAGAAAAAATCCTCTTAAAAAAGTTAGTGCATCTTTTGTTGCCAATGCAGTGGATGAAAAAATTGTTGAGGAAGGATAGGATTAGAGAGACAGGTTATAAGTGATAAGTTATCGGTGATGAGATGGGTTAATCACTGATTACTCATCACTCATCACTGGTTAACTTGTTCCCGGATGCATATAACTTTGTAAAGCCTTTACATAATTTTCAAAAGCATCAATTCCTTTAGGAGTTATTTTACAAATGGTAAGCGGGTAATTATCTTTAAACTGTTTTGTTACTTCAATATAACCAGCTTCTTTAAGCTTGTTAATTTGTACACTTACATTACCTGCTGTTGAATTTGTTTTTTCTTTTATAAAAGTAAACTCCGCTTCTTTAACGCTCAGCAACAAGCTAACGATTGCAAGCCGCAGCGGTGCATGTAATATAGGATCCAACTCTTTAAACTCCATGCTGTTATTGTTTTTGTAACAATTTTAAATATCTCCTTCTTAAAATAATACCGGGAATTAACCAGGCGCAAAGTGCTGAAAGGGCCATCATAAGTATTTTTTAAACTTATACTAATGCCTGAAAGAGGTTTGTTTTTATTATCAAGAATTTTTTCCGAGATATTTGTTTATGCTTTGGCAGAGAAACTAATTAAGAAAACCAGGCAGAAAATTTTGTACATTGTTATAAATATGTCACAAACGTAAAGTAGTTTATTTTATAAACCAAATATTTATACGGCAATTTTCTCCAGATTTTTCTTTGTAATCTCTCAGATCTTTATAACTACTTAATAATCAATGATAGAATAAAAAAAACCAGTTATGACAGGATGTTTCCAAAAGAGGATTATTTATTCACAACCCAAAAAATTAATTTGTTTATCTGTGGGCAATTTGTAATTTAGCTATAGAATTTAATGGGTTAGTAAGTATAAAGGGTCAGTAGCAATACTGACCCTTTTACTTTAGTTGAAGTGTTGAAGCAATTGGAAATTTTAAATCAACTCATAATTTTTTTATAAGTAACAACTGTTTGTTTTTAATTTCCTGCAACATCTTTATAAATTTTTCTTTCCAAACAAATTGCTTTTTGCAGTTCGTAATTAAATCTCAATCTTACTTTTACTTCTTCAAAAAAACATTCTTTAATTTACGCCTCACATAAAAAACCAAATGAGTAAAACAAAGACAGCATTTTTTTGCCAGAACTGTGGATACGAAAGTGCAAAGTGGTTGGGCAAATGCCCTTCCTGCAATCAATGGAATGTTTTTGTTGAAGAAGTAATTCAAAAGGGAACTGATAAAAAAGAAAATGACTGGAAAGAATTTTCGGGAACTGACAAAAGATTAAAAACAATTTCTTTAAGTGAGGTCACCAGCGGTGAAGAAAAAAGAATTATCACTAAAGATGCAGAACTCAACCGTGTTCTGGGTGGCGGCATAGTTCCCGGAAGCATTGTACTTATTGCCGGTGAACCCGGTATTGGTAAATCAACTTTGTTTTTACAGGATGCGTTACAGCTTAATAATATTGTTTCGCTTTACATAAGTGGTGAAGAAAGCGAACAGCAAATAAAAATGCGGGCAGACAGGTTAAAAATTCAAAATGAAAATTTTTACCTGCTTACCGAAACTAATACTTCAACCATCTTTCAGGAAATAAAAAAATTAAAGCCGCAACTGGTTATTGTTGATTCTATTCAAACGATGCAATCGCAGTATGTCGAGTCTTCTCCGGGAAGTGTTTCGCAGATAAGAGAATGTGCTGCAGAATTTCAAAAATTTGCAAAGGAAACACATACACCGGTTTTTTTAATCGGCCACATAACCAAAGATGGCAGCATCGCAGGACCAAAAATTTTAGAGCACATGGTTGACACTGTTCTTCAGTTTGAAGGCGACAGGAATTATGCTTACCGCATTTTACGAACACTAAAAAACCGTTTTGGCTCAACGGCAGAATTAGGAATTTATGAAATGACGGGTGAGGGTATGAGAGAAGTAAGCAACCCTTCTGAAATTCTTATTACACAAAAAGAAGATCAACTTAGTGGTGTTGCCATTGCTGCAACCATCGAAGGGATTCGTCCTTTATTAATTGAAGTGCAGGCGTTGGTTACTCAAAGTGTTTATGGCACTCCTCAGCGAACCAACACAGGTTTCGACTTAAGAAGATTACAACTCTTATTAGCCGTACTTGAAAAAAGAGGTGGATTTCATTTTGGAGTTAAAGATGTTTTTATAAATATTGCCGGCGGATTAAAAGTTGAAGATCCTTCGATAGATCTTGCTGTACTCAGCGCTTTGCTTTCATCTTACGAAGATGTATCATTGCCAATGCATCTTTGTTTTGCAGGAGAAGTAGGATTGAGCGGCGAAATAAGAGCAGTAAACCGAATTGAGCAACGCATTGCTGAAGCAGAAAAACTTGGATTTGAAAAGATCATTGTAAGTAAATACAACACCAAAGGTTTAGGTAAACAAAAATTTAACCTGCCTGCCGGTAGGCAAGGTATTGAAGTTGTGGCATTAGGAAAAGTGGAAGAATTGTATCAGTATCTATTTTAAATTATCGCAAATTTGAATCTTAGATCAAACATATTATCTCCCTTAGTTCATATTTTCTTTCCACATGTTTGCACCGGTTGCGGAAGTGATCTTGTGGAAGATGATAACCTGCTTTGCCTGCAATGTGTAAATGATCTGCCTCATACAAACTTCGCAATGCATGCAAATAATCCTGTGGAAAAAATATTTTGGGGAAGGCTTGCATTAACAGCTGCCATGAGTGAATTCTATTTTGCAAAAGGAACTTTAATACAAACGCTCATTCATGAATTTAAATACAAAAACAATAAAGATGTTGGGTTATATCTTGGTGTTATGATGGGTAGCAGCTTATTAAATAATAACCGTTTTACTAACGTTGATGCATTGATCCCTTTACCCTTATTTGCCGACAAAGAATTTAAAAGAGGATATAACCAGGCAACTATTTTATGCAATGGCATGAGCGAAGTAATGGGGATACCGGTAATAAAAAACAATGTTATAAGAAAACGTTTTACAGAAACACAAACAAAAAAGCACCGGACTGAGCGCTGGCAAAATGTTGAAGGCAGTTTCGAAATAAATAATGCACAGGAAATTAAAGACAAACATATATTGCTTGTAGATGATGTTGTAACTACAGGTGCAACTTTGGAAGCTTGTGGTATTGAAATATTAAAGATCGAAGGAACAAAACTTAGCATTGCAACTTTGGCATTTGCTTCTAAATAATAACATTCAGTTAATTCTAATTTCTCGTAATTTTATATTCAAATAAAAAAAATTATGAACAAATTACTTTTAGCAGCAAGTATCTTACTGCTTTCTTCTTTTTTCTCGCCTGAGAAAAAAGTAACTTCTATTTACAAGTTTAAAGTAGAAGCGCTTGATGGCGGTAAAATTGATTTCAAAAAATTTAAGGGCAAAAAGATCCTTATCGTTAACACAGCTTCTAAATGTGGCAATACACCACAGTATGCCCAATTAGAAGAGTTGTATGAAAAGTACAAAGAGAAGCTAGTGATCGTAGGTTTTCCTGCAAACAATTTTGGCGGACAGGAACCAGGCACCAGCACAGAGATCAAAGAATTTTGTACAAAGAACTATGGTGTAACATTCCCGATGGCAGATAAGGTTTCAGTAAAAGGAGATGACATTGCTCCTATTTTTAAATACCTCATTGATGAAGCAGAAAAATTAGGATTTAAAGATCCAATCAAATGGAACTTCACAAAATTTTTGCTCGACGAAAACGGCAAGCTTCTTACAGTTATCCATAACAAAACCAAACCAATGAGTGAAGAAGTAACAAAGTATCTTAACTAAAAATTTCACGCAAAAGGCGCGAACAAAACATAAGCAAAAGGCGCAAAGAAAATCCTTTGCGCCTTTATTTTTCTTTGCACCTTTGCGTGAGTTTGTACTCAATCTTTTTACTTTCATCTGAATTATATTTGTACAATGCAATTCAAAAACATAATTGGCCAGCAAACGGTAAAAGAACAATTGATGCAAATGGTGCAGCAAAACCGGTTAAGCCATGCTCTTTTATTTTTAGGTAAAGAAGGTAGCGGAGCATTATCACTCGCCATTGCATTTGCACAATATATTGTTTGTACTTCCGCAAAAGAAGCGGCAAAAAAATCTGTTGATTTGTTTGGAGAATCTCCTTCTTCTCCCTCTCCGCAAGGAGAGGGCCGGGGTGAGGCCGACAGTTGCGGCATTTGCCCCGCCTGCACTAAAGCTGATAAATTAATTCACCCCGATATTCATTTTTCTTACCCGGTTGTAACAAAAAAAACCGGCGAGAAACCTGTAAGTACAGATTATATTACTGAGTGGCGGGAATTTGTTTGCGGCTATCCTTATGGAAATATTTACGACTGGCTTCAATTTATTGGTGCAGAAAACAAACAGGGAAATATTACAGCCCAGGAATGCAACGAGATAAACCACAAGCTTAGTTTAAAAGCTTTCGAGAGCCAATATAAAATTCTCATCATGTGGATGCCCGAATTTTTGGGCAAAGAAGGCAATAAGCTTTTAAAGTTAATTGAAGAGCCACCGCCGGATACCTTATTTATTTTTGTGGCTGAAGATGAAAGCGCAATTCTGCCCACAATTTTATCAAGAACACAATTGGTAAAAATTCCTGCGCTTACCGATGATGAAATTGAAGAAGCATTAATTACACGTGGTAAAGTTGAGAGCAATAAAGCCCGGCAAATAGCCGGTGTTTGTTCGGGCAATTACCGTGAGAGTTTACAAATGCTGCAACATGCAGAGGAAGATTGGCAAAGCCTGTTAAGAGAATGGCTAAATGCCATCGCAAAAAATAATATCGCCGCACAAATAAAATGGATAGAGGAGATAAGCAAACTTGGAAGAGAAAGACAAAAACAATTTCTGCGCTACTTCATTCATTTATTGGAGCAAGCCGTTAGAGTTAGAATGATAGAAGAAAGCACAACAATCAAAACACCTTTCAGCAACATGCCCGAAAAGGAAAAAGATTTTGCTGTGCGTTTAAATAAACTTTGCAGCCTCTCTGCACAGGAGGCAATTATTACCGAGCTGGACAAAGCCACTTATTATATTGAGCGCAATGCCAACGCAAAAATGTTGTTCCATGCACTCTGCATCAGACTGTTTCATATTATTAAGGATAATTCGCTAATTTTGGTTAATTGAGGAACAGGAATTTGAGGTCGGCATTTTTAGAAAGATTTTTGAATTAGTTTTTAAGCCCCGAAGTTTCGGGATAGTGTCACAGGTTAAGTAACAGCAACGTTGAACATTTCATATACTATATATAAGGTTTGCAACAATAAAGGCAAAGCCAAATATATATCTGCTGTCCGCAACACGCGGTACTACTCCACTAAAGCTTAATAGCAATTCATCTGTTTCATTTTGTATTTTTTTAATTTATAAGCTATATGAGTTGCGCAAGTTGTAGCACATCAACAGGAGGAAAACCGGGCGGTTGTAAAAGTAATGGTGGTTGCAGCACGGGCGGATGCAACAGGATGAATGTGCACGATTGGCTCGCAAACCTTCCTTTCAGCGATCCCGAAAGCAGTTGCCGCATCATGGAAATTTCTTTTAACCAGGGTAGCCGCAAAGATTTTTACCGCAACACTTCTTTACATCTTTTTGACAAAGGCGATATTGTAGCCGTTGAAGGCGTTAGTGGTTTTGATGTTGGAACTATAAGTTTAACCGGCGAATTGGTTCGCATGCAGTTAAAGAAAAGAGGCGTTAAAGAAGATAACTCCGACATAAAAAAAGTTTTAAGAAGAGCAACAGATAACGATATAAATAAATGGAAGGAAACCAAAGCCCGTGAAAAAGATGTATTGATAAGAAGCCGTGCCATGGCAAGACAATTAAAAGTTGACCTTAAAATGGCGGAGGTTGAAATTCAGGCTGATGGCAGAAAAGCAACATTTTTTTACATTGCTGATGACAGGGTTGATTTTAGAGAACTGATAAAAATTTATGCCACAGAGTTTAAGGTTAGGGTTGAGATGAAGCAGATAGGCGCAAGGCAGGAAGCAGGAAAAGTTGGCGGCATCGGCAGTTGCGGACGCGAACTGTGTTGCGCAACCTGGCTCACAGATTTTAAAAGTGTGAACACACAGGCAGCACGTTACCAAAATCTGAGCATCAACCAAACAAAGCTTAGCGGGCAATGCGGAAGATTGAAGTGCTGTTTAAATTATGAGCTTGATACTTACCTTGATGCATTGCAATATTTTCCTGATGATGCAGAAGTGTTGGAAGTTACAAAAGGCAGAGCCTTCCTGATAAAGAAAGATATTTTCAGAAATATAATGTGGTATACTATGCCGGATAGCACAAAGCATTATCCTGTTTCAATTGAAGAGGTTAAAAA
>DATCOF010000298.1:0-11014 GCA_036564845.1 Chitinophagaceae bacterium | reverse complement strand
AATGAAATCGTTATAAAGAAATGCCGGTAACAAAACAATCTAAAAAAAATGAACAAAAGCAAAAGAGGCTTGCCTTGCGGAAGCCCCTGTTGAGATGCGCTTTGTGTAATTAATTATTGTGGCTGTGTAACCGTATTCATTTGAAGTGTCACTGCAGTTTGAGCCAATAATCTGCCGTTTATGGATGCTCCTGTTTGCAAATTAATGCCTGTTTGCCCTAAAATATTCCCTTCAAAATGACTGGTAGTGCCAAAGGTAACGGCACCAGCAACTACCCAATAAATATTTTTTGCCTGGGCGCCTCCGCTCAAGGTAACATTCACTGCAGAGCTCATAGTAAGCGTACCTGCAACCTGAAATATCCAAACATCGGTTGGACTACCTGCAATTGCAATATCTGTGGGTATATTAACTGAACTTGACCATTTATATAAACCTGGAGTAAGTGTCTTGCCTCCAATGGTTCCGGCACCTAAATTTAAAAAATCCGGGTTGATACGTCCGGCAGCATCTGTGTATGCTGTTTGCATATCACCAATGGCTGTGGTCAACATACTGGCGCTGGTTATCTTACATGCAGGACCGGCAGCATCTACAGTATAGACTGAACCTGTAACTTCTGAACAACTTAACAAAAGTGCGGCACCTGTGATTGGACTTGTTCCAACATCACCGGTAACAGCAGATGCATAGACATCTGTAATACCTGTTTTAGACAAAATTGCAAAATTGCCTGCAACACCAAGATTTACTCCTTTTTCGGCAAAAATAATGTTTGCATTTTGTGCAACAGCACTTGTTAATGCAGGCCCGGATGTATTTGACACAAGGTCTTTTTTACATCCGCCAAGTAATACAACAAATAGCATTGCTACGGTTGGTGATAATAATTGTTTTGATAACATAATGGTTTATTTATTTAATGATGAATAATAGTTTGCTTGTATTGTGTTACACAATTCTAAATTATCATGAATATGATATTGTATTTGCCAACCATCGGGAGTGGTGGACATGTTAAGGAGAGCCTGGATTTGGTAGAAGTAATTCCGGGTTTCCTCAACAGTAATACGGTAATGGAAGTTTCTGTTACCTTTGATTTGCAACAACCGGTCCACGTTTCAACAAAGACAATATTTTAGTAAAAACATGCACTTGTTACAAACTCTTTAACAGAATATATTATTTTGGTTTCTTACAAAAAAAAGCAAAGATCAAATAGCTGGATAGCAAGCTGGCAACAGCTTTGATGACAAGAACAGGTTAAAGGTTTAAACAAACAAAAATAACCTTGCACATTATTTTCTTACTTTTAAAAATTCTACGTTCCCGGAATTTGCGTTTAGAATATTGCCGCGGTTGTTAACTCATAGTTTTGTTCCTGCTTCTACAATTATTTTTAATTAAATTTGTTATAGAAAAAAGATTATGTCATTTCAATATACATATGATGCAAACGGCAAGCCTGTAGGTGTTTTTGTTCCAATCACAGAATGGAATAAAATAACCAACGAAAGCAATATGAAAAAAACTACCACCAAAACTGCGGCTTCAAAAGAAAAAATATTGCAGGGTATTGAAAAAGGTATGAAGCAGGTAAAGAGAATTGAAAAGGGTAAACTTAAATCTGTCTCTTTAAAGCAATTGATAGATGCCCTTTAAAGTAGAAGCTACACCCCAATTTTTATCAGAAGCTAAAAAGTTATCAAAAAAATATCCCTCTTTAAAAAATGATATTAAATATTTAGCAGAACAATTAGCTGCTACTCCAAAACAGGGAACACCTCTTGGAAAAGATGCTTATAAAATAAGGTTGGCTATTACTGATAAAGCTAAAGGCAAAAGTGGTGGTGCAAGAATAATTACATGCGTAAAAATAATTTCTGAAATTGTTTATCTTGTTTCAATTTATGATAAGTCAGAACAAAGCATTATTTCTGATAAGGATCTAAAAGCAAGAATCAAAAAGCTTGATCTTTAAAAGAAGATATAAAATCAACATTAAAAAACCCTTCCGTTTCCGGAAGGGTTTTGTTTTCATGGGGATGTGTATTTATTTTCTCACTTTTAGAAACCCCACATTCCTGGAATTTCCGTTAAGGATATTGCCGCGGTTATCAACCCAAAGTTTTGTTCCTGCTTCATCCGTAATAATAAAAGGATAAGTGCCGTTATCAGTTGCTTTTAATTTACCAATGCTGTACATGCGGTTATTCATTTGTCTTACAATATTAAATTCTACAGTGAGGTAAAATGCTGATTGTTGTTCTGCTGCAAAAGTTATATCAGCCAAAATATTCCTGTTGCTCAGCACCACTTTGCTTTCAGAAGAATTTGTTTTAACAGGATAATTTCTTTGTTCGTCATCATTATCTTCTCTGTGCACATTTCTTGTTTGCGTTGTTTCAACACTCTCTGCTCCGCCGGATGCCTCGCGATTGTAAATATTATTTCGTGGCTGTGTGCGCTGTGTATTTGTATGCACTACATCATCATCTTTTTGTTTTAATACAGACGTTGTTTTGGCAAGGTCTTTACCGTTCTGTTGCACGTTAGCCCTGTTCCATCCGGCAGCGATGGCTGTTAGCCTCTCTGTTTTCCCGGGATGTGTAATACTTTGTTTGTAATCTGCTGCTATCTTCATTGCGGCCTGCGCTTCTGCAAGTGTTGCACCCATGCGACGCAAAACAAAACCAGAGAACTCATCTGCTTCCAATTCTTTTTCGGGCTGGCTTCCTATATTTTCGAGTGTATGTCCATTAAGATGATGACCTATCTCATGCGCCAGAATGCTTATTGATGCCCATTTATTTCCTGCAGCGGCATTAAGTCGGTTTATAAAATCAGGATTGTATAAAATATATCTTTTGCCTTGATACACTACCGCAGCCGCATTATCAACGTTGGCAGCCATCACTTCAAAGTTTGGTTTTAGTCCGATCACTTCGATGATACCGGCTATCATTTCTTTTGCATCGGAAACAGATGTAAAGCTTGCAGGTCTTGTTATCCATGTGGCGATCTGTGACGGAGATATCTCTCTTGATGTTTGAGCGAAACTATTTTGCACCAGCATTACCAATGCAATAATTATGATACGGAGTTTCATTAGTTGAAAAAATTTATAGAGCTAATTTCGGTGATTGTAAATGTGAAAACAACAGTGTTGTTGTGTATTAACTTTTTGTAGCATTATGTTTAACGTAATGTTTACAATGAGAAAAAAATCTCTTTCAATGAAAAATTTTTTCCATAATTAATTTTTCGGATTAACAAAAACTTATCAATCCCGCATTAACCGTTTCATAAAAAATTTCTTCTTATAAATCAGCACGGCTAAAAAATCCGTCTCAAACTTTTTATGAAAAAACAATTCTTAATCGCCCTGGCAATTTGTGTTTCCACAATTTCATTTGCACAGGTATCTTCTACCACTCCAACATTTGGTGTACGTGCAGGTATCATTTCATCCGGTATCCGTGGAGATGCTTCCAACAATCTCGACAACCTTTTAAGCTTTGCCAATGGTGCAATAACCACCAGTAACCATACAGGTTTTTTTGCAGGCGGATATGCAAACGTTCCGGTAACAGATATGGTATCCCTGGAACCAGGATTATTTTATTCTGAAAAAGGTTACGACCTGATCGGCTCACTAAATATTAAAGGAGTTGGGTTTTTAGGCGCCAATGCAAAAGCAAAATTACAATCCACCTACATTGATATACCGTTGTTGCTTAAAGTAAATATCAGCGGCTTACAATTATTTGCCGGTCCTCAGTTTTCGTATTTAATGAAAGCAAATTTAAATACTACTGCCAGCATATTAGGTTTCAATCTTGTAAACAGCAATATGGATGCAACGCAACAGTTCAACCGCTGGGATGCAGCAATAACAGGCGGTTTGGGCTATAAACTTACCAACGGTATAAACATAAGTGCTTCGTATGATTATGGTTTATCAAAGCTGGATGCAAATAAAAATGCCAACGCTTATAACAATGCTATCAAGTTAGGTGTTGGAATAGAGTTCTAAATGTTGCAATAGGTTCCGCTTAATAAATCCAATAAAACAGCAGACTTTTGTGAGATGAAAAAAACATTTCTGCTTGTGTTATGTTGCTGGTTTTTATTTACAGCTTTTTCACAAAACAAACCGGCGTATGTTTTATACAACGCAAAAGGTAAAAAAGTTTCTTATGAAAAAATGCTGAAGACGCTGCAGCAAAAAGATGTTGTATTGTTTGGTGAATTTCATAACAACCCGATATCTCACTGGCTGCAGCTTGAAGTAACAAAAGATCTGAAACAAAAAAGAGATCTTGTTCTCGGTGCAGAAATGTTTGAGCAGGATAACCAGCCAGCTCTTGATCTTTACCTGCAGGGAAAACTTTCTGCAAAAGGTTTAGACTCTATGGCACGTTTCTGGAAAAATTATCCTACTGATTATGCTCCGTTGGTAAATTTTGCAAAAGAAAATAATATTGCTTTTGCAGCAACCAATGTACCGAGAAGGTATGCTGCAATGGTTTCCAGGGGAGGCTTCCAGGCGTTGGATACAATTTCTGCAAAAGAAAAAACATGGATGGCTCCATTGCCTATTACTTACAATGCGGAACTGCCGGGCTATAAAAATATGCTTGCCATGATGCCCGGTCATGGTGGTGAGAACCTGCCCAAAGCGCAGGCAATTAAAGATGCTACCATGGCATATTTTATTTTACAATATTATAAACCCGGAAGTTTATTCATTCATTATAACGGCGCTTATCATTCTGAGAATTATGAAGGCATTGTTTGGTATTTAAAAGACAGTCGGCCAGAAATTAATATCGCTACCATCACTACAGTATCGCAAAAAGATATTCATCATCTGCTCGCAGAAAATAAACACAAAGCTGATTTTATTATTTGCGTGGATGAGGATATGACAACAACCTATTAGTGTTGCTCATTAAAACTTAAAATAAACAAATAGCCTCCCGAAGTTTTTGCTGTCGTTCTCTATGCGGTGATATTGTTTTTTAATATGTGGCTGCTGTAAAAAGCGTTCTGCTTTTTTGCGTAATTGACCGCTCCCTTTGCCGGGGATGATCTCCACTTCACGTATCTTTTTTTCAACAGCATCATTAAATGCCTGCTGCAATGCCTTGTCTATAGCAGCGCTGTTATTATAAATATCGTGAAGGTCAACTTTAATACGTGCCATGGCTCAACTTTACTATCAGTTTATTTATGATTGCAAATAACAAAAATTAAATTTGTATAAACAAATAAGTATGGAAACAACTATTCACATAAATACTGATAACCTTTCTGCTGATATTATAGACCGCATTAAAAAAATGTTTCCACATAAAATGGTTGAAATTACAATACAGCAGGCTGATGAAACAGAATATATTCTGAGCGATCCTGAATATACGCAGGATCTTATGGAACGAATTGAAGAATACAATACAAAGCAAAAAACCATTACTGAAAAAGCTGATGAACTGATATGAGAAATATTGAGTTTGTTCCTAAAGCTTTTGAAGAACACAGATTAATTTATAAAATCACCGATACCTCAATTATTATTTTTTCCTGCTATTATTATTATCAAAAATAAGTTGCTCCTCTCTCCGTAAGGCATACTTATTGCAGGTGTTTAGTTACACCAGACAATAATATTTTCTTACACAAAAAATTATATAATCATGAAAAAAGTAGCAATATTAACTGAGAACGGATTTGAAGAATCCGAACTTACCAGTCCTAAAAAAGCAATGGAAGATGCAGGAATAAAGGTTGACATTGTATCTCCCCAAAAAGACAAAGTAAAGGCATGGAACCACGATCACTGGAGCATTGAATTACCGGTGGATGTAAATTTATCTGATGCACACCCGGACGATTATGATGCGCTGATGATACCCGGCGGGGTTATGAATCCTGACCTGATGCGCATCAACCCGGATTGCGTAAAATTCGCAAAAAGCTTTTTGGAAGCAGGCAAACCCATAGCTGCTATTTGCCACGGACCTCAACTATTAATTGAAACCGGTTTACTGGAAGGAAGAAATATGACCTCTTATCCTTCTGTACAAACTGATCTAAAAAATGCAGGAGTGAACTGGGAAGATAAAGAAGTGATAGTTGACAGGGGATTGGTTACCAGCCGTAGCCCCAAAGACCTTGAGGCATTTAATAAAAAGCTGCTGGAAGAAATAAGAGAAGGTGTGCATGAGCATGCATAAAACGCTTCACAATAAGTTTTATAAACGCAAAGTGATTATCATCGCATTGTGAGATAATTTTTTTTCAATGTTATATTGTAAAAGCTTTTAGCCTTAGTTAAAGCTTACTGAAAAAAATTCTATCTTCCGTTCCTATAATCACTTTAGTTTATGAAAAAAATAATTTTTGTTTTTGCCTTTGTATCTTTTCAATTCTCTTTAATTGCGCAAACTTTTCCCAGCAGTTTTACTGATGGAAAATATATTACAGTTAATGGCGCCAAACTTTGGGTAGTATTGGTTGGCAAGGGCGAGCCATTAATAATTATACCCGGCGGACCCGGCGGCAATCATCTTGCTTATAGAAAATTTGATTCGATGGCAAATAATAATACGCTTGTTTATTTTGATGCATTTGGAAGAGGGAAAAGCGATACAGCAAAAGATGTAAAAGAATATTCGCTTGCACGTGATATCGAAGACCTGGAAGGTTTGCGGATCGCTTTGCATTATGACAAATGGAATGTGCTCGGGCATTCTTATGGAAGCCTTGTTGCACAAGGTTATGCGCTGAAATATCCTTCGCATGTAAGTCACCTGATTATAGCAAATGGATTTCACAGCTTTATTATGTGGCAGGAAAATGATGATAACAGCAACCATGAAATAAAAGAAAATTATCCTGAAGTGTGGGAAGAGTTAATGAAGATACGTGAAGATGGCGCTGTATCCAGCGATCAAAAATACCAGGATATTTATGGTAAAGTTCCTTACGGATTTTTGTATGCCTACAATCCTGACAATTTTGTGAACCGTTCCAACATAAAAAGTATGCCTTATCCAAATGCATTCAATGCAAAACTGTATTACCAGATGGTTGGCAAGGATGGCGATTTTATTGTAGGAAGTGATATAGGCAATTTTGATTTTAGAAAAGATCTTAAAAAACTTACGATGCCTGTATTAATTTATGGCGGAAGATATGATCGTGTGGCAGTTCCTAAAATGATGGTCAAATACAAAGAGTATTGCCCGCAGGCAAAATTTGTGATGTTTGAAAACTCCGGGCATAATCCGCAGGTGGAAGAACCGGGAGAATTATTTCCTTTGCTGAGAGATTTTTTAAAGAAATAATTTATCCTGTTTTGTTGCCTGCTTTAGGTTCCGGTTTTATCATCGCCTGAATCCGCATCAAACCTTGCCTCTGTATTCTCATCAGGTTTTTTTTCGTCATCAACATGATGACTGTGCTCATTACCGGGATCTATTAATTTTTCATGCTGAAGCATTTCAGTTTGGCTTTCACTGTTATCAGTAAGCTGCTTATTATTATCCTCAACAACGTTTCCTGGTTTTGTTTCCATCGCAAAAAATTTATTTAAGTTCCATCTAATGTTATGCCAATCCCATTCAACAACTAAAATATCGGGGTCAGTCATTTTGATTTTTAAAGGTGCATTGTGTTAATGAATATTGTTATCAAATCTAAAAAACAGAAACCCTTACTCTTAATTTTAAATTAAAACAATTATGAAATCTCATAACATTTTATTAAGCACAGCAATTGCAGTAACAGCATTATTTTTTATTGGCTGCAGCAAAAACAACAGCAGCAGTAGTTCATCAGCAATAAATTTTCAGTTACAAACCGCAAACCGATCTTCAGTTATTGCAAGAGTAGATGCCGGAAATATTCAATGGACATCAGGCTTTGGCTCTGCAACAGAAATTAAATTTGAAGCAAAAATGAATGGCAATGAAGTAGAACAGAAATCTCAAACCATTCAAAAGCTTGATCTGTTTTCTGCAATTTCAACTTTAGGAAATGTTACACTTACACCTGGCACTTATTCAGAAGTAGAATTTAAAGTTGAATTAAATCCTGCGGGTACAGATGCCGCAATGGAATTAACAGGACAATATACAAGCGCCGGTGTTACCACACCTGTTGTATTTAGAGTAACCGATGCATTGGAATTAAAAAATGAAAAGAATAATGTAGTGGTTACTGATAACAGCACCTACAAAGCCATTACCACGATCGATCTTTCATTAATAACCACGGGTATTACACAAGCCATGCTTAACAGCGCTGTTAAAACAAATGGAACAATACTTATTTCGGCCGCAATAAACTCCAATATTTATAACATATTATTGATCAACCTGCACGATAGTGATGAAGTAGAATTTGAACATGACTAAACAGCAATCCTTATTAAATTAAGCCCCGAATGTTCGGGGTTTTTTATTGATATTTTCTGCTGAGGTTGTATAAAATTTTTCTATCCTGATCGTTAATCTTAGTGGCTATTGTATCGGCTTCAAAATGTCTTTTAAAAGATCCTATAGCAGCAGAAGTATCCCTTATATCATAGCCGATAATTCTTAGCGCAAGTATGTGATCAAAATTTTGTGGAACGATCACTTTAGTTGTATCATCATACCATAGCCCAAAACCTTTATCTGCCAACTGCTTCCATGGAAAGTATGTGCTTGGATCTACTTTGCGTTTTGGAGCAATATCTAAGTGACCAATAAAATTTGCAGCAGGGATCGAGTAATTTTTTTTAAGAACGCCAAGCAATACCAGTAAACTATTTATTTGCTGATCTGTAAAAGGTTCAAATCCATTGTTATCAATTTCAATTCCTATCGAAACAGAATTTACGTCTGTTACATTTCCCCACCTTCCAACGCCTGCCTGCCATGCCCGCAGATAATCATTAAGCATATGATGAATAGTGCCGTCTTTGCAAATAACATAATGTGCACTCACCTGTGTACGCGGAAGTGTAAACGCCTGTAACGTTTGCTCACAGCTATTTTGCGCTGTATGATGTATGATAACAAAATTAGGTTTGCGCATTCCCATGTTGGTTGTACCAACCCATTCGGATGACATTACGATAGAATCTTTTAAAGGAATTTGGCGTAGCGTTTTTGCAAATGCCTTTACCTGTTTTTTATAACTCTTGTTGGTAGCTGCATATTTATTGAATGAACAGGAAAAACAGATAAATATTATTAAGAAAAGCAAAGTAATTATTCTCATCAAAGTTTTTTTTCAAAGATAGAGAGAGCAGACTCTAAAACCAGATTAATATTTTTACATGATAACAATTTTAAAAGCCTTAATTGTATTTTAATTTCAATTTACTATCTTGCTCTCTGCCTCCCGCCAAAAGATTACTGCTTTCCATAATTCACCTTAATTATTTATTTATTATTTAAAAAAATTAAATTATGAAAAGATTGATCTTATTCTTTTTAACAGGAATTGCATTTTCCTGTAACAACGAAGGAACAACTACAAAGGATGCAAAGAAAGATTCTGCAGCAACAACTACCACTTCTGCTACTACAGTGAATTACCCATACACAATTGAGCATCCCGACTATTGGGAGATGGGAAGTACTGCCAACACTATGGTCGCATTAAATGCGCTTAAAAGTTTTGAGAATGGAAATGTTGCAGAATCTATGAAAAATTTTGGCGACTCTATCCATTTACAATTTGATGCATTGGATAAAAAAATGTCGAACGACAGCGTTAAAGCAATGTTTACAAAATGGAGGAACGATTACAAAAGCATGACTGTAAAAATGAATGACTGGGAATCTGTTGTTTCAAAAGATAAAAAAGAAGAATGGGTTACGATTTGGTACAGGCAAAAATGGGAAGATATGAAAGGCAAAAAAGATTCGGCAGACTTTATAGATGATATGCAAATGAAAGATGGTAAGATCATAAGATTAGGTGAGTATACAAGAAAGATACATTAATATATAAACAGAATATTTTCGAGAGCACTGCGAATGCAGTGCTCTTTTTGTTGCAAATACATTTACATATTCCTTCTGTATTGGCCGCCTACTTCATATAGTGCATGTGTGATCTGGCCGAGTGAACAATATTTTACTGTTTCCATTAATTCTTCAAAAAGATTGCCGTTATTGATAGCAACCTGCTGTAAGCGTTTCAACATTTCATCACTTTTATCTTTATGTCTTTCTTTAAAAGAATGTAATGTGCTTACCTGGAATTCTTTTTCTTCTGTTGTGCTGCGGATAACTTCCTGCGGAAGAATTGTTGGAGATCCATTCTTATTTAAAAAAGTATTTACACCAACAATAGGAAATTCTCCTGTATGTTTCAACGTTTCGTAATACAAACTTTCTTCCTGAATTTTATTTCTTTGATACATTCTTTCCATTGCACCAAGCACACCGCCACGTTCTGAAATTCTTTCAAACTCAGCCATCACAGCCTGTTCTACAAGATCAGTCATTTCTTCAATTAAAAAACTTCCCTGGTTTGGGTTCTCATTTTTTGCTGTTCCTAATTCACGGTTAATAATTAATTGTATTGCCATTGCACGACGAACACTTTCTTCTGTTGGCGTTGTTATCGCTTCATCATAAGCGTTGGTGTGAAGACTGTTGCAATTATCATAGATGGCATACAATGCCTGCAATGTTGTTCTTATATCATTAAAATCAATTTCCTGTGCATGCAAACTTCTGCCGCTTGTTTGAATATGATACTTCAACATCTGGCTGCGTTTGTTTGCATTGTATTTATACTTCATTGCCTTTGCCCATATCCTTCTTGCCACACGACCGATAACAGAATATTCAGGATCCATTCCGTTGCTGAAAAAGAAAGAAAGGTTGGCAGCAAAATCATCAATGTTCATCCCACGGCTTAAATAATATTCCACGTAAGTAAAACCATTACTCAATGTGAATGCAAGCTGTGTTATAGGATTGGCGCCTGCTTCAGCGATATGATA
>DATCOF010000297.1:0-7703 GCA_036564845.1 Chitinophagaceae bacterium | reverse complement strand
GCTTTGGGAAGTAGCCTGTGCAGTTATGGGGGTTGACGATTTAGAAACGGCCAAAATAAAAATTCAAACCTGGTGGAATAAGTACAAGACAAAATGTAAATGCGATAGCTTAGGTTTTAATATACCAAACGGTAACCTGCTGAAATTTTCTGTCTCACAATCATTACCTGACGTTATTGATACCATGGTATCTACTTATGGGCTGGATATAAATTTTAAAGATCCGGTCGACGGTAAAAATGTACTGGATTACGTAAATGATGAATTAATAAGGTTTAAAAGCGGAGGAATATCACAAGAAAGTATTAAGATCTATGAAGATTATAGAGCTTCGTTAATAAAACTTGGTGCAAAACCGAGTAAATAAATCCACCAATAATATCTCTCTTACAATTTTTAAATGCGTTATGCTCTACTATGAAATATAAAATAACCTTTATTACAGCCCTGCTGGTAATGCTGAATTGCCTTACTACCAAAGCAAATGATTTTAACAGCAATTATAATTTTAATAGCTATGCAAAAATTACAGAAATAGATGCAGCACTCAACGAAGCAAAATCGTTTGAAGAAATAAAAGCAGTGGCTTTTAAAATGTATGCAATGGTTTGTGAGCATTTTAATGATACTTGCCCACCTCCAAAAACGAAATTTTTACAACTTATGTGTTCCGATGTGACAACAAGAGCAAAGCCTCCTGCAAATGAACAAGAATACTACGAATATTATTATGAAAAAAGATTTTGGGAGATGGCCTGTGTAAACATTGGAATTGATAATGAAGAAACTATTAAAAGGAAACTACAACTATTTTGGAATAAATATAAAACAATCTGTAAATGTGATTCTCTTACATTTGGACTTCCAAACGGCAATTTTCTAAAATTTGCGCTCTCTCAAAATATGCCCGATGTAATAGAGACATTAGCTTCATCTTATGGATTAGATATAAATTTTATTGACCCAGCCGACGGCCTTAATTTATTAGACTACATCATTTCAGAAATTGAACGACTTAAAAAATTAAAAAACAGTGATAATACTGTAAAAGTTTATGAAGATTATAAAGCAGGTGTAATTGGATTAGGCGGTAAATCAAGTCAAAAATAAACCTGCTTTATACTTAGTAAAATAGATACCATGAAATTAAAAATTCTTTATGCTATACTCTTACTTTTAGCAACCTTTGCTTCCAAAGCAAATTATTTTAATTATTCTGTTAACCCTTATTCAAAAATAGCAGCAACAAGTACGGATCTTAACCAGGCGCAATGGGTTGAAGGAACAAAACCGAGGGCAATTAAAATATATAAATTAGTTTTCAGAAATTTTAATGATACCTGTCCTCCTCCAACAAAAAGTGATTACTTAGTACTATGTGCTTATGTGGCAACCGCAGTAAAGGCACCCGCAAATGAAAAGCAGTACTATGAATATTATTATGAAAAGAAATTATGGGAGATGGCCGGCATTAAAATTGGAGTTGACAATGAAGAAACTGTAAAAAAGAAACTGCAATTGTTTTGGAATAAATACAAAACAAGCTGTAAATGCGATGCGCTCAACTTTGGGCTCCCTAATGGCAATCTTCTAAAATATGCGCTTTCTCAAAATATGCCGGGTTTAATAGAAACCCTGGCTGATACCTATATGCTGGATATCAACTTTATAGACCCTGCCGACGGCCTTAACTTGCTGGACTACATTATTGGAGAAGTTGAACGTCTTAAAAGAAATACAAATAGTGCGGCCAGCGTAAAAGTTTATGAAGATTATAAAGCTGCCGTTATTGGCCTGGGTGGCAAATCAAATAGAAAATAAATTATTTTATTTTTAGGTTCCCCAATAAAAATTATCCGGTAATTTTTTAACTATGCAGCTGATGCCCAATGAAACAACACCCAATCCGTTTCAGTTTCAATTAAAAAATTCTGTTCATCCCAGGTGTCATCAAAACAGATAACCTGTATTATCTCTGCTTTATTAAGCAAATCAGTAAAAGGGCCGGCTATTTCATTTTTACTAAACTCAAAACCAGGTGCTGCGGTAATGCCTGTAATTGTGGCGCTGTATTTCTCCCAAAAACTTTCTATAGTTATAAGCTGGCCTTCGGCATTTGTAAACCCTCCTTCTGCCATAAAAAAATGTATAAAATCATGTACCGTTGGCGTTGTATCACCCCACTCACGTTCCCAAATTTGTAGTACCCTGGTTTCTTTTTGCAGTAAATAAATTAAGGCAGTAGCAGGGGTTTGCGCATATGTTTTGGTTAAGGTTATCATACCGGCCCTGTTCCAAAAAGTACTGCCCGTACTCAAGTCGTAAAAATCAGCCTTTTGCCAGATACCGTCCTGTAACAGATGGTCATTTAATGGAGCGTCAGCTAAAGCAAATAAATTCATTTTTAAAAAATATAAGGTACTGAGTTTACAACAAAATCACAATCAGGAAACCTGTTTTTCAGCATCAACTTTGCAACCTATAAAATAAGAATATGGTCCTGTGTGGTCACTTTCATAGTCATGATAAACAGCAAATATTTCATCATTGATTTTATTTGGTATTCTTTCGGCATATTTTCCGGCTTCAAATTTTTGCCAATGGCTGCCGCAGTCAATGGCTGATTGCCCGTTCTCATTCGTGGTCTTTCTGCCCAGGGATAAGCCTATAAGTTTGATTTCTGCCAATGATATTTTTTCCATGTTGTTATATTATTTTCAAAATAAGCTGGCCGGGTTTAGTTTAAGAAAATCCTGCCATGGTAGCCCTGCGTTGCCAATAAGTAAAACTTTATCAGGATTAAATTTGTTTTTAAAAGCAGTCATTCCAGAAGTTGAACGGGCGGCGCCGCTTTTTACCTCCAGGCCAATTACTTTTCCTTTTCGTTCAATAACAAAATCTACTTCCTCATTTCGCTCTCTCCAGTAATGTAAGTTGAATTTTTCGGTAAGTGAATGATTGATCAGATGTGAACCAATGGCAGATTCAACCATGCGGCCCCATTCATCAGGTTTGGCAAGTGTATCTTTAAATAGATCATTTCTCTGGGCGCTTATTAAAGCGGTATTATGCACTTGAAATTTAGGACTGGATGATCGTTGACGGATCACATCCGGTGCATATTTCTCAATACCTGCCAGTAAACCGGCCGTATCCAGTAATTCTAAATAATGAGACAGAGTAGTAGTATTTCCGGCATCCTGTAGTTGGCCGAGTACTTTTGTATAGGAAAGGATCTGTCCTGAATACAAACAGCCTAATTCAAAAAGGCGCTTCATCAATGCAGGCTTATCTACACGGGTCAGCATAAGAATATCTTTTGAAATGCTTGTCTCGATCAGCGATTCTGTTACGTATGTTTTCCATCGTTCTTCATCGTTTATCAAGGTTGCAGAGCCAGGATAGCCACCAAACCATACATATTGGTTTACATCCCATCCAAAAGCTTGCTGCATTTCATCAAAAGACCAGTGCCCCATATAAGTGCTTTCAAACCTGCCTGCCAGCGATTCGGTAAGTCCTTGTTGCAATAATAACCTGGATGACCCCAGCAGGATTACTTTCAGATTTAAATTGTTTCGGGTGTCGGTATCCCATAACAGCTTTACAGTTTCACTCCAGTTATCAATTTTTTGTATTTCATCAATTACCAATAAAAATTCTTTCGTTTCATGCTGTGCCAGTTTAATACGGGCAGTCTCCCATTGCTGTTCCAGCCAGGTTGCATTGCTGGCAGCTACGGAGTCCGCAGAAACAAAAAGATAGTTAATTTTTGCCTGGGCAGCCAGTTGGGTCACTAAGGTTGTCTTACCGACTTGACGGGGTCCCATGATCACCTGCAGGAACCTTCTTGGCTCCTGCATCCTTTTTATAAGTGTCTGTAAATGATGGCGTTCAAACATGCTTTACAATTTACTCAATGTAATGAGCAAAATTACTCAAAATTATGAGTAAACCAAAGAATTTCGGAGAATTCTTCAAACATGTGGTATATACCTTTTATAGCTTTAGCCAATACCATCAAGAATTTTGGGGTCAAAAAGCGGTTTATGAGTATATAAATATTCATAAACCGCTCTTCAGTAAATGGCTTTTATTTTATGCTGCAATTAACAGCTGTGATTCCGTCTGTGGGTTTTAAGGGTATAAATTTTACTCACTGATGCAATATTATCTAACTATACAAATTTTACATTTCGGTTTTGCTTCAAAACTTTTCTTGAAAGTTTCATCGTTTGATATTTTTCTTTCGGGGTCGTAAATTACAAATAGTTTGAATTTTTCTTCGGGGTATTTGATGAGGTCAGCAGCGATGCCGTCTGTGATTGAACTCTTTGCTGTCTTGCCTCTTAAATATTTTGTTTCAATAAAAAGATTGCAGCCATTAAAGGAATGGTCGGGAACTGTTTTAGAAAATGAGAATTTCACAACGGGAAATTCTCTTTCATAATCGCTTCTCTCACTCATTAAATATGAGTTAATGTAATCATTCAAAGAGTTTTCACTCTTTGGTTTTTCTGTGTTGAACGCTTCGGGAATTGCTTTGCTTAGTTTTTCAGAAATTCGTTCAACGAATAATTCAACTGGGTCTTTGAAATATTCTCTATCTGAAATGAAAGTGAAAAAAGAGTTTTTAATTCTTGGTTTTGTTGGGTCTTCCAGTGATAAGATTCTTCTTATAGAAAAATGTATTTGTTGAAAGTGTTTTTTACATAATTCAAAAATTCTTTCAACTTTTTCATATTCATCAGTTCCGTCAATGAATTCGGTTAATTCAGAAAGCACTTCTGCTTTTTCGTAAATAAAATTATCAACTGAATCAGTAGAAAAATTGAAAGCAAGTTTTATGTAGTCGCAAAGATGTGTTTTCGCTTCATCAAGTTGAAACGAATCTTTAGAAATTTCAAAATTGTAAACGGCATCAACATGTTCAAGGTGTGAAGCAAATGCTGCAAATCTTCTGTCAATACATTGTGAGCAACCACCGCAATGCGTAGCATTGCTATGGTGCTCAAATCTTTGAAATGTTTTTGTGCAAGTTACAGTTGAGTTAATGTAGTTGTGCTTATTGTATGAATGAATCAATTTGAAAACATCCGTTTTTGTGTTAAATAAAAACGGATGTTTGATGTTGAATTTTTTCTCCGCTACATGAGAAAAAAACTGTTTCATATGGTGCAGCGTTTTTGGATGCGTTGTTCTGCTTGCTCTTGCGTTTATCAAATCGGCTCGTTTTGAAAAATTGATTGAAGTAATCCCGTTTTCGAAAATGCTTAACTCTTCCTCTTGGAAAATCGTAGCAAGCGAAAAAGCAACTGCAGTGTAAAGAAAAATTCTTGTTCGCTGTGTTTCTTCTGTTGCCCTTTCTTTCAATGTGCAATTGAAGGAATAATATTTTATTCTATTCGGATAATCTTCCTCCAACCTTTTATGAATTCCTGTTTGTGTTTTTGTTGTGCTATGGTTGGCTCTATGGCTAACAAGAATTACATTGTTTTTTGTAGTTTCTAAAATATCAAGAACTCCTGCAAGAGAATCTAAGCCACCCGAAAATAAAGCAACGCTTGATTTTCCTTTCACTTGTGGATTTATTCCTGCTACATCAAAAGCATTTAACTGTCCGATGTCTCTTCCACCACCAACAAATGAAAAATCTATTTTGTTGTCACCTGAAACATAAAGCAAAGCTTCTGAAAGCAATTTGATTGTTGATTCTTGTTTCCAAAATTTTAAATCTCTCACCTTAAAAACAAAGTGAAGATTTCTTGCCCAACCGTGATATTCAAGACTATCAATTGCTCCTCTGTTAATTGAACGGTCTGCCGCATAAATATATCCTGCAATTTCCAAAAGGTCTTTGATCCTATCAGGAATGTGAACGCTTAACGATACAGTGAAGTGAGGTAAGCCAATGTTTACATTCTTTGATTTAGAACTTGGGTCGTAAGATAATTTGAGAATAGAACTATCACCACCTTTGCCAAGTTCTTTTGGCAAAGGTGCATCGCTGCATAAAACGATATGTGTTGTCTTATTTCTCAAATTCTTTTTCTCTTATTATTTCGCTATTAAGTTTTTTGAAACAGAACGAAACGAATCCTTTTATTTTTTCATTGGAAGGAATTTCATCAATTGCGTTTTTATTAAACCAACCTGCCGAAAAACTTTGAGTAATTTTTGATGTTTCAAAAGCATGTTTAGAAATTTCGGTTACATGCTCGTCAAGTTTTTTGTTGAAAGTGTCTCTATCAAAAAGGTTATTGATTTTTGCAGATGCTTCTCGTTCTAAAAAATATCTCAAATAGTTGTCGGTGAAATTTGAAAAGAACATTCTTGATAGTTCACAAAAGCCGCTGCCGTCTGCTGCTGAACGCCACTCGTCAAAAGAGTTGTTGTCGCTGTCAAATTGGATTTGCTGTTGAACTTGGTTTTGCTTTGTCCACTGGCTTACAGTTTCAATCAAAGCATGATTTGCAAAAGCGGAATACTCTTTTGATTCGCTGTTAAAGTTTATGAATTCACGAATTGCTCTTGATAGTCCAAGCAAGTTGAAGTTTGTCGGTAGTTGAATTCCTTGCTGTGCTAAAAACTCACTGGAGTTTTTTTGTCGTGCCGATTGAGAAAGTAGAATAAGAAATTTGAACGCTGCTAAAACTCCATTGTCCGCTCCAATGTTATCGTAGCGGTCAATTACATTCTTAGTTGTCTGATTTGCGATTTGGGCAATAGTGTCACCATTAGCTGTGAAGTTTGCAACTTCATCAACTATGTCCCTCCATTTTTTGGACTTCGGTAAATATCCTATTCGTTCATGTCCCATTTAGTGTAGAAAAAAGATGTATTTGTAAGGTATGTATTTTTATTAAATGTATGTCCAATACTTAGAAGCCATGTCACTATAATTTTGCTGGTCTATATGCTGTCTGTTCAAAGTAGTGATGTTGCCGATAACATAGCATGTAACTCTTGTATTACCCACAACTTAAAAATAATCAATTGCAGCAACCCACCCAAAATAGAGTGATTTGGGCTACTGGTATAACACTTTTTTCCTTGAATGCAGTAAATTGCCTATTCAAAAGTTTACGCAATTGGTCTGTATCAGGTAATATACCTTTCATTTGAGCCGGTTTGTGCTTAGAAGTTTTGTAAGTAGCTACTCCCATGGCTTGTCAAAATGTTTAATCGCAAACTCGACTACAGTATTATTTTTCCGCTTGCAAAGTAATATTTCTAAACCTGATATAGTAAACACAAAAAAGGTCAGTGATATTATTTTACTGCTTTTAGACAGGAACTAAAAACTATAACCTTTTTTCTTTCTCCTCCTCAATAATCTTCTGTAATTCCTTTTCACTCGGCAAATTGATTAAATACTTTGAAACAAATACTTGCTGCGGCAAACCCATTGTAGCATATTTCACCAATGCCTCATTTTTACCAGAACATAAAATAATACCAATGGGATCATTGTCACCATTTGTAAATTCGTGATCTTTATAATAGTTGAGGTACACATTCATTTGTCCGGAATCTGAATGATCGAACTCACCTATTTTGAGATCATATGTTGTCAAGCCGGTTATGTGTTGTTAAATGATTTTTGTGCTGTTTACCAATAGCTTTCTTCCGGTACAAGATAACATAAAAATACGGGTGCTTAAATAGAGTTTAGGAAGCTCATTAAATCTTTATTATCCCGC
>DATCOF010000296.1:0-35314 GCA_036564845.1 Chitinophagaceae bacterium | reverse complement strand
GCATAAACTGTGTTGATGCGCCTCCATGCAAAAAAAGCACTTCATGATCATCATCTAACTGCATCAATTCTTTCACCAATGCCCTTGCTTCATCCATTATATTTTGGAAGGTAGGAGTACGATGACCTATTTCTAAAATAGATAAACCGGTATCATTATAATTTAAGATCGCTTGTGAAGCTTCTTCAAAAACCTGCTTTGGTAATATTGACGGGCCTGCATTAAAATTATATATCACAATAAAAAATTTGGTGGCAAAAATAGCCAGAAACTTTATCTTTAAAAGATAATAAGCTTATCAAAGTAATACTGCTAATCAATTTTTTTTATTTTCTTCAATTATTTCTTTTTCGCAAAATTCGTTTACAATAGGTCCTGAAATAAGTTTCGGAAATAATTCTTTCAAAAATGATGGCGGAATTGGCTTAGGAGGAAGTATAGAATTTACGTTCAAGTCGTCTGTAACAAATGCTGTAAGATTTTATAGTGGCTATGACCACTTCCACTATTACAAAAAACAGTATCAAAACTCAGGCTTCTTACCTGTAAGAATTGGTTACGGATATTTTTTAAATAATAATCGGCGAAACATTTTTGCAGATGCCGGTGTAGGGAAATTTTTTAATACCAATTATTCCACTGTACTTTCATTTTGATTAGGAATTTCATATAGGCTTAGATTAAATAGATTACAATTTTTTCAACTTTCCTCTATCTATAATTTTAATTATAGTAAAGTTACAAATACCGCCTGGATTGCATTAAAAGTTTCCTATGGGATATCCTGGAAGAGAAGAAAATAAGAAATAATAATTTTATTGTTATGGAGTTTCCTCATGTTCTCTTCCTTTCACCTTACCATTTTTCCACGCATCATTAAGCTTTTCAAATTCCTTAAGATCATCTTCTGAAAATTTTTGTTTGGTAAGATCTGCAAGGTCAGGTTGCCCGGCATTAACCCATGCTGTGTACCAAAATGATGCAACAGAAAAAATTGCGAGCCTCATTCTTCGCTCTATCATGCCGTCTAACTTTTTATTATAGGCGATGGTAAAGGCCGAAGAATATTGCTTTACCAAAATATTATTTCTCTGTTCAAAAGCATATTTTTTATCCGGGTCGAATTGTTTTGTCAATTCTTTTTCAAATAATAAAACTGAATCAGCAGCCTTTGCACTTTCTAAAACCCTTGCCCAGATGTATTCTCCGGTATTTTTTATATACTGTGCTTCTCCTATAAAAAAATCAAACTGTTCATCAGCCAACAATTCAGGCACACGGCTTTCCCAAAACGCATGAATACCTTTTTGATCAGTTAGCTGCCCATTATGATTGCTGTTTGTATGCAAAGGAACGTGAGCATCTGCAATGTAATGCCCAATGTCTGCGCTGTTCTTCATTATCCGGAAAAAATCCTTTGCTTTAAAAGCATCGGTTAACCTGGTGAGCATAGTTTGTACATGCCAGGGAACTATTCCGTTTGCAAGCAAAGTGTCCTCACCAAATTTTGCAACAGCATCACTCCATTTTCTTGGAAGTTCGGTGTAAGGATATTTTCCATAATTATCTATATCAATATAATGTCGCGGCGCTTCTTCTGCAACAACATTTCTGCGCATATCAGGATCCACAGCATGTGTAATAATAAAATCAATATTGTGCTTATATAAAACCAGCATTTGCGGAGGCAATAAAAAAACAGCGTAGTTATTTATTTTTTTGTGAGCAAAAAATCCCCAGCAAAAACTTTTGGTACTCACAGCAAGAAGTGCAACGAAAAAAAATATCTTTTTCAATTTGCTAAATTATTATCTAAAATAAGTTTTAATAATTACAACCGAACCACATCTTCAACCACTTCTGTTACACCACCGCTCATAGCAAACTTCATGGTTTGTGTGGCGCTGATATTAGTAATTGGCCGCACTCTTTCTTTAGGAATTATATATACATTTCCAGAGACTGAATAGGCCATAGGAACATACACGGCAACAAAATCTTCTAATTGAAACCTGCCCATATCTTCCTGCGTAATAAACCCTACCCGCCAAACATTATTGTTTTCTACGTTGGCCAGCACGCTGTTTGTAAATTTCTTTTTGCTGCCCGCAAATGCTTCAAAAAAATCTTTTATGAATGAGTAGAAAAGTTTTATGCCTGGCGTTTTTTCCAGCAACTTATCAATTACAGACAGTATCCTGCTCATCATAAAAAACGAACTCAGGTAGCCTACCAGCAATATAAAACCAATGATTATTACAAAGCCGATACCCGGGATATTGATAACCGGCCGCAAAATGCTGTCAATTTTATCAAACACAACATAGATAGCATAAACGGTTATAGTAGCCGGGCCAAGGATGAGTAAACCCTGTAAAAAATATTGAATAATTTTTTGATAACGAATGGATGGGGGCATAAAAAATATTTTATGTTATAAAGGTAATCTATACATCACTTTAGAAGTGATTTTATTGGGTATTGAAAAAATATTTGCCAGGAAACTTTGGTAACATAAAAAGTTTCCATAGTTTTGTGACCGATTATGAAAATAAAAGACCGCATAAAACAAAAAGCTGACGAACTCTTCAGGAGCTATGGAATAAAGTCCGTCACTATGGATGAAATTGCTTCACGGGTTGGCGTTTCTAAAAAAACTATTTACCAATCATTTACAGATAAAGATCAATTGGTGGATGAAGTAGTTGGTGACCTGCTTACCTACAACCAGGCCTGTTGCACTAAGGACAGGGCAAAGTCAATAAATGCAATTCATGAAGTTTTTCTTGCATTGGAAATGGTTAAGCAAATGTTTGATAACATGAACCCCGCTATTTTACATGATATGGAAAGAAATCATCCTGCCACCTTTCAAAAGTTTCTTTTGCATAAGAACAAATTTCTTTTCCAGGTTATAAAAGAAAATATTGAAAGAGGCAAAAAAGAAGAATTATACAGACAGGATATAAACACTGATGTTATCGCCAAAATAAGGCTTGAAACAATGATGCTTCCTTTTAACCAGGAGATATTTCCTAAAAATAAATTTAACCTGGTGGGTCTTGAACAACAGTTAATGGAGCACTTCCTGTTTGGCGTTGCTACCATGAAGGGACACAAACTCATTTTAAAATATCAGCAGCAAATAAAAAAAGCTTAAGATGAAAAAAAATACGGCAATTAAATTTTTACTGTTTCTATTTTTATTTGGATACACTAAAAGTTTTGCACAACAAACAAATGCATTTACAGCACAGCAGGCAGTTGATTACGCTTTAAAGAATTCTGCGCAGGTAAAAAATGCACTGGTAGATATAGAAATTCAAAGACAAACAAATAAAGAGATCACTGCAATGGCATTTCCGCAAATAAATGGAAATGTTTCTATCAATGATTATTTATCTATCCCTACAAGCCTTATCCCTGCCGAGTTTATAGGGGGTGCGCCGGGTACATTCATTCCCTTAAAATTCGGAACAAAATACAATGCCTCATTTGGTGGCGACCTGCAACAGATATTATTTGATGGCCAGGTGTTTGTTGGTTTGATGGCGAAGAAAACAGCGATCGACTTCTCAACCAAAACTGCACAGGTTACACAGGAAATGATAAAGGCAAATGTTTATAAAATTTATTACCAACTGGTGGTAGGCTATAAACAAATTGAAAGCATCGATGCTAACATCAATCGCTTTGAAAAACTTTTGCATGATACAAAAGAGATATACAAAAATGGATTTGCTGAAAAACTTGACGTTGATAAAGTGGATGTTCAGTTAAACAATCTTAACACAGAAAAATTAAAAGCACAAAATCAATTAGATGCCGGGCTGGAAGCATTAAAGTTTTTAATGAGCATGCCGCAAAAAGATAAATTGATATTGACAGATAGTTTAAGCGAAGAAGAATTGAGATCAAATATGCTTGATGAAAGTTATAATTATAAGGACAGGAAAGAATTTCAATTATTAAATATTGGCGCTGAATTAAATGAGTTCAATATCAGGAGATATAAGCTCAGCAAGCTTCCTACAGTATCAGGCTTTGTTAACTACAGCAAAAATGCACAGCGTAAAACGTTTGACATTTTTAAAGTTGGTGCGCAATGGTTCACAACTTCTCTACTCGGTTTAAAAATTAGCGTTCCCATATTTGATGGCGGAGCAAGAAATGCAAGGATAGAAAAAGCAAAACTTGAGCGGCAAAAAACAATGAATAATATTGAACAGTTAAAACTTTCTATTGATAACGATGTTGAGCAGGCAAGAATAAAAATGAAGAATGCGTTGGCAACTATGGAAAGCCAGAAAAGAAATATACAATTGGCCGAACAGGTGTACAATACAACCAAATTAAAATACGAACAGGGGCTTGGTAGCAACCAGGAAATATACAATGCACAAACAGAATTAAAAGTTTCGCAGAACAATTATTACAGCTCATTGTACGATGCCATCTCTGCAAAAATTGATTACTTAAAAGCCGCGGGCAAATTATAGACAACTAAAAATTTTAATAAAGAGTATATGCAAAAACTAAAACTAGCAGCCATAATTGGATTGATGTTTTTATCCGCTTGTGGTAGCAGCGGTAAAAAAGAAAAGGAATCAACTATTACTGATAAAAAGGTTGAGCTTGAAAAATTAAAGACTGACAAATCCAAGACAGAAGAAAAAATAAAAACTTTAGAAGCAGAAATTGAAAAGCTTGACACCGGTGCCGCTAAAACTGAAAAGGTAAAACTGGTAAGTGTGATGCTTGTTACCGCACAAAACTTTCAGCACTTTATTGATCTGCAGGGAAGGATAGACGCCGAAAATATTTCTTACATAAGTCCGCGTGGTATGGGCGGCCAGGTAAGGCAGATCTTTGTAAAGAGAGGAGACAATGTAAAAAAAGGGCAACTGCTTTTAAAACTGGATGATGCTGTTGCACGCCAGAATGTAGTGGCAATGCAGCAAAGCATGGGTTCTGTAAAAACACAGCTCGATCTTGCACGCTCAATTTACCAGCGCCAGAAAAATTTATGGAATCAAAATATAGGGACTGAAGTGCAGTTGCTGCAGGCAGAAACAAATGTAAAAAGCCTGGAAAATCAATTGAAAACAATGCAGGAAAATATAAAGGTTGCACAAGAGCAGGCAAGCCTTAGCAATGTGTACAGCGATGTTTCAGGAGTTGCTGATGAAGTAAACATTCATGTTGGAGAAACTTTTACCGGATCACCAATGGCAGGAATAAAAATAATAAATACAAGCAATCTTAAAGTTGTTGTTGATATTCCTGAAAATTATTTAAGCCGTGTGAAGAAAGGTACACATGTAGAGATTGTTGTTCCTGATGTAGCTAAAACTTTTAATACTTTCATTTCAATAATAAGCCAGTCAGTAAATTCTACAACAAGAGGCTACACAGCAGAAGTTAAAATTCCTTATGATGCTTCTTTAAAACCTGGGCAAGCTGCAGAAGTTAAAATATTGGATTATTCAAATGCAAATGGAATTGTTATCCCGGTAAATCTTGTGCAGAGCGATGAAAAGAGCAAATATGTTTATGTGCTGGAAAAGATCAGCAACGGAAAAACAGTTGCTAAAAAGAAACAGGTTGTTATCGGTGAAGTATATGGTGATAAAGTAGAAATTAAACAAGGCTTAACAGCAGGTGAACAATTGATAAGTGAAGGGTACCAGAGCCTCTATGAGGGTCAAACAATAACAACAAGCACACTCTAAACCCTCTAAATTTCCCTAAAGGGAGACTTGGAAAGTTTATAAAAATTGATGAATAAAATACAAATGATGATGTGGAAGAATAAATGTTTGAGTATATTCTAAAGAACCGCTCCCTCTCTGAAGGAGAGGGAGAAGGAGGGTGAGGTTTGCCGAATAATGATTTACTGTACAAGAGTGCGACACCAATGAAGATGATTATATAACTAACTGCTGACTACAAAAATATTTTTATGAATTTTATTGAAGGAGTAAAAAAGAAATTTAAAGAATTCAAACCCACATCATGGGCCGTTGATAACCGGACAGCAATTTATATTATTGCCATCCTTATCACATTGTTTGGATTGTACAAATTCAACACAATGCCCAAGGAACAATTTCCTGATATCGTTGTGCCTACCATCAGCGTAACAACAGTGTATGTTGGTAATTCTCCAAAAGATATTGAGAACCTTGTAACACGGCCGATAGAAAAACAATTGAAAGGTATCAGTGGCGCCAAGGTTAAAAAAATTACGAGTACATCGCAAACAGATTTTAGTTTGATAATTATTGAATTTGATACCGACGTAAAAACTGAGTTGGCTAAATTAAAAGTAAAAGATGCGATAGATAAAGCGCAGAGTGATCTTCCCAACGATCTTACTTCGCAGCCCAATGCACAGGAATTTGCTTTTAGTGAAATGCCCATCATGTTTGTAAATATCAGCGGCGATTATGATGGTGTTAAGCTTAAATATTTTGCAGACAGGATGCAGGATAAATTTGAAGAACTGTCCGAAATAACCCGTGCAGAGATTGTTGGCGCTCCTGAAAGAGAGATACAGGTAAATGTTGACCGCAACAAAATGGAAGCGGCAAAAGTAAGTTTTACAGATGTTGAAAATGCAATCAGCCGTGAGAACCATGATATCACAGGAGGCCTTGTGGCAGTGGGAGACATGAAGCGTACACTAAAAATAAAAGGGCAGTTTACAAGTGCATTAAATCTTCGTGATATAATTGTTCGCAGCAGCGCAAGAGGCGCAAGTGTTTATTTAAAAGATATTGCTGAGCTGATTGATACCGTAAAAGAAAAAGAAAGTTATGCCCGCCTGGATGGAAAAAATGTAGTAACCATAAATATTGTAAAACGTGCAGGAGAAAATTTAATTAGTACTGCGGCCAAAGTAAAAGATATTGTTGCGCAAATGAAAAAAGATGCGGAATTACCTCCCGATCTTAAGGTTGTTATCACCGGCGATCAAAGTAAAGCAACAGCAACTTCTTTTAATGATCTTGTAAATACAATCATCATTGGTTTTGTTTTGGTGTTGTTGGTACTGATGTTTTTTATGGGAGTTACCAATGCATTTTTTGTTGCGCTGAGTGTACCATTAAGTGTGTTTGTAGCATTTATGTTCTTGCCGGTTGCAGACGCAATTGTGGGCACAAGTGTTACACTGAATTTTATTGTTTTGTTTGGATTGCTGTTTGGGTTAGGGATAATTGTGGATGATGCAATTGTGGTTATTGAAAATACGCATCGCATTTATAACAATGGAAAAATCCCGATCATCAGAAGCGCCAAAGAAGCTGCAGGAGAGGTTTTCATCCCGGTGCTTGCCGGTACAGCAACTACGCTGGCTCCATTCTTCCCCCTACTTTTCTGGAAAGGGATCATCGGAAAATTCATGATCTATCTTCCAACAATTTTAATTCTTACGCTGGCTGCATCATTGATCGTTGCATTTATTTTCAACCCTGTGTTTGCCGTAAGCTTTATGAAGCCTGAGGGCAAAGAGTATGAAGAATCTAAAAAAAGTTTATACAAAGAATGGTGGTTTTGGACGGTGATCGCAATTGCTGCGCTAATGCATGTTTTCCAATTTCATGGTTTTGCAAACTTCCTTTTGTTTCTTGCATTGCTTGCTATCCTTAACCGTGTATTGTTCAGAAATATTATTCATACTTTCCAGATAAGGATTTTGCCTTCATTGATGAACAGGTACGAAAAATTATTACGCTGGATATTGAAGGGCTACAGGCCTGTGTGGATGCTGGTAAGTTTGTTTTTATTATTCCCAATTTCAGTTGCATTATTATTTTTAAGAGGAAATAAATCAACATTTTTTCCAAGCGGCGATCCAAATTTTATTTATGTGTATTTAAAAATGCCGGTAGGAACTGATGTGAGAGTAACAGACAGTGTTACCCATGTTTTGGAAGGCCGGGTGTATAAAGTTTTAGAAAAAGAAAAGCCCGGAACAGAAGGAAGCATTGTAGAAAGTATAATTGCCAACGTTGCCAACAGCGCAAATAATCCACGAAGCAATAACAGGAGTGTTCAGCCTAACTTAGGACGGATACAGGTTTCGTTTGTTGAATATGCAAAGAGAAATGGCAAGCATACACTGCCCTATTTAAATGCAGTTCGTGAAGCAATGAAAGGCATACCCGGCGCAAGTGTAGAGGTGGCAAAGGAAGATGGCGGCCCCCCAACAGATCCTCCTGTGAATGTTGAAATTGTTGGCGACCAGTTTGAAGAAATTGCAAAGGTGGCAACTAATCTGCAAAATTATTTAGACACTAACCAGATATATGGAATTGAGAATTTAAAAATGGATGTTGATCTTAACAGTCCTGAAATTACCGTGAACATTGACCGTGAAAAAGCAATGATGGAAGGCCTTAGCACAGGGCAGATCGGATCAGAGATAAGGACTGCATTGTTTGGTAAAGAAGTAAGCAAATTAAAAGATGGTGAAGACGAATATAAAATTCAATTGCGCTCTTCTGATTTTCAGAACAAAAATGTTGTTGACCTTATGAACATGCGTATCACATTTATGGATATGAATACGATGCTGGTAAAATCAATTCCTATCAGCACTGTTGCCACCATCGATTATACAAATACATCCGGTGCAATAGCACGAAAAAATGTTAAGCGTACCATACAGCTGCAATCAAATGTTTTGGATCCATCATTAACAGGAAAGGTTAATGAAGAGCTTGCAACAAAGATCGAAGACTTTAAAGCAAAAAGTAAAATACCTGCAGATGTTACAATCAGGCAAAGTGGAGAGTCAGAGCAGCAAACAGAAAACTTGCAATTTTTGTTTAAGGCATTATTGATTGCTTTGGGATTAATATTTTTGATTCTGGTATTACAATTCAATTCACTAAGCAAACCATTCATTGTATTAACAGAAATATTCTTTTCAGTTATCGGTGTGCTTTTGGGCTATGCATTTACAGGCATGACGATTGCAACCATAATGCTTGGTGTAGGTATCATTGGTCTTGCAGGTATTGTAATTAAGAACGGAATTTTATTGATAGAATTTACTGATGAATTAAGAAGCAGGAAAGTGCGCACAAGAGAAGCCGCCATACAGGCCGGCCGCATCCGTATCATTCCTGTAATGCTTACTGCTATTGCAACTATCTTAGGATTACTTCCACTGGCAGTTGGTTTCAATATCAACTTTGTTTCATTCTTCCAGCATCTTAATCCCCATATTTTCTTTGGTGGTGATAGCGTTGTGTTTTGGGCCCCATTAAGCTGGACAATTATTTTCGGTTTGATATTCGCCTTCTTCCTTACACTGATAATGGTGCCAAGTATGTATATAATTGCGGAGCGTTTGCGCAGGCCAATGGAGAAATTTTACGGAACAAAATTCGTTGCACTGTTTGGTTTTACAGGACCGTTCTTTTTTGTTTTTGTTGGTATAATGTATTTAGTGAGAAAGATACAGGGCAAAAGAGTTTGGAATGGATTAATGAAAGACAGCAGGAGAAAATAAAATTATGAAATGCTAATGCATTTACTTTTTAAAGTAATGTTTAATATAGTGCTTGCCTAGTTCGGTAACGATGTAAGTTATTTCCCGGTTGCCGTCTTTTGAGAGAGTTTTTTGTTCAATCAGGCCTCGTTCAATTAATCCTTCAACAGCCGATTGCTCATATAATTTTATATGGCTTTCAATATTTATCCCGGAGGCATGGCAATCTTTTAATAGTTGCACCATGGAATTAGTCAATGGTTTTATAGCCATTAATTTTTCATATTTCATCTTGTGTTTCAGTTAGTTTACGCTAAAATAAACATTATGTGGAAAATACGGCAATCATTGCGGTAAAATACGTAAAACTACGCAACCTTATTACTGTAGGCTGATGTTTAAAGGTATTAATGAGAATGGGATCTGGTATTATTATTTTTCCTGGCTCGTATCATTACCAACAAGGAATTATGATATGATAATCTTAATAAAAAAATTATTTGAAACTTTTTACACATCAAGCTCTATCCAAACGGGAGCATGATCACTTGTTTTTCCCCAGCCACGAACAAAAAGGTCAACACCGGCGGCACGCAATTGTTTTTCAATTGCAGGACTCAGTAAAAAATGATCTATCCGCAAACCTGCATTACGGCCATAGGCATTGCGGAAATAATCAAAGAATGTATAAATAATTTCTGTGGGATATAATTTTCTTATTGCATCCGTCCAGCCCTGTGCAACAAGATTGTGAAAAGCAGCACGAACTTCAGGACGAAACAATGCATCATCTACCCAACGCTCTGGCTTGTAAACATCCAACTCTGTTGGCATCACATTATAGTCGCCGGTTAATACAACACGTTTGCCCGATGCAATATGTTCGGCTGCATGTGCTGTTAATCTTTCAAACCAACGCAGCTTATACTCCAGCTTTGGGCCCGGAGCAGGATTGCCATTAGGCAGGTAAAGGCAACCGATGATAATATCATTTACGTTTGCTTCAATATAGCGGCTGTGCTCATCTTCAGGGTCACCCGGCAGCACACGCCTTATCTCTACAGGTACTGCACTGCGTGCAAGAATCGCTACGCCATTCCAGCTTTTTTGCCCATGCCATATTGCATTGTAACCGGCATCATTTATTGCCTGCAACGGAAATTTTTCTTCCGGGGCTTTTAACTCCTGCAGGCAAACAACATCAGGCGCAGTTTCATTTAACCAGCGCAGCAATACAGGCAATCGTCCATTAACTCCATTTACATTGTAGGTTGCTATTTTCATATTTTGGTAATTTAGTTTTTTAGAAAGATATTATAAGTTGAATGTTTAAATCGACAAAACATGAAGTTAGTTTGGTGTTAGCAAAATAAGAAATGTGTTGGGATAAAAATAAAAGTCCGCGATCAAATTTTCACCACCTTGCTACGGTATTTTCACCTGCCAAAATTAATGTGAAATAAAAAGGCTCATTTAATTAATCACTAAACTTAAACTTTGGAAATGATTGGTGGGACATCGCCTGTGGATTAAGAAAAATCCCCTGCGGTAGAAACCAAAGGCGACTGAATGGGAAATCAAAAAAAATCTTATTCTTTGGGGATATTCAAACCAACTTGCTTTTTAATAAGTAAGAGGCAGATTGCAGGTTAAAGCGAAACCCCACACTGTAAAAGATAAGATAGTTTGATCACACTGGCTAATATCATTTTGAATATTTGTTATGCGAAACATTTAGAGAGAAGTAACCCAGTATTTTATTTTGGATCATTCCAACTATTTTCCCAAAATAAATAAATCTCTTCAACAGCAAAGGAAATAAACAGCAAAGATTGTATACGTTAAATTTTACTAATAGTGCTTAAATTTTGGTTACTTAATTTTATGTTTTGGTTTCTGAATATCTACCTTCGAAAAAAAAATACAACACCAAAAGGAAACCACATTGCAATAACATAAAAACTCAATTTTATGATTGGCATCAACCTTTATAAAGCACCACCTTATCTTTTAGAAAAAATCAATACTATTTGTAGTCTGTTGCGGCAAGGCAAAAAACAGTACGAACAGGTTGCTACTACTATAAAAGATAAAGATCTGCGCCGCACAATGCTCTCTCTTGCCCAGGAAAGTAACCAATATGCCTGTGAGTTATCTTCTCAAATACATACATTAGGAGGCACACCGGAAATAGAAATAATTAATGATGCTGTGATGGAAGATGAAATTAAAAATGTAAACGGCGAAACAGAAATAATGATCCTGTGTGAAAAGAATGAAAAGAAGATGATGAGTGCTTACCGGGAAATCTTAAATGAATCATTTTTATATGAAGGGTTAAGAAAAATGATCCGTTACCAGTTGAATGAAATGTTGTGTGCTTTTATGCAGGTAAAACAAATTGGCTATCTTAAGTTTCATTAACACCTTCCTCCATTGTTAGTATTGCAGCAACAAAAATTGCAGGTCATGGTTTGTGTTATCACCTGTTGCTGCCTGCGCATAGATGATGTTACATTGCCCAGCCCTGCTTTTGCAAATACTTTTGTTGTGCGTTTGTTTATTGATCATTTGTTTTCGCTAACGGTTATATAAAAGTTTCTGTCAACATGAAAGCCTTTTGAACTGGTTGTCGAAACTTTAGAAGTTTGCCATTGTGTTGACGGAAAAATGAATTCGTAGTTTTTTCCATCAAAGGTTATTCTTACTGGCATCGAAAAATCTTTTATGCAGTTTTCCCAACGATACTTGAATATACTATCCTGAAAAGAGTAGCTAAGTGTGGGTATTTGGATTGTTTTTAAGTATTGGTCAAATATTTTCGTAAAATCCTTTTTCGTGTAGCGATTGAAAAAATTTAGTATATCATTTGTATTAACTGTCTGATGATAGAACTCTTTATTTAATCCTATCAAAAATCCTCTAAATAGTGAATCTCCAATACATTGCCTTATCATGTGAAGCATGGCACTTCCTTTATAATATTTATCCGAAGTATTTGTGCCTAAAATTGGTTCATCGTTCTTTATTCTTTTCCATGTTCCTACTGCATAATCGTTACCTGCTTCAACCCCAAAAACATAAGATGTATAAAGTGTTTCCAGGTACTTTGTAAAGCCTTCGTGTATCCAACTGTCACCATAAGAACTTGCGGTAATACTATTGCCAAACCATTCGTGTCCGCTTTCATGCACAAGAACAAAGTCAAATTTAAGGCCCCAACCACTTTTTGAAATAAGGTCTTTCCCATTTAAACCATTTTGAAATCCATTGCCATATGCCAATGCACTTTGATGTTCCATTCCCGACATAGGAGCTTCTACCAATTTGTAACTGTCCTCGTAAAAGGGGTATGGTCCAGCCCAATATTCAAAGGCTCTCAGCATCGTATCAGTTTGTTTAAAATGGCTTTTTGCTTTAGTAAGGCTATAATCTATTACCCAATAATCACGATCAAGTTTTCCTTTTAACCCGGCATAGTTCTCATGCCAGCTTACATATTTTCCAATGTAGGGGATAATTTCATAGTTGTTGATTGGGTTTACCACCTTCCATGTATAAACAGTAGTGCCCTTTTCGCCGGTTGATTTTTTTTTAAGCCTGCCATTGGCAACCGCTATTAATGTGTCAGGCACCGTGATGCTGAAAGAAACACCATTATCAGGCTCATCATATAAAACATCTTTGCACGGCAGCCAGATGCTTGCCCCGGAACCCTCACAGGCAACACTAATAAATGGTCGCCCCTTTAAATCTTTACTCCATATCCAACCATTGTCATAGGGTGGCTTTAATGATTCTTTCGGCACTCCTTCAAAATGAATTGAAATTGTTTGTTTCTCACCTGCTTTGATAACTGTTGGAAAAATTACGCGGTAAGCGTCATCTTTACTGTGTTTGAAAACAAGGCTTTTGCCTTTCCATGTAACACTGGTAATTCGCATGGGCTCTTGCAAGTCAATTTGCAGTATTGTATCGGGCTGCAAAGCGGAAAATGTTATACTGTTCGTTCCGGTTATATATTTTCTTTCATAATCAGGTGTAATATCAATTTTGTAATATAATAAGTTCCACCACTTTTGTTCTTGCCGAATACTGCCGGGAGCCGTTTCTCTATTGCCTTGCTTTTTTGTTGAAAGCGTTTGCCCATGTACAAAAATTGATAAAAATATTCCCAGCAACGTAAGTGTAAATTGTTTTATAGTCATCATAATTTACAAAAGAGAAGAAGAAAATTTATTTGTTTAGCGATTACGGGGACTGTCTCAAATGTCGCACAACATACATTTGCTAAAATCAGGCAAGGTCAAAGCGGTCAAGATTCATAACCTTCGTCCATGCCGCAACAAAATCATTTACAAACTTCTCTTTTGAATCTTCACATCCATACACTTCTGCAATAGCTCTGAGTTCAGAGTTTGAACCAAAAATGAGATCGACATTCGTAGCCGTCCAAATAAGTTCACCTGTTGTTCTATCACGACCTTCAAAAACATTTTTGTCTTTCAAAGTCGGCTTCCAGGTAATGCCCGGATTGAGAAGGTTAAGGAAGAAGTCGTTTGTAAGTGTCTCAAGATGCCTTGTGAATACGCCATGCAATGACTGACCAAAGTTCGTGTTCAACACACGCATTCCACCAACCAGAACTGTCATCTCGGGTGCTGTAAGCGTTAATAATTGAGATCTATCAACAAGCATATCCTCTGCTGATGCAGGGTGCCGGTCATTTATATAATTGCGGAAACCATCTGCAACAGGCTCCAACACTGCAAATGATTCTTCATCAGTTTGCGCTTGTGATGCATCTGTGCGTCCGGGCATAAATGGGACAGTCACATCGTGACCGGCATTCTTAGCAGCTTGTTCAACACCTGCACATCCTGCAAGAACGATCATGTCAGCGAGGGATACAATCTTGCCATTCGAGTGATCATTGTTGAATGATGACTGTAATTTTTCAAGTGTATCCAATACTTTAGCCAGTTGAGCAGGATGATTCACTTCCCAATATTTCTGTGGTGCAAGACGTATGCGGGCACCGTTAGCACCACCCCTTTTATCAGAACCACGGAACGTAGATGCTGATGCCCAGGCAGTACTTACAAGTTGCGATACCGTGAGCCCTGAAGCAATTATTTTAGTTTTAAGTGCAACGATATCCTCTTCATTAATCAGTTCATGCGTAACGGCCGGAGTAGGATCTTGCCATATCAACTCTTCTGAAGGTACTTCAGGACCAAGATAGCGTACCCGAGGGCCCATATCACGGTGTGTGAGTTTGAACCATGCTCTTGAAAACGCATCTGCAAATTCTTCCGGATTCTCATGAAAGTGTTTTGAAATCGGCTCATAAATTGAATCCATTTTCAAAGCGATATCTGTCGTAAGCATGAAGGGCGCATGACGTTTTGAAGGGTCGTGAGCATCAGGCACCGTGTTAGCACCTGCTCCATCCTTCGGTTGCCACTGATGGGCTCCCGCAGGACTCTTTGTTAGTTCCCACTCGAAGCCAAACAGGTGGTCGAAGTAGTCGTTGCTCCACCTGGCAGGCGTCTTAGTCCATGCTCCTTCCAGGCCACTGGTAATTGTGTCGCCTGCATTGCCGCTGCCGAAGGTGTTTTTCCATCCCAGGCCAAGTTCTTCAATTCCTGCACCGGCTGGTTCCCGTCCAACATGGTGGGTTGGATCGGCTGCGCCATGTGTTTTACCAAATGTGTGTCCTCCTGCAATAAGAGCAACAGTTTCGTAGTCATTCATGGCCATGCGTTTGAATGTCTCACGGATGTCCTTTGCCGAAGCAACAGGATCAGGGTTTCCGTTAGGCCCTTCTGGATTTACATAGATCAGGCCCATCTGAACGGCGCCAAGTGGATTCTCGAGTTCACGTTCACCGCTGTACCGCTTGTCTCCCAACCATTCGGTTTCAGCACCCCAATAAATGTCTTCTGCAGGCTCCCAAACATCCGCACGTCCACCGCCAAAACCAAATGTTTTTAATCCCATAGACTCAAGAGCGCAGTTGCCAGTAAGTATCATCAGATCTGCCCACGAAATTTTCTTGCCGTATTTCTGTTTTATAGGCCACAATAGCAACCTTGCTTTGTCGAGGTTTGCATTGTCGGGCCAACTGTTGAGTGGTGCAAAGCGTTGGGTTCCGAAGCCAGCACCACCACGGCCGTCCGCAATGCGGTAAGTACCTGCGCTGTGCCATGCCATCCGGATGAAGAACGGCCCATAGTGGCCATAGTCAGCAGGCCACCATTCCTGGGAAGTGGTCATTAGATCAAAAATGTCTTTCTTCACTGCCTGCAGCTCGAGGGTCTTGAACTCCCCGGCGTAGTTGAAAGAATTACCCATTGGATTGGACAATGAAGAGTTTTGACGGAGGATGTTCAACTTCAACTGATGCGGCCACCAGTCGCGGTTTAACATCCCACCGCCGGCACTTTTATTTAAGGCTTCACCCATAAACGGGCATTTGCTTTCTTCGTTAACATTGTTAGTTGTTTCACCAGCAGCAACAAGGGGAGTTTCATCATTTTCCATAATGCGATTGATTTTATATGTTGTTATATAATTTATATAATGAGGAAATATTTAGCAAAGATGTTTATTTATTGAACTTATTTCCGTAAAGGTAATATCAATGACTATTCGTGAAGAAAAGGATTTTAATTTATAAAAATTATAAACCAATGCCCCACTAATGGAATTGCACAATTGTTGCAGAAGCGATCGTATTTAATCACATCAATGAAGATAATAAACCTACGCCGCCAATTGCTGATGCAGAAGAATAATTCCTGTTTATCTTATTGTAATTTGCATCCATGATATTAGTTACCGGAGGTTCAGGGCTTGTAGGCTCTGAATTAATTTCTCAATTGCTTGCAGAAGGTGATAATGTAAAAGCAATTTACAACAGCACACCTCTTACTATCAGTCATCAAAATTTGATCAGCATCATGTGTAATATTCTTGACACCTCTGCGTTGGAAGAAGTTATGCAGGATGTAACCCATGTTTATCATTGCGCAGGAGTAGTTTCCTTCAATAAAAAAAATGCAGATCAATTATTAAAAATAAATATTGAAGGCACTGCAAACATTGTGAACGCAGCCCTGGATGCAGGTGTAAAAAAAATGGTTCATGTAAGCTCTGTTTCTGCGCTGGGAAGAATAAGAGAAAATGAAAGGATCACTGAAGCAATGGTGTGGACAGAAGAAACCAGTAACAGTCTTTACGGTAAATCAAAATATTTAGGGGAGCTGGAAGTGTGGCGTGGAATAGGCGAAGGACTGGAAGCAGTAATTGTAAATCCATCTATTATTCTTGGTGGCAATGATTGGAGCAAAGGCTCTTCGGAAATTTTCAAATCTGTTTATGAAGAATTTCCCTGGTATACCGAAGGTGTTACCGGTGTTGTGGATGTAAGAGATGTTGCACGGGCAATGATCCTGTTAATGAATAGTGAAATAAACAAAGAGCGGTTTATTTTAAATGCCGAGAATTTATCTTACAAAGAAATTTTTACAGGCATAGCAAATTGCTTTGGCAAAAAAATTCCGCAAAAAAAAGTGACACCTTTTATTGCCGCCATAGTTTGGAGATGGGAAGCCTTCAAATCAACGTTCACCGGTAAAGATGCTTTGGTAACGAAAGAAACAGCACGCACAGGGCTTACCAAAGTTTATTTTGATAGCGGTAAATTTTTAAAAGCAATGCCGGGTTTTCAATTCACGCCAATTAACGAAACAATTGCACACACATGTGCAACTTTGCAAAAAGTAAATCATCTATAAGAATACATCCGCATAACTATATAATATGAAAAACATTTTTCTACTCTTTATCTCCTTCATCTTTGCAACTGCAATTTTTTCTCAAACTTATACCGTTACGGGAAAGGTGATCGATAAGAACACGAGGTTGCCACTACTGGGCGCGTCAGTGTTTGCGCAAAACACAACGTTTGGTGTGGCTACAGATGCTGAAGGAAATTTTAATTTAAAATTGCCGTACGGCGGATATGAACTGATAGTAACTTTTACCGGATACGAAACTGAAAGCCTGCGGATAAATTCTTCAACAGCTGATGATAAAAATTTAGTGATCGAATTAACTGAGAAGGAAAAATCTATGCAGGAAGTTTCTATTGTTATTTCCAATGAAGTAAAAGATGGTTGGGAAAAGTATGGACAATTTTTTACTGAAAATTTTATTGGGAAAAGTGAATTCAGTAATCAAACCACAATTAAAAATCCTGAGGTTTTAAAATTTTATTTCAGCAAAAAAAGAAACCGTTTAAAGGTTTTGGCCTCAGAGCCTTTAATGGTTGAGAACTTTGCGTTGGGATACAACATAAAATTTGCGATAGACTCTTTTACGTATGAATACGAAAGTAACACGGCACAGTTTATAGGCTATCCATTGTTTGAAGAGATGCAGGGCACTGCTGAAAAAGGAGTGGTATGGCAACAGAACAGGATAAAGGCATACAACGGATCGCAACTGCATTTCATGCGCAGCCTTTACAACAGAACATTGGCGGATGATGGGTTTGAAGTTCAGTTCCTCGTAAAAAATAATGATGAAGAAACAGGTATTCATGTTAAGGATCCTTATCTCGCTTTAAATTATTTAAAAGATGATAGCACTAACACTGTTCAGTTCCGTCCTAACCAACCTGACATGATAGTGATATATACAAAAGCAAAACCGGAGGCGGCATATTTTAATTTTGATCCGAAAGCAAAAAAAGATTTCCAGGCTTCTACATTAAGCGTTGCAAAAGACGAGTCGATAGTAATTGAAGAGAATGGTTACTTTTTTGAACAAACAGATATCACGTCAAACGGATATTGGGGCTTTCAAAAGATTGGCAACATGTTGCCGTATGATTATAAACAGTAATAATTATTACACTAATTTTTATTCGTGTTTATTTTTCTTTGCCCGGCAGATCTTTAACCCTGTCCCAAATTTCAGGTAAGCGTTTTATTAATACGAGTTCTTTTCGCTTGCTATAAAATTCTTCTATTGGTGTTCCCCAATAAGTTTTATTGCCTTCTATGCTTGATGTAATGCCGGCCTGCCCCATTACTATTGCATTGTCGCCGATGGTAATCGTTTTATTAACGCCAACCTGTCCCCAAAGCATAACACCGTTGCCGAGTGTGGTTCCTCCGGCGATACCTACCTGCGCTGCGATGATGCAGTTTTTTCCAACCACCACTTCATGTCCAAGATGGATCAGGTTATCGAGCTTTGATCCCTTTCCTATTTTAGTATCTGCACTAACACCGCGATCTATCGTACAGTTAGATCCTATCTCCACGTCGCTCTCAATCACTACTCTTCCACAGGCAGGCATTTTTTTATACCAAACTTCCCTGTCTTTTTTTGAATTAAGATAAAAAGCATCGCTGCCAATTACTGTACCCGAATGGATGACAACATTGTCGCCGATAACACAATTATCATAGATGCAAACATTGGGATGAATAATGCAATTGTTACCGATACTTACATTGTTGCCGATAAAAACATTTGGCATCAGGACAGAATGTTTGCCAATGACAGCGCTATCACTTATCATTTTTGTTGCAGGAACAAATGCATTAAAATGATTTACAATTTTTGAATAGGCTTCGAAAGGTTCATCTACAACCATCAACGCTTTTCCTTCCGGCACATCCATTTTTTTGTTTATAATAATAAAGCTGGCAGCGCTGCTTAAACATGGACTGTAATATTTTGGATGATCAACAAAAACAATATCACCTGCTTCAACAGAATGTATTTCATTAATGCCTGTTGCTTCTGCATTTTCGTTACCCAGCAGTTGTGCATTAATTAATGAAGCGATCCATTTTACTGAAACAGGAGAAGGAAATTTCATGATGCGTTTTTTATAAATCAAAGGTACAGGTTGAAAATTATGTGTGTCAGCAATCTTCTTAACAAAAAAATTAAAAAAAGTTTTTCTGATGCAGTCCCGGACATAAAATGAATTTTAGAAGAAAAGAAAAATATGTTTTCATCAACATCAAGATCTATTTGTATTGATCTGAAAAATAGTATTCGATACAACTTAATGCAGATAAGGCTTTCAGAAAAAATATATTAAAAAAAATTATCGCAACAAAATATAATGCAGAAAAAAATAAATCAGTGATCAAAATTTCTGATCGAAAAAACACTTTCCCTTATCCACAAGTCAAAATAAAATGTTGATAAAAAAGCCAAAAAAAGTTTTCGTGTTAAAAAATTATTTTTAATATTGTGTAAGGATTTTTTTTCCTGTACTTACTAACCCATCCATATAGCAAGGCCCGTCACTAAAAAGTCGGGCTTTATTATTTTATAAATTGTTCCATCAAGGTTATTCTTTATTTTTTATCAGTACATTTTTATTGGATAAAAAGCACACTTACTATAATTGTAAATGATGAAAATTTTATCTGAGCAAGAATAGGTATATCTTGTAATAAATAATTTGTGTATGCTAAAATCAATGACAGGGTTTGGAAGATCAGAACAAACCTTTAACGATAAAGTTTTTTTAGTTGAAATAAAATCACTCAACGGAAAATCATTTGAAACCTATTTAAAAATTCCGCCGTTATTAAAAAGTTATGAGTTTGATGTGAGAAACATTCTGCAGGAAAGTTTACTGCGTGGTAATGTGGATTGTCTTATTACCATAAAGCAAAACGGGTCAACCAAGCCGGTAGTGATAAATACTGATCTGATAAAATCTTATTATCATCAAATAGAAGCGCTGGCTGGCGAACTAAACATTGATACAAATTCTGTATTGAGCGCTTTACTAAGGCTACCTGAAGTAGTAACCCCCACGAATGAAATGTTAGCAGACGATGACTGGAAGGAATTAAAAAAAGTTATTGAGCAGGCATTAAAAGAATTGAATCATCACCGTATTGACGAAGGCAAATCAATAGAAAAAGAATTATTGCTCAGGATAAAAAATATCAATGCACAGGAAGAAGAGATACTGAAGTTAGAACCGCGGCGTAAAGAGCGGATGAAAGAAGAACTGGTAAAATTACTTGAGGAAAATGTTGGAAAAGAAAACTATGATGCCAACAGGCTTGAACAGGAACTTATTTATTATGTTGAAAAAATTGATCTGCGTGAAGAGCAGGTAAGGCTTGCCAATCACTGCGAATATTTTAAAACTATTTTAAAAGATAATGAGGAAAGTAAGGGCAAAAAATTATCTTTTGTATTGCAGGAGATCGGACGTGAAATAAATACAACAGGCTCCAAAGCTTATGATGCTGACATTCAAAAATGTGTTGTGCTGATGAAGGATGAACTGGAAAAATTAAAAGAACAAATTCTTAATGTTTTATAACCTGAATGATAAACAATATTTTTGCTGCAAATGATCGGTTTGAAAAATTTTCTTCTTGTAATTGTATCATCTATTTTTTTTATCTCCTGCGCTAAAATTGGTGTGTTCGAAAAAACAGCGCAAATACCATCACAGTCCTGGTTTTATGATAATAAACCTTCCTTCACTTTTACAATTACTGACACCAGCGCTTCTTACAATATTTATATTGTTTTGCGGCATACAGATGCTTATACTTATAACAACCTTTGGCTTGCTGTGAGTTCGCAGGCACCGGGAGACACAATACGTTCTCAAAATATAAATCTTGAATTAGGTAATGATACAAAGGGATGGGAAGGAACAGGAATGGATGATATCTTTGAAATAAGAAAAAATATTACACCCGGACCTCTCCCTTTTAAAAAAGCCGGCAACTATACATTCACCATTGCACAGATCATGAGAGAAAATCCACTAATGCATATTTTAAATGTTGGTATCAGGGTTGAGAAAGTAAATCTATAGCTCATGGCTAAATCCTCAAGGCTCAAAGCTTCTTTTAAAATAAAACGCTTACGAACCATTTACATTCTGTATTGGTTTTTACTTACCTATATCATTGCTGCTCTTATTTGGTGGTTCATTGCTTTAAAAGGCCAAAACCAAATGATGACGGATTATAAACTAAGTGAATTAAATCCTGCAAAGCCAGATGATCAAAAAGAAATAAATAAAATAAAAGACGAGAGGCGCAGAAAGACGGCACAATACATTGGGGAAGGTTCAACATTTTTTTTACTGATCGTTGTTGGGGCAGTTGTAGTTTTCAGGGCCGTGCGCAGGCAATTTAAATTATCGCATCAGCAACAAAATTTTATGATGGCAATAACCCATGAATTAAAAACGCCTATTGCCATTACCAAACTAAATCTTGAAACGCTGCAGAAACATAAACTTTCTGAAAAACAGCAACAGCAACTTATCTCCAACACGCTGCAGGAAGCCGGAAGATTAAACACGCTTTGCAATAATTTATTATTGGTAAGCCAGATAGAAGCCGGTGAATACACTATTACAACTGAAAAAATTGATCTTACAGAGCTTGTTACAGAAAGTGCAAATGATTTTAAAATGCGTTTTCCAAAAAGAAATATTGGTCTTGCTGCAGGTGATGATATTTATTTAACCGGCGACAGGATGTTGTTGCAAATGGCTGTGAATAATCTTTTGGATAATGCAATAAAATATTCAGGCAAAGAAGAAAATGTTGAAGTGATCTTAAAAAAAGAAAATGATGCAATAAAACTTTTGGTTAAAGATGAAGGCAAGGGAATATCGGATGATGAAAAGGATAATATCTTTAAGAAATTTTACCGCGTAGGAAATATGCATACCAAAGGCGCAAAGGGCACAGGACTTGGTTTATATGTTACAAAAAAAATTATTGAGCAACATAATGGTAAAATAATAGTAACAGATAATATGCCCCGCGGAAGTATTTTTGAAGTTAAATTATAATAATGCCTGAAAAAAAACTTTCAATATTATTAGTAGAAGATGAAGAGAATTTACACGAAGCTCTGAAATTAAATTTAGAGATGGAAGGTTATGAAGTTACCTCAGCATTTGATGGACCAGAGGCATTAAAATCTGTGGAGAATGAATATTTTGATCTGATCATTCTTGATGTGATGCTCCCTGAGCTGGACGGGATAAGCGTTGTAGAAAATATTCGCCTGCAGGGAAATGAAGTTCCTATTTTAATATTGAGTGCAAAGAGCAGCAGCGCTGATCGCATACTGGGTTTAAAAAAAGGTGCGGACGATTATCTTACCAAACCATTTAATCTTGAAGAGCTATTGCTTCGTGTAAATAAACTTATTCATAAAAGTAAACGCATCTCCGCGAAAGAATCTGTAGCCGATGAATATAGTTTTGGAAAAAACACAATCAATTTTAAAGCGCTGGAAGGCACCAACAAACAAGGCAAAAAAATTGCGCTCACTAAAAAAGAAGCAATGCTGCTTAAGCTATTGATAGAAAATAAAAATGAAGTGGTGCCAAGAGAGAAGATACTGCAGGCGGTGTGGGGTTACAATGTTTACCCTACAACAAGAACGATAGATAATTTTATTTTAAACTTCAGAAAATATTTTGAAGATGACAGCCGTAATCCAAAATATTTTCACTCGGTAAGAAGTATCGGATATAAGTTCACTGAGTATAGTCGTGAAACGTGAGACGGCAGACGTGAAACAAAGCAAACTATTTCACGTTTCACCTTTCACGTCTCACGATAATTTCAGCATATCTGTTTATCCAGCAACAACACTACTTCGCTGGCTTTTTCAAATACTTCCTGCATTTGTGTTTCAGAAGAAACAGGTGCGTACAAATTAACCTCTATATCTTCCAATAATGAGTTTACCAATAGAGTTGTACCAACACCTACATTGTATTTATCCATACGTTCATTAATTTTTTTCTTTGTAAGTTCTTCTGCGGGAACCTTTAATTTTTCAGATAAATATTTGTGAAATGAAACATCCATCACTTTATAGAACCGGTTGGTGTCTCCTTCTGCAAGTTTATTTTCTGCAGCAGCCAAAGGATTTTCAGGAATAATAAATTCAGCCGGTTTCTTTACTTTGCTTTCAGGAACATTAGGGGGAACTATATTTTCCGGAACTGTTTCTTTCTTTTCTTTTTTCTTTTTTATAAACAATACCATTAATAACCCTAACAGCATGGCTGCACCTATAAAGTAAATGCGGTTAGTATAAATTAAGTCATACCAGCTTTTATTTTCAGTATTATTTTGAACAGTTGAAGTAATTGTTTTTTGAGAATTGCCTGTTCCTTTATCTGCATGAACAGGGATCGGTTGTGTGCTTATTGTTTTATAAGATTGTGTGCTGATATCAAAATATGAAAACTCAATTGCCGGAATCGTGTACTCCCCGGCCTGTGCAACTGTGAATGGATAGGTGAATACTTTATCACCTCTGATCGGCACATTGAACTTATCTAAATTTTCTGACGCCTTGGATTCAAATCCTTCAATACCCTGTGGCCACGATATATTGGGAGCATTTATCAACTGTATATTTCCTGCACCTGAAATAATAATTTTTAAAGAACCTGCGTCATCTGTAGTGATATTATTTTTTTCAAGAGCTGCAACAATTTTAAAATTACCAATAGCTCCTTTAAAAGATGGGGGCTTATTTGCCTCGGGCAATGGCTTTACAGTAACGTTCAATGTATCACATGTAACAGTTATTATCTGTTGCTCTGTTGCATCTCCGGGCGCATTTTCGTCTGCAAAATCACGAAGCATATCATAAAAAATATCACCCTTTCTTTTTCCTGCATACTCAGCTTTTAAAAAAGTTATCCTGTTCTTGACTTCCACAGGCTCTAATCCTAATACGCCCGATTGCAGCGGATAGAGTTGAACTTTTCTAAGAATGTAAACATTGTATTCCCTTCCGTTATACTTTTCAGTTCGCAAATTATAATTATCAGGCATATCCATTTCGCTAACCGAAAAGCCATTAAAAGAAGGTGCCTTTATAACATTGGATTCGGACTTTAATCTTGTGTACAATTTATAAGTAGCAATAATTGGCTCACCTACATAACAATTTTTTTTATTTACATCAATTTTTATAAAGAGATTTTTTTTGATCTTCTCCGCAACGTTCTCGCCCTTTCGTAAAATGTAATCATCAAACTGGTGTGTTGTCGGCTCTGTAGGAAAATCTAAAGTGATATTACTAAACGGTGATAACGAATTATTACTTCCGGTCTTGTTGGATGAACTTGCATTGGTAACCTGGATGCTGAGAGAATTGGATTTATATTCTTTTCCATCAGCTTTTAATGTTGCTGAACCAATGGTAAAGCTGCCTGTAGCTAAAGGTTGTAACACATAGCCCACGGAAAGCGATTGTTTGATATTACCATTGATATTGCTCATGCTGCTTTGCTGGTTGGGTCCGCTTACAACAGCAAAATTTTTAAACGAAGGCGGATTGATGCTTTCAACATTGCCGGCATTTTCAACAGTGAACTGCACCTGCAGGTAATCGTTTTTACCAATACTCCTGTTGTCAGCAGATGCGGTAAATTTTACCTGCGCAAAGGAAACAGAAAATAAAAAAGTAAAAATAAATGCGAGGAAGTATTTTAAATATCCCTTACAATTAACAGCATGTAAATTTTTATCCATCACACATATTTAAAATGCAAATTTACTCTATAATAAAAAGTTGAAAAGTTACAGGATGTTAAAAAAGGTTAATCTCATAGGTCTCCCAATAGTGGCCGTATCACAATATCTTCAACACAAGCCTGTGGTGATAATTTAGCGCTGGCAAAGATCATTGCTGCAATATCGTTCGCTTCCATAATTCTTGATTCAGCAACGCCGCTTCCAAACCATGATGAAGTGTACACTGCGCCTGGATATACCGCAGTTACTTTTATATTGTATGGCTTTAATTCTTCACGCAAATTTTTGCTGAAACCCATTATGGCAAATTTACTTATGCTATAAGAGCCCCCATTGTCGTATGATTTTAATGCGGCTATAGAGCACATGTTAAAAATATGTCCCTGCTTTCTATTCATCATTGATGGCAATAATGTTCTTGTTACATGATAAGCTGCGTATAAATTAATGGCTATCATTTTTTCCAGCAGTCCGTCCTCTTCATTATAAATACTGCCGGGGATGAATTGCCCTGCATTATTTATTAATATATCCACTTCGTTGGTTTGTTGTAACACCCATTTACCAAATTCCTGTGCAGATCTTTTTTCACTCAGGTCTGCAGGAAGATAAAATACTTTACAATTATATTTTGTTTCCAGCTCTTTGGCTGTTTCAGAAAGTTTTTTTTCGTTTCGTGCGCAGATAAATAAATTATTTCCACCGGCAGCAAATTTTTCTGCAGTTGCTTTTCCCATTCCCTTTCCGGCTCCTGTAATTACCACATTCATCATATATTTTTTTGATTGTAAATTTGCAGATACTGCTTACAAATCTAAATCTAAATTTAAATTTAAAATCTACATTCTGAAACCTCTTATCAAATACAAGCATTTATTTTTTGATCTTGATCATACACTCTGGGATTTTGATACCAATGCCAAAGAAGCACTGGGCGAATTGTATGAGCATTTTAATTTACAGGAAATTGTGATCTCTCCTTTTGATGAATTTTATACAACCTACCTGCATCACAATGCAATTATCTGGGACAGGTATCACAAAGGATTTATTACTGTTGAAGAATTAAAGTGGAAGCGTATGCAGCGCACCCTGCTTGATTTTAAAATCGGAAATGAAGTTTTGGCAAAAGAAATGAGCGTAAAATTTTTGGAGATACTGCCGACAAAAAAAAGATTATTCGATTATACCACGGAGATTTTAGATTACCTCGTAAATAAAAAATACGAGCTGCATCTTTTAACCAACGGGTTTGAAAAAACACAATGGAGTAAGATCACCAATAGCAACATTGCAAAATATTTTACCAACGTTATCACTTCTGAAATATCAAACTCCATTAAGCCATCAAAAGAAATGTTTGATTATGCAATTACAAAAGCGGGGGCAGAGTTAGATGAAAGTATTATGATCGGAGATAATCTTGATGCAGATATACAGGGCGCCATCAATGCAGGCATGGACAGCATTTTTGTAAATCATATAAATGCCACTACTACGCTAAACCCAACTTTTATTATTCATCATCTAAAAGAATTAGAAAATATTTTATAATATTTGCAGACCTTGAAGGTTTCTAAAACCTTCAAGGTCTGCAAATATCCCCGGGCAAATGTTTCAGGGTTTAATCGACATTATGTAATGAGCCATTGATTGTGCATCTTCTTTTGATATTGCCGGATGAGGCATCATTGGAATAGTTCCCCATTTTCCTTTACCTCCTTTATTAATTTGTGTTACTATTGAATCCATGGTTGCATCATTAAGGATTTTATATTTTTGTGCTACCGAAGCGTAAGACGGGCCAATATTTTTCTCCGTTAATTTGTGACATGCAAAGCAATCGCTTTTAGTTATCAACTCCAGCCCCTTGACGGCTTCGGGATCTTTTACTTCTGGTTTTGCCGACGAGGTATTTGTTGTATCATTACCTGAATTACCACCGCAGCTAATAACACACACCGCAAAAAATAAAAATATAATTGTCTTCATAAGACAAATATATTTAAGATTTACAATAAGGCTTGAGAATTAAAGTTTTTTTATTTTGATGTTTTTATACCACACAGTTTCATCATGCTCCTGTAAAGAAATTTTTCCTCTTTTAAAAGTTCCAAAACCGGGCATATCTTTAAACTTACTGATGGCAATCATTTGGCGCCAGTTGTCATCCCATAAATTAACAGATAAAGTATGAACGCCATTCAGATAAAAATCAAGTTTCCCGTTAAGCGATCTTATTTCAGCATGATTCCATTCACCTTGTAAATGCGCTGCTTCTTTTGCAGCTAACAGATCATACAAATCTCCGGCTCTGTGAGAATATAATTTTGCATCTGAATGCCCTAACACTGTAGGAGTACCGTTATCAAGTACCTGCATTTCCATACCTGTGTTATAAGTATTGTGATATTTGGCGGTATCTTCATGTATATAAAAAATAATTCCGCTGTTTCCTTTTGGAGAAATTTTCCAGTCAAGTTTAAGATCAAAATTTCCATACGCTTCATTTGTAACAAGGTCTCCGCCTTCACTTGCAGGAAGCGTTTTTTTTATGGCTGCATCCAAATATATACTTCCATCTTTTACAGTCCAGGCCTTTCTTACATTGTTTGATCCGTAAGAATGCCAACCATTTGTTGTTTGTCCGTCAAACAATAATTTCCACCCGTTACTTTTTTCGGTTTGAGAAAGTGTGTTATCTACAGTGTTCATTGTTTTAGTTTGTGAAAAGCAAAAATTGAACGAACCAAATAAAGTAATTATGCAAATTAATTTTTTATACATTTTATAAATTTTATTCAATAATATTTTTTAGAAATACTTAATAAATATAGAACGATTTATTAAGTAATTATAAGCCTAAAATACTGCGGTTTAAATTTTCATCTTTAACTACTGCTGCAAAATCATCAAATGCTTTTTCTGTAACATGGATAATATTTTTTTTGATAAGCTCAGCGCCTTCCCTTGCACCATCTTCAGCATTTTTTAAACAACACTCCCACTCCATTACAGCCCAGCCGGGATAATCATAAGCAGCCAGTTTGCTGAAGATCGCTTTAAAATTTACCTGGCCATCGCCGGGTGAACGGAATCTGCCTACCCTGTTTATCCAGCTTTGATAACCACCGTAAACCCCCTGTTTTCCTGTTGGATTAAACTCTGCATCTTTTACATGAAACGCTCTTATGCGTTGATGATAATTATCGATGTAAGATAAATAATCAAGGCATTGCAAAACAAAATGTGATGGATCGTATAACAAACATGCACGGGGATGCCCGTTTACTTTTTCTAAAAACATTTCATAAGTAACGCCATCAAAAAGATCTTCGCCGGGATGGATCTCATAACATACATCCACTCCGCAGTTATCAAATTCATTTAAAATGGGAAGCCATCGTTTTGCCAATTCTGTGAAACCCTCATCCACAAGCCCTTCCGGACGTTGCGGCCACGGAAACATAGTATGCCATAATAATGAGCCGCTAAAAGTTGCATGAGCATTCAATCCTAAATTTTGCGAAGCTTTTGCTGCGTATTTAAGTTGCTGAATTGCCCATTGTGTTCGTGCTTTTGAATTGTTACGATATTGCTCAGGTGCAAAGGCATCAAATAATTTATCATAAGCAGGATTCACTGCAATTAATTGCCCCTGCAAATGTGTGGAGAGTTCCGTGATCTCTAAACCACATTCATTTATCAATCCTTTTAATTCGTCAGCATAGGTTTTGCTTTCTGCACATTTTTGCAAATCGATACATCTTGCATCTGTTGTAGGAATTTGCACGCCAATAAAGCCAAGACCTTTTGCCCATTGGCAAATACTTTTCAGATCGTTGAATGGTGGCTTATCACTAAGGAACTGTGCTAAAAAAATTCCGGGACCTTTAATTGTTTTCATAATACCCTCCTAAATCCTCCCTGAAGGGAGAACTTTGTTAGTCTAAAATGGTTTTAAAAAAATTTATCTTTTGTTTCAAAAACTTAATTTAATATTCAAACTTAAAGAAAGATTCCAAGTCTCCCTTTAGGGAAATTTAGAGGGTATACTCCATCCACTTTTTATCCGATGCACTACTTCTCACCACGTTCTCAATAAATGCCATGCCGCGTATTCCATCTTCAACTGATGGGAAATCTATCAACTCGTTTTGTAATTCTGCTTTATTAATTTTTGCAGATAAAGTGATCGCAAAATTTTTATAAATATTAGCGAACGCTTCCAGGTAACCTTCGGGATGGCCGCCGGGTGTGCGGCAATTATTTTTTGCTACATCACTTAAATAACCTGAGCCTGCACGAAAAATTTCCGCCGGTTTATCAAGCCATTTTACAAGTAAAGTATTAGGCTCCATCTGGTGCCATTCCAGTCCACCTTTTTCGCCATAAATTTTTACAGAGAGATTATTTTCTTCGCCTGCTGCCACTTGTGTGGCGATCAAAACTCCTGAGGCATCATTTTCAAATTTTAATAAAACACTGCCATCATCATCCAATGCACGGCCTTCAACAACTGTGTTTAATTGTGCGCAAAGATGTGTGATGTGCAACCCTGAAATGTATTCTGCAAGATGCGCTGCATGCGTTCCGATGTCTCCCATCACTAAACTCTTACCTGATTTTTTGGGATCTGTTCTCCATGCTGCCTGCACATTGCCTTCTCTTTCAGAAAGCCTGCTGAGCCAGCCCTGCCTGTATTCTACATAAATTTTCCTGAGCTTTCCTAATGCACCTGTTTTAATAAGATGCTTTGCTTCTTTAACCATTGGATAACCGGAGTACGTATGAGTAAGACAAACCAACAATCCTGTTTCATCTCTTTTCTTTTTTAATTGTTTCGCCTCATCCAATGTAAGTGTTATCGGCTTTTCTATCACAACATGAAATCCTTTTTCAAGACATGCAATAGCAGGTTCAAAGTGCGCAAAGTTGGGCGTTACTATTGTAACAAAATCCATTCGTTGTTCTGCAGGTAATTCACTTTCTTTTTGTAGCATTTCCTGCCATGTTGTATAAATTCTTTCTTCAGGTAAAAACAAAGAGCGGCCGCTATCTATTGCAATATCTTTATTAATGCTGAGTGCGCCGCAAACCAATTCTATCAGGCCATCAGTGTTTGCAGCGATGCGATGAATGGCTCCGATGAAAGCATCTTTACCTCCACCGATCATTCCCATTCTTAATTTTCTATTCATAAAAAAAAATTAAAAAATTGCAGTTGGTGTTAAAGGCCTGATCCAAATATTTTTAAAACTTATCGGTTCGCTTTTGTCGCCGTGTGCCTGCAATTTTATTGGCGCTGCACCATAAGCTGCGCCTGCATAACCTGGCTGACCAACATAAACAGTTGGGCCTTTTAATTCTACATTATTTTCAACTAGAACGCCATTAAAGATAGCAGTAACATGCGCAGGTGATTTTAAAGAACCATCTGAGTTAAAACGGGGAGCAGTCCATATTACATCATACGTTTGCCATTCTCCCGGCGGTTTATTTGCATTAACCAAAGGGATGTATTGTTTGTAAATACTACCTGCCTGACCATTTACATAGGTAGTGTTATTATAAGAATCGAGAATCTGCAATTCATAACCTGCATCGCCTTTGCCAATCGATGCAAGAAACAATCCGCTGTTGCCGCGAAGCTGGCCTTCGCCGGTAATATTTTTTGGAATGCGCCATTCAAGATGCAATTGATAGTCCATAAAAGACTGTCGTGTTTGAATATTGCCGGCCTTTTTATTTACGGTGATAACTTTTTTATTTACAAACCAGTTGGCAGGCTTTGTCGTATCATCAGTAGAAACCCATTGATCTAAATTTTTACCATCAAATAAAATAATTGCATCGGATGGGGGAGCAGAACTATTTTTCCCGGGAATAACTACTTTAGGAACGGGAGAATAAAATTCTGTGTCTTCATGCTTAGGTTTTTGCTGTGCGTTTACACAACAAACTGCACCATACAACAAACAAATAATAGTGATGAATATTTTCATAATTACAATTTTTTTTGTGTATTGTTTCCCTTTAATTTGAATTAAATAATTGTATTAAAAACTCCTCTTTTTTCTTATCTATCCAGGTCGCAGATGTTACTGAAAAATTGTATACCAAACCCTTTTTTAAACCAAAAAGAAGAATTGTGTTTACATCGTTTTTTAAGACTTGCCATGTAGTATAACCCTGGTCAGAATTATCAGTTAATATTTTGTTTTCCATCCCTTGTTTTTCCCAGTATTCAGCATCCCATTTCACAAATTCTGCAATAAAAATTTTGTCACTCTGATCAGCTTTGTAAAACGGGTATTTTTCTTTAGGATTTTTAGCAATCGCAATAGTTGTCGAGTCTGAATTTCTAAAGAAGTACTGCTTGCTAACTGGATTATAATCTGTCTTTTTCCATCTATCTGGAATATTTATATTTCCATATGGTAAGATTATCAAAATGGTTTGATTTTTCTTTTTATCATACCTATCCGCAATAATTCTACTTTGTGAAAGTGCCTTAAAGAAAGTAAATACGAATAATGAAAGTCCTAATAATATTTTTACACCGTTTCGTATCATTCTAAAATTATTTTCATTCTAAAATATTCCCACCTTAAATTATACTACCGTTTAGAAACTTACACACTCTTTTAATTCTTTCTCTGTATAAGCAAGGTTGTATTGTTTTAAAACATCATCAGGTACGCCGTTCCACTGGTTGGGCGTATTGCCCATATAGCCAACATCTTTACCTCCGATCTCTGAAGTATAAAAACCGGTTGCAGTTAAATTACGCATCAGGTTAAAAAAAGCAACACCCTGTTTCATTCCAGGTTTTGCTTTTTTTGGATACGCTATTGCATCTACCATTTCTAACTGCTGCTGCTTATTACATTCTGCAAAAGAATTTTTATACTGTGTGAGGCACTGCATATCTAACCAACGTAATCCGCCCCGCATTGGCACCTGGTGCTTCGGCATATCCTTTACAATGAACTCAATAAAGTCCGGCACTTTTGCATCTGAAGCACTGCCGCTTACTTCATCTTTTGGAATGATGATGTCAGCAAGTAAAGTAATGGTAGCCATTTCGTGAGGCGTAAAAAAAATTGTTGAGTTTACTTCTTTATTATGAGCAATTTCTTCATTCATTCTGCCGCTCCCATTATCTTTTACTACCACCTTACCTGCTTCCGGCTTTTTATCACTAGTGTTACATGCATCAAGTATTACACCGGTTGAAACAGTTCCTACAAGCAATGCTTTTATAGATTTTCTTCTGTCCATATTTTATATTTTGAAGAATAATTTTATAATTTACTTTCAAATTTTTGTAATCTTTCCAAGTCTCCCTTTAGGGAGATTGAGAGGGTTACATCCCACATTAAATATTATTTTTTTTCAACTGGTCAACAATGTATTCGGATGTTCGCATTGATAATGCAAGAATCGTCCAGGTGATATTTTTATCGCCCTGTGATACAAACATTCCTCCGTCAACATTGAACAAATTTTTACACTCATGCGCCTGCGCCCATTTGTTTAATGGAGATTTCTTCGGATCATTACCCATGCGAACTGTGCCGGCTTCATGTATAATATTTCCGGGAGCATGCAGGCCATAATTATTTTCTGCAGTATCATCACCACCCCATGTAATTACTGCACCCATTGAATGAAGAATTTCTGAAAATGTTTCCTTCATATGCTTTGCCTGCTTTATCTCATAATCAGAATACTTTGTATGAAAACGCAAAACCGGTATTCCAAATTTATCAACTACCTCCGGATCTATTTCGCAGTAATCTTCAATTTTTGCAACGGCTTCTCCACGACCGGCCATGCCCACATGAGAGCCAAAAAAATAACGGTAATCTTCTTTTAAAGAAGCGCCATAACCACCGGCTTCTTTTTGTTTACCTTTTATTTTATATGTGCCATTTAAATTTTCTATGCCCCAATTAAAACCATACAAAGGCATACCAAAACCTCCGCCATATTCAATATGATAACCACGGGGAAAATCAAGTTTTTTATTATCAAGCCACCATGGTGTATAAACGTGCAGGCCTCCTACCCCATCTTCGTTGTAGCGCTTGCGATCAAATAATTCAGGAATGATGCCGCCCATATCTGCACCGGTAGAATCATGTAAATATTTGCCAACTACATTGCTTGAATTTGCGATGCCATTTGGATGTCGCGGCGATTTTGAATTCAACATTAATCTTGCAGATTCGCACGCACTTGCAGCCAGTACAACTGTTCTTCCTGTTACCTGGTACTCCTGCATATCATCTTTATTTACATACGACACACCGGTTGCCAAACCTTCTTTGTTGGTTAATACTTCACGGGCCATTGCGTTGGTAACAAGATCAACATTGCCCGTTCTTAATGCAGGAATTATTAATGCAGAGGATGAAGAAAAATCAGCATACACTTTACAACTGCGTCCACATTGTGCGCAATAAAAACATTCACCACGTTCTTTATTTATTTGTTTGGTAAGAATAGAAAGCCGTGAAGGAATTACGGGGATGCCAATATTTGTTGCAGCCCTTTTAATAAAGAGTTCATGCAAACGTGGTTTTGGTGGAGGAAGAAAAATTCCATCAGGATCATCCACTAGTCCTTCATTTGTTCCGAACACACCAAGCAACTGATCGATCTTATCGTAATAAGGTTTTACATCATCATAACCAATAGGCCAGTCATCACCAAGTCCATCAATACTTTTACGTTTAAAATCTTTAGGTCCGAATCTTAATGAAATTCTGCCCCAGTGATTGGTGCGTCCGCCCAACATGCGTGCCCGCCACCATTCCCATTTTGTACCTTCTGCCTGCGTGTAAGGCTCGCCATCAATTTCCCATCCCCAATAGCATCCGTCAAAATCACCGAAGGGACGAAACTTAGTGCTGGCGCCTCTCCTGGGAGATTCCCATGGATTTTTTAATTGATGAGAATCTGTTTTAGGATCATACATTGGCCCCGCTTCTATTAAACAAACTTTTAATCCTGCATTGGCCAATACATAAGTTGCCATGCCGCCACCTGCGCCGGAGCCAATGATTATTGCGTCGTATTTTTTTGGTTGAACTTTTATTTGAAAATCACCCATAGGATTTTGTTAGATGAAAATTAAATTCATTATGAATGTAGAGTATTTCCTAAAAACACATGGATTTTTTTTTCATTTTAAATTTTATTTTTTTGAATTTAATAATTGTGTTGGTAAAATAGTACATTTAATTTCCCAACAACGAATCAACGATGAAACTTACCACCCGATTGCAGCTCTCAGTTATGATGTTTTTAAATTTCTTTATCTGGGGCGCCTGGTTTGTAACGCTCGGAACATTTTTATTTAATAATCTTCATGCCACGGGAGCCCAGATCGGTTCTGTGTTTTCAACACAATCCTGGGGAGCTATCATAGCACCATTCATCATTGGATTAATTGCAGACAGGTATTTTAATGCAGAAAAAATTCTTGCCATATTACACCTTGCAGGCGCAGGGCTTATGTACCTGATGTATACTGCCGGCGAGATAACTGTTTTTTATCCATACGTTCTTATATATATGATTTTATACATGCCTACGCTTGCATTGGTAAATTCAATTTCATTTAATCAAATGACAGATCCAGAGAAAGAATTTAGCAGCATCCGTGTTTGGGGAACGATAGGATGGATAGTTGCGGGACTATTAATAAGCTTTGTTTTTTTATGGGATGCTGAGGCAAGTATCAAAGCAGGTTTAATGAAAAATACTTTCTTATTGGCGTCAATTGCTTCTTTGGTTTTGGGGTTGTTCAGTTTCACTTTACCGAAAACGCCACCTAAAGTTTCGCGGGATCAAAAAGTAAAGGTCTCCGATATATTAGGATTAGATGCACTAAAATTATTAAAGGATAAAAACTTTTTGATATTTTTTATAGCCTCAATTCTTATCTGTATTCCATTAGCTTTTTATTATCAAAATGCAAACCCGTTTTTGTCAAACATCGGGGTCACAAATCCCACCGGTAAGATGACAATAGGACAAATTTCCGAAGTGCTTTTCTTACTAATGCTTCCTTTCTTTTTCAAAAAATTCGGATTTAAAAAAACTATTCTGGTGGGTATGTTTGCATGGGCATTGCGATACGCTTTGTTTGCTTATGGAAATGCAGGCGAATTAAGTTTCATGCTGATCATTGGTATTGCCT
>DATCOF010000295.1:0-14478 GCA_036564845.1 Chitinophagaceae bacterium | reverse complement strand
TTAGGGAAATCCAACAACAATTCCGGTCCCCATTGCGGATGAATTTTTTTAAGCAATATTTTAAAATGCCCTTCGGGAGTTCTCTTATCTCCTTCCATATATTTATCCTTCTGATCTTTACTGCCAAACACAACAGGGTAGGTTGCATACCAGCCTTCTGCATCATACACTTTTAATTCATAATCAGATTTATCAATTATAATGTAATATGGATTGTCGGCCGCAGGATAATTATTTGAGAGATGGAAATTTCTTTTCCTGAACGTATTCTTTTTGGGTTTGATAAAAGAAGAAACCAATACTGATGATGCTAAAAAAATAAAGAGGAGAAAACAGTTTTTCATTTTGCAAGGCAGGTTTACCCAAAAATAATTTAAACGTAATACCGTGCAAAACATTTTACGTTAAGCCAATTATAATTAACTTTTTTTCAACAGGAAAACTGGTATTTAGAAATTAATCCCACTGCTTCTCTTCAATGGCTTTTTGCTTTGCCACTCTTGCAGAAATAAAGATGCTGATCTCATATAAGAAAATGAGGGGGATGCCCACGATCATCTGGCTTGTCCAGTCAGGGGATGGGGTAATTACTGCAGCTACAATTAGAATAATTACATACGCATATTTGCGGTATGTTCTTAAATATTGTGGAGTTATAAGGCCAAGCTTTGAAAGAATATATGCTAAAACAGGAAGTTCAAATGCAATACCGCAACCAAGGATGATATTTACCAGCGTATCAATATAATCTTCAAGACTTGGTAAATATGTTTGTGAGCCTAATGTGCCCAGCTTAAAAGTTGCTAAAAAATTAAATGTAAAAGGTGCTAACAAAAAATACCCGAATGCCCCCCCTGTAAAAAAACAAAGAGACACCCAACCAATACTCCCCTTGGCATATTTTAATTCCTTAGTTGACAAAGCAGGTTTTATAAACCGCCAAAGCTCCCAGAATAAATATGGGAAAGCGATGATCAATCCTCCCATAAAACAAATATTAATTGCCGAAGTAAATGATCCGCCAATAGTATTTATCAACAAAGGGATTTTTACCGGCTGCATGCACAAGGCATTGCCAATATGAAGTTTGTGCCCAAAATTGCATAGCGCTCCATAGGTAACAAAGCTTTCTCTTGCCGGCGCATAAATAATGTTATCAAATATCCAGTCGATGAAAATAAAAATAGCAATGGCGGCAATCACCAAAGCAATAGCAGACCTTACAATATGCCAGCGCAGCACTTCAAGATGATCAATAAAGCTCATTTCTACTTTTTCGCCATCATCCTTTCCCCGTATCTTTTTAAAAAAAGATTTTCTATCTGACGTTATTGTACTCAACTTTTGTAGATTTCTTTAATAAGTATGCAAAGATAGCATTTAGAGATGTTAGATTACGTTTCACGATTGAACTAGCAGTAATAAATATCTGTTAGCTTACTGCTATTTTTTTTACGCTGCCGGTTCGCTTTAATGCGCCCCAGCCCTGCAATTCACCTTTTATTGCCCTGTTAAATGATTTAAATAAAATGTAATACATCATCTGGCGATAAATTAATCGTTGCGGTATCATCCATAAAAGTTTTTTATAATCTTCTTTTTCAAAAGCGAATGCAAGTGCAGCACCTGCCATATCCACCAAACTAAATATTCCATAATACAGAAGAATGTGAGGTACACTCGCCACCACAATATTCATGGATGCAGCAATTAAACTGATTACCAATACAAGATCGGCAAGTGGAGCCAGGAAAGGTAATATCATTTGAAAAATAAGAATGTTAGGCATGGCCACCATTCCAAAATTTTTATATTTTGGATTGAAGACCGTATCGCGGTGTTTCCAAAAACATTGCATTACTCCAAAGCTCCAGCGGAAGCGTTGTTTCATAAATTGCCTGAATGTTTCCGGCGCTTCAGTATATGAAATTGCTTTGGAGCAATTGCGAACTACATATCCAAGGCGATGTAAACGCATTGTGATGTCGCAATCCTCGGCCAAAGTATCCGAAGTAAATCCCCCGGCTTTTATTATTGCTTCTTTATTAAATGCACCTATGGCACCGGGAACAACGGTAATGCAATTAAGCAGATCGAATGCACGCCTATCAAAATTTTGAGAAGTAATGTATTCGATGCTCTGCCATTTAGTGATGATGTTTACTTCGTTACCAACTTTTACATTGCCTGCAACAGCGGCTACGGCCCTCTCCCGGCCTCCCCCGTTAGGGGAGGAGTAAAAATATTTCATCAATAGAGAAACAGCATCTGATTTTAATTGTGTGTCCGCATCAATACATACAACATAATCTGCCTGAGAATTTTCAATACCAAAATTTAATGCAGTTGCTTTACCTCCATTTGGTTTTGTAAATACATATACATTCGAAACATCAATAAAAGTATCCTGGGCTATTCTAAAGGTTTCATCTTTGCTTCCATCATCAACAAAAATTACTTCCAGGTTTGGATAATCCTGTGCTATCAAACTTTTAATAGTTCTAACAGCATTTACCTGTTCATTAAATGCAGGAATTATTACACTAACCAGAGGAGCATTGTTATTATCAAATACATAAGCATGCGAATATCTTTCACCAACTTCCTTACGTTTTTGAATAGCAGCAAGAGTGGCCATAGCAACCATTCTTCCGACAGATAAAATAATTCCGATAATAAATAAAGAGAACAAAATATGTCCACTCCAATAAGCGGCTTCTGCCAGGAGGAAATTTAATTTCATCATCCATCCACTGCGTGATGGAGGTACCGGTGGCATTACATCATTTTTTGTTGCGCCCATTAAATCGGCAACGGTGGTAAACTTATAGCCTTTGTCTTTAAAATATTTAATAACACGAGGCAATGCATCAACTGTTGCCTGCCGCGAATCTCCGCCGGCATCATGTAATAATATTATGCTGGCATTCCTTGTTTCAACCTGGTTAATAATTCTTGCTACAATTGAGTCTGCCGTTACCCCGGGTACCCAATCATTTGGATCAATACTTTCAGCAACGGTTAAATAATTTTCATAGTGGCTTCGTGCAATAGGCTCCAGCTCTTCGTAAGTATGCGGCTCGGAATCGGCATTGTACGGGGCTCTGAATAAAATGGTTGACCGGCCTGTAATGCTTTCGATAAGAAGGCGGGTTGCCTTCATTTCAATATCAGCTCTTGCCAAACTCATCCTTGCAATATTGTGATGCGTAAAAGTGTGGTTGCCTATTTCAAACCCATCTCTATTAATGCGTTGCAGAACAGGAATATTACTTTCTGCAGCAAGCCCTACAATAAAAAATGTTGCAGGAATCTTTTCTTTTTCCAGGATATCTAAAATCTTGGGAGTGTATTCATCACTTGGCCCGTCATCAAAAGTGAGAATAAGTTTATGGCCTTTGCCAACTGTTGTATCTTCTGCAAATTTTCTTATAACATAGCCTGAGGGAAGTTGTAAATAATCCTGCTCGGCAATTAATTGCTCAGAAGTGTCAATCTCAAATTTTATTTTTCCTTCCTGCGGAGCATACAGAATGTCGAGCATTTCTCCTTCGCCATCAAAACCAACATTATCGGGTATTATTGGGATAGTTGCTAATGCATTAAAATTAAATGGATGCTCTTCTAAAGCATCATTACTAAGATCCATGTTATAATAATTCCACATCCTGGTGTCTTCGCTTCCAAGCCGCCACAATGCTGTTCCGGCTGTGGCATATTCATCACTGTATCTTAAAACATTAAAAGTAGTAGCTGCATCTGTAAACCAAACCTCATGTGTAGTTTTTTCTATTTTACCTTCATCATTCTCATGTTCTGAAACGTAGCTGTAATGCAGGTTGTAGCTATCGTTATCATAAATTATTTTTGCACCCAGCACTTTAGCTTTATTGATGGCCTGGTTATATGTATAGGTTGAATCCTGTTTTCCATTTGCCCAATCATAGCCAAACCCGCCCAAGCCTAAAATTATTTTTTCAGACGGCAATTTTGATGCTGTCCAATCCAATGCATCTTCGATCCATTTTTGAGCACTGACAGGGCCGGGTCCGGTTTCGTTATTGGACTGATCATAAGCCATTAAAATTACATAATCATTATAAGCTGATAATTTTTCATAATCATAATCATTGTTTTTTGGTTGTACATCCATTGTTACCGTCATACCACGGGCATGCAATATTTCATATAATTTTTTTTGAAAGGATGTAAGTGGTTCACTGGTTTTTTCAGCGAGCTCTTCAAAATCAACATTTATCCCACTAAAATTATAATGCGTGAGTGTATCAGCAACCTGTTGAATAAATTTATTTCTTAGTACTGTATCGGTTAATATTTTATGCAATAGTTTACCATCAAAATTTCTTAAAGAAGAATTAAAGTTGGATAGCATTGGCATTATGCGCAAATTCTTTAACCGCATAAGCGCCAGGCCTGTACTATCAATTCTTGTTTGCAAGCGCAATGTTGTTATATCAATAAAAAACCATTCAGGAAAAATGGTGTTAAGTTTATCGGCATATTTTTCAAGATCGGGTAAAGAAGTATTGGCAGTCCATGGAGTATAAAATGCAGCTCTTATATAAGGAATTTTTCCGGCATTATTTCCTGGAGTTATTTTCTTAAGCCTTCTTATTGAGTCATCTCTTTGTTTATTAATTAGAAATTGCTTAAACCCTTTTATTTTTTTATTTTGATAAAAAGGAATTGAAAGTGGATTGGAAGGATCCATTTGCAATTGATAGTCTCTTGCCTTTGCCTGACGGTTCGGCATAGATGGGTAAGACCCACTGAATAATGCCAGGCCCAATACCACTAACAGAAATATCGCTACCATTGCCAATACCCTACTGGTCCACTTTACGCTTTTCCATCGTATTGTTTTTTTAGTTTGAAAAACCTGTGAAGCATTGCTCATTGCCGCAAAGTTATATAAGCTGGAATGTAAAAATTATTTAAAAAGAAGGGGACAGAGAAATTAAATTAAAAAGTTGGGTGGTCTTAAAAAAGAAAGGACCCTGTAGAAACAGGGTCCGTTTACCAAAACTAACTGCTTATGAGAAAATTGACTTTTAAAACTTATGTACTATATGATTCAAATAAGATGCCAAAAGTATAATCGTAATTGTTAAGGAAATAATAATGTAAGTAGATCTATTAAAAATATCTTTCTTTTTAAGCTGCCAGGTTAATTCTGGCTTGTAAGTTTCTCAGAATTCTCGGCGAACTGCAAAGCGTCGATAAATTCCTGTACCCCACCATTTAATACTGCATCTAAATTATATATAGTGAGTCCGATCCGGTGATCAGTTACTCTACCCTGCGGATAGTTATAAGTCCTGATCTTAGCAGAACGATCCCCTGTAAGCACTAAACTTTTTCTATGTTTTGAAATCTCTTCCTCCTGTTTACGAACCGTTTCTTCGTAGAGTTTTGTACGCAACATCTGCATAGCTTTTTCCCGATTCCCCAATTGAGAACGTTCTGTTTGGCATACTACTACAATGCCTGTAGGCAAATGCGTTAAGAAAACTTTGGTTTCCACTTTATTTACATTTTGTCCGCCGGCACCACCGCTTCTTGCTGTTTCCATTTTTACGTCGCTATCATTTACCACTACATCCACTTCTTCGGCTTCCGGCATTACTGCTACAGTTGCGGCACTGGTATGCACTCTGCCGCTGGCTTCTGTGTCAGGAACTCTTTGTACACGATGTACTCCACTTTCAAATTTTAAAGTTCCATAAACATCTTCCCCCGTAACTTCTATCTGAACTTCTTTATAACCGCCAACTGTGCCTTCGCTTTCACTTAGCAACATTGTTTTCCATCCTTTCTTTTCGCAATACTTAAGGTACATCCTCATAAGGTCACCAGCAAAAAGTGATGCCTCGTCACCGCCCGTTCCCGCTCTTATTTCTAAAATGCAATTCTTTTCATCCAGTGGATCTTTGGGTATTAGCATCGTCCGGATATTTTTTTCCAACTGCTCTTTTCTTTCTTCAAGGCCGGGTAATTCTTCTTTTGCCAGGTCTCTCATTTCTTTGTCATCGCTGTTCAGCACTTCTTTATTAAATTCGATATCATCCAACACTTTGGCATATTCATTACGCACCTTCACAATCTTCTCAAGGCTTCTGTATTCCTTACTTATAGCAGTATATTTTTTATTATCCGCTACAATTTCAGGATTGGTTAATGCAACTCCCAATTCATCAAACCTTGCTTTTATTCCATCCAGTTTATCTAACATAATGATGCTTCTTTGTGTTTCTCATGTGTGAGAATGATTTAAAAATTACCCTGGTAATTAATATTGATATGCTTCCGAAAAATTTCGGCAAATTTACATGATAACAGGTAATCATTTTGTATAGAAAATTTAAAGCAGATCATTTATTTACAGGAACAGAAATGCTAGGTAGCAATAAAGTTCTTATTACAAAAAAAAATGGGGAAGTAGAAGCAATTATTGATGGAGATAATTCAGAAGATGTTGAAACATTTAATGGAATTATTTCGCCGGGGTTTGTAAACACACATTGCCATTTGGAATTATCGCACATGAAAGGATTAATTCCGGAGAAAACAGGTTTGATAGATTTTGTTTATAAAGTAGTAAATGAAAGACATTTTGCAGAAGAAGAAATCCTTAACGCGATTGATACCGCAGAAAATGAAATGCTTTTAAATGGGATTGTAGCTGTGGGAGATATTTGTAATAATCCTTTAACGCTGCCACAAAAACTAAAGCAAAGATTAGCCTACTATAATTTTGTTGAAGCCAGCGGATGGTTGCCTTCTGTTTCTCAGCCGAGGTTTGAAAGATCTCTTGGCATTTATGACGAGTTGCAAAATGCAAAATGCAAAATGCAAAATGCTATCGTTCCTCATGCTCCGTATTCTGTGTCGGATGAATTATGGAAACTTATTGCTCCCTATTTTCAAAATAAAGTAGTAAGCATTCACAACCAGGAAACTTCTTTTGAAGATGATTTTTTTTCACGCGGCACCGGTGATCTTGTAAGAATGTACAAGATGATGAACATTGATAATTCTTTTTTTACACCGGGCAAAAAAAGCAGTTTGCAATCTTATTTCTCAAGGTTATCAAATGCAGCATCAATTCTTTTGGTGCACAATACATTTACTAAGCAGGAAGATATTGACTTTGCAAAAAACAATAAAGGTGCTGATCAGCAATTATCTTTTTGCATTTGTATAAATGCAAATCAATATATCGAAAACGCAATACCACCTATAAAACTTTTGATGCAAAATAATTGCAATATTACTTTAGGCACTGACAGCCTTGCAAGCAATCACAGCCTTAGTTTACTGGATGAAATGAAAACAATTCAAAAAGAATTTCCTGATATTCCTTTCGAAAATATGCTGCAATGGGCAACATTAAATGGCGCAAAGGCTTTGCAAATGGATAAAACTTTGGGCAGTTTTGAAAAAGGAAAAATGCCAGGAGTAGTTTTAATAGAAAATTGCCGGAACCATGATTTATTTGATTTAAAGATTAGTAAGATTAAAAAAATTGTCTGACAAATGGTTCAGACAGATAATATTTCGTGTAAAATGGGCAGTGTTTTCATGGTGCCAAAATCATTGATGTGTAATGCATAAAAATTTTGCAGCGCAAACAACATATCCTTTCTCACAGATTTATTAAGCCTGATTTCTACCAGTTCATCAGGGTGCTGCACTTTTAATAATTGCGAAATGTAGTAACTGTAATCTTTCTCTAAAAAATATTGGTGATGTGGAGTAAGTTTAATAAATCTACCTTCCTGCAGATCAAGGATTGAATTATTTTCAGAATAATCATCTTCTAATTTTAATCCAAAAAAATGACACAGGTGCAAACAAAAATATAAAGGAAAATTTGCCGTTACCGCATTACCTGCCACATCCAATTGCATAAATGCATCTTCAGTAAATTGAAAAAGATCAACATTATTTTCCGGCTGTTTTAAACACTTCTGCAAAAGCTCGATCATGTATAATGCAACCGAATTCTTGATAACATCATTTAAAATATTCTGATATAAGTAAGCCCATTTAAATTCTTTTATGCGCTGCAGGTTCTTTAATTCATTGTGATAAACTTCCATCTCTAAAATAGAAGTGGGCTGAAAAAAATTTGCTTTTAAAGTTTTGCCGGAGGACCGTACACCATTTACCAAATAGGATTGTATGCCAAAAAGCTCCGTAAAAATATTTACAACAACAGATGTTTCGCCATACTTTATGGTTCGCAACACTATACCTTTTGTTTGATGGATCATACCACAAGCCCCCGCGAGGGCTTTACTTATTAAGTTTCAAAGTTACTTTATTAATAAGCTTACCTGTTGGTGGAGTTATTTTTTAAATTAATGCGTTAAAAAATGCTGTGCAGTTGTCTATGTGAGTCGCTAAACTTACTAATCCAACATGCACAACATCAAAACAAATTTCGACAAAATTCTTAGGGTAATAAAAGATATTCTTGGCGATGAAATAAATGAAAATGGCTTCTATGAAGCTGTTTTCCTTAGGAGTAGATACGTGAATAAATTCCTGCATTACCTTTTATCTTTGAGGTAATTCCTGACAGCATGAGCAATAAACTGACTGCCATTATCATTACGTAAGGTTATTCCTTTTACGCTGTGCTGTTGTAATACCTGGTGCAGTAGCCATATCACATGCTCTTTACGGATACGCCACCATAACACTTGTTCAACGATGCTTCGGGTATAAACATCCGGTACAGTAAGCAATAGTGCATTACGTTTTTGTTCGTGTATATGCACATATTTAATGTCCATACACAACTGCTCTATTTGCGTCTTTCTGTTCCCATAATTTTCTAAATTTAATTGTTCTAAAATGATTTTGCATTTTAGAACAGCTATTTAGGGGCTAAGCCAGTCAAAAAAACATCGTGAACCTTTGAGTGATCTGCAGTATATGATCAGGGCTGTATTGCTTCTGATCGTGGTGGCTATTATTGTTTATTTTATTTTTCGCTAAAATATTGATTCAATACGCAATGCTATTATTGAAAAAATTAAATTTTATTTTGCGTGCTTGTATTCACTTTCATCAACGGGTTTATTTACAACAATTGTATCAAATGTTGTAGAGCCACTCATAACTCCTGCACCGGGATTAGCAATTGTTTGCGGAAACATAATGCCATCAAATAATTTGTAATCACTGTAATTGGTAATTATTTCCTGTGGTGCATTGTTTCCACGGGCAGGAGCCATCTGCCTGGTTTGTATCAAAAGATTTGTTTTTGTATCTATATAATAAGTTACCTCTTTGCCTGTGCTTAATATCATTTTTATTTTATAGGCATCCTTTCCATCTATAGTTTCTTTTTCCTGCAACTCAACTTTATTTCCTTTAGCTGCATAATCAACTAAAGGCCCGGCAATATCTAATTGCCCCTGCATAGTTTTAAGCCTGTCAGCAGGTATGGGTTCTACCTTTGGTGATTGCATCGGGATAAAACTCCAGCCCTCAGTTGGTGTAACAATTGTATAACCTGTAGTGCCTCCAACTTCAAAATCTGTTCTGTATAATTTGTCCTGAACCATGGTTACTTTAACCATTACTTCATTTCCCATCATCTGCCTGGAACCTTCCATGTAAACGGATTTCATGGCATTCAATTTATCTTTGCCACCTCTTGCCTCTATATATTTATTTATGATATCATCAACACTTTGGGCCTGCACAAACTGCATAAAAACGATTCCCAAAACAAACAATACGAGGAGAACTATATTTTTCATTTTAATAAATTTTACTGCAAGTTAATTTAATCAACAGTGATTTTCAACGATGCGATATAAAATTAACTAACCATCTTTGGTACAGCCTGGCATTCTTCTTTGCAAGCTATGTATTCCTTAATATTGCAAGGCGTAAAACGTAAATTTTAAAGATGAATTTTTCAGTTAAAGGAAATATCGTAGACATTTTTTCTAAAAATATCTATCCCGGAAAAGTGTTTATTGAAAATGGAAAAATAAAATTGATAGAACAATTATCAGCAGATCAAAAGTTACCCAATTTTATTTTGCCGGGCTTTATAGATGCGCATGTACACATAGAAAGCTCAATGCTTGTGCCATCAGAATTTGCTAAGCTGGCTGTTGTGCATGGTACGGTTGCCACCATCAGCGATCCTCATGAAATTGCCAATGTATGTGGCTTGCCGGGTGTTGAGTTCATGATAGAAAATGGAAAAACGGTTCCTTTTAAATTTCATTTTGGCGCACCCAGTTGTGTGCCTGCAACTATTTTTGAGACGGCAGGCGCTGCATTAAATGCGGAAGCTGTTGACCTTCTTTTGCAGAAAGATGAAATTTATTATTTAAGTGAGATGATGAATTTTCCCGGCGTGTTACATGGAGATGAAGAAGTGATGAATAAAATTGCGTCTGCAAAAAAATATAACAAACCTGTTGATGGCCATGCACCGGGATTGAGAGGGGAGATGGCAAAAAAATATATTGATGCAGGCATAAGCACCGATCATGAATGTTTTACAAGAGAGGAAGCGCTTGATAAATTGAAGTACGGAATGAAGATCCTTATCCGTGAAGGAAGCGCCGCTAAAAATTTTGAAGCATTGATAGATCTGTTGAACGATTACCCGGAGAGAATGATGTTTTGCAGTGATGATAAACATCCCGATAGTTTGGTGGAAGGCCATATTAATTTGTTGTGTAAAAGAGCTGTGGCAAAAGGTATTGACGTTTTTAAAGTTTTACAGGCCGCATGTATAAATCCTGTTGAACATTATAAAATGAATGTTGGTTTATTAAAAGAAGGTGATGCTGCAGATATGATAGTTGTAGAAGATTTGAAAGATTTTAAAATTATAGAAACGTATATCAATGGTGAGTTGGTTGCAGCAAATGGCATTTCAAATGTGGAATGCGAAAAGTCAAAAGTGATAAACAATTTTAATTGTGATGAGAAAAAAGTTGAAGATTTTAAATTTGAAAATATCAAATCTCAAATTGAAGTTATTGAAGCATTAGATGGTCAGCTTATCACAAATAAAATAATGGTAACATCAAAGGTTATCAATGATGAGATTGTAAGTGATGTAGAGAATAATATTTTGAAAATGGTTGTAGTAAACCGTTATAAAAATGCTGTTGTTGCAAAAGCATTTGTAAAAAATTTTGGATTAAAACATGGCGCTATCGCTTCATCAGTTGCGCATGATTCTCATAATATAATTGCTGTTGGTGTGGACGATGAAAGTATTTGCAAAGCGGTAAATCTTGTAATAAAAGAAAGAGGTGGAGTAAGTTGTGTTGGCAACCATGACCTGGTATTACCCTTGCCTGTAGCAGGTTTGATGAGTAATGAAGATGGTTATAAAGTTGCTGAATTATATACTGCGATTGATAAAGCTGCGAAAGAACTAGGCTCAAAATTATCTGCTCCTTTTATGACATTATCTTTTATGGCGCTCCTTGTGATCCCACATTTAAAACTGAGTGACCTTGGTTTGTTTGATGGAGATAAGTTTGAGTTTGTTATGTAAAAAATTATTTATCTATATTCTTTGCGGCAGTTACAGACAAAGCCACGCTATCAGTTCCTTTGGGAGCAAAATATTTTGTTTTGAAATTTTTTGATTGTCCCGGACCGATCACTTCAAATACTGTTTCTTTATCCGTTTCCAGCAATGTACCCGTCTTGCTGTAAAAATCTAATTTTACATCTACATCTTTATAAGTAGCTACTGTGGCTTTATTTGTGATGGTTCCCTTTACAACAGTCTGTCCAAGTAAATTATGCTTGTCGTGACCGGAGACAGTTAAAAAAATTTCGGGATTTTTTTTCTCTTTATCCTGCAAACTTTCTTTGGTTGCTTCATAGCTGTCTTTTTCTTTTGCAGCTTTTTGGGTATTGCTGTTATTACATGATAACAAAATGATCGAAGCCGAAATAATTACCGCAATTTTTTTCATTGATGATATTTTTTATAAAAAGAGAATAATCAAATTAAAATTAAACAACCCATGCTGCTAATATTAATAAAGAAAGTTAAAATATAGAAAGCTATTATCTCATTAATCTTTTTAAATCCCATAAATCCTGGTTCGGACAAATTATGCTTCCGTTCCCAACCACAAAGCGCCACCTATGCTGTTGCGTTTTGCCCCCGTGACAGATGCAAGAACATTGTATTCCTCTCTCCACCGCAAAGTGCCTATCAGCGCCATTATCAGCGACTCTTTATAATTTACCAGATTCTTGCCGGGAACAATTACTTCAATTTTATTTTCATTCAATAAAGCTTTTAATCTTTCCACTAAAAATGTATTGAATGCCCCGCCACCGGTTGCTAACAGTTCGCCACTCACCAATGGCAATTGATCTGTGATTGCATTTCTTATTTGAAAAACAATATGCTCAACATAAGTTCGCATTGCATCCTCAACACTTATTGATGATCGCTTTATTATTGGGAATACAGTTTCAATTCCAAAATCATTTGCCAGTGATTTAGGATAAGGCTGGTTATAATATTCCAGCTCATTTAATTTTTGTAAAAGATTATTATTGATATTTCCTGCTGCAGCAATTTTTCCGCCATCATCAAAAGCAAATCCTTTATCTTCTGCCAGCATATTTAATACACGATTTGCGGCACAAACATCAAAGGCAACAAACCTGTCATTGATATTTGCGGAGATATTTGCAATGCCACCAAGATTTAAAAAATAAGTATAATCATCCAGCAATAATTTTTCGCCAATGGGAACAATAGGCGCTCCCTGCCCGCCCAAAGCCATGTCCATGGCTCTTAGGTCAGTTACAACCGGAAGCTGTGTTTCCGCAGCTATTGCAGCACCATCGCCAAGTTGTGCTGTCATTAATTTTTCTGGTAAATGAAAAGTAGTATGCCCGTGAGAAGAAATTAAATTAACCTGGTGATGCAGATTATTTTTTTCTATAAAAATATTTACCTGTTTGCCAAGGTAATGTCCGTACTCGGTGTGCAGCAATTGATAATCCAATGCAGTAAGACCAATAGCGTTTTTTAATTTGACGATCCATTCGATATTGTATTCATAACAATCAGTATTTAAAATTTCAAAGCTCCACTTTCCGCCATTTTCCTGGAGCTGCACAAAGGCAATGTCAAGCCCGTCAAGCGAGCTGCCACTCATTAATCCTATAACTTTATATACCATACTTCTTATTTATCGGTGCTACTTATAAAAAATATATTTTTGTGCAAGCCGAAGATGTTGAATGATCCAAATTTATAACATTAATCTTCGCAGCTGTTCCAAATAAATCAGTTTAATAATTAATAATGATTATCAATCTAAGTGAAGAGCATTCTTTGGTAAGTAATTGGGTAAGTGAATTACGGGATATTAATGTACAGGATGACAGGCTTCGTTTCCGCCGCAATCTTGAAAGAATTGGTGAAGTAGGCGCTTATGAAATAAGTAAAAAATTATCATGGATAGAAAAAGATATAACTACACCATTAGGAATTTCTTCGTGTAAAGTTTTGGAGAAACAGCCTGTATTGGCAACCATATTAAGGGCAGGATTGCCTATGCACCAGGGCTTGCTTAATTATTTTGATAAAGCCGATAATGCTTTCATCAGCGCTTACCGCAAACACAATGCAGATGGGAGTTTTGAGATCAGTTTGGATTATATCAGTTGTCCTGAAATAGAAAACCGTGTTGTAATAATTTCTGATCCGATGCTGGCAACGGGCGCATCATTGGTAAAAACACTCCAGTTTATCCGGGAAGAGGGGAACCCTTCCGAAATACATTTTGTTTGTGCAGTTGCATGCACGGTTGGCATTGAATATGTTTTAAGAGCCGAACCCAAAGCAACTATATGGTGCGGCGATATTGATGATGAATTAACTGCCAAAGGTTATATTGTTCCGGGCCTGGGAGATGCCGGCGATCTTGCCTATGGGGTTAAAGTTCAGATGTGATTCTTTAAATAGTCAATGAGTCATTAAGTTATTGGTCATTTTAAAAATCAATTCAATTCATAACATACTACTTATTGACTATTGACCATTGACACATTGATTCTCAAAGCAGCCCTTCATTTAAAAAGATTGTCTTTTAATTAGCTGACCCTTCCTACCGAATAAAAAAATAAAAAACTTATCTTTAAGATTCTGAATTATCGTAGAAAAATGAAAAAAGCTGTACTGGTTATTATTGTTGTTTTTAATTTCTTATCTGGTGCCAATGCACAGGACCCGCATTTCTCTCAATTTTTTGCATCTCCGCTAACATTAAATCCTGCACTGACTGGTAAGTTTGATGGCACATTAAGGGTTGCAGGAAACTACCGCAACCAATGGCCGGCATTTAATAATGTGTACACCACTTCTACTTTAAATGTGGATTTTTCAATACTAAATAAAATAATTCCTGAGAATGATACATGGGGTGT
>DATCOF010000294.1:0-31648 GCA_036564845.1 Chitinophagaceae bacterium | reverse complement strand
GAAGGTGAATTCTTTGTGGCCCATGTTTACAATTATATTCAGAACCCCGGCAATGGCAATACCTCATCTTCTTTCATTAATGGGATGTTGGTTGTTTCCTCGACTATCGACCTTGACAATACTTCTTATAATAAATTAATTCATGTTGCCGGAGGCTCCAATAAAGTAATAATTACGCTTCCTGACCTGGCAGATTGTGAAAATCTGATTTTCCCTTTTGAGACAATGCTTGGGAATAATTACCAGACAAAGATCTTAGCAAGAGCAGGGCAAAAAATTTATTTCGGAAATACATCCTCTGATTACGTTTACCTGGGAATCTCAGAATATATCTGGCTTATAGCCGGTGCTGATGGCTGGTATGCAATGAAAGCAAGCGAAGGGCTTTTAAATGTTGGGCAGCCGTTTTTTGATTATCGCGAAAGACTAAATTCTATTGCAGGAAAAGGGCAGTTAGTTGCTAAAGATTCCGTTCCGCGTTTGGTGGATATTCTTAGCTCTAATCCTGACATGGTGGTTAGTGAAACTTTCTGGCAGGCCTACCCTGAAAACAGGGCAAAATTCACTTTTTACGACGCTACTACTATTCGTTTTCCTGACTTGCAGAATTATAGTTTCCGGGGATTGAATAATATCGGAGGAACGGATTCTGAAAGACCGGGCAATACGGTCGGATTAAGGCAGCTTGACAAAGTAGGCAAACATAAACACACTGATATTTCCGGTGATACCGCTTCTCATGCCTCATCCTCTACGGCTTTGAGTGGTATTTGGAAATGGCTTGTTGGATTGAGTGATACAGGAAATGGAACGGCTCAAAATAGCGGCACAGGGGATACTGGGGAAAACATAGGATCGGAAACAAGAGGAAAAAATATTGGATTACTACCATTGATAAAAATATGAAAAAGATACTTAGTATATTATTTGTTTTTTGTTCGTTCGCGGCAAATTCGCAGGTACTGCAGGAATATAAAAATTTTGGTGGCAGCTATCCAAACTTTAGGGTTAAAGATGCTTTTTTACTTCCTACAGGTTGCGGAGCGCCGGCGTCCCTTGATTCTGCCATATCAAAATACAAGCAGGGAGCTATTTATATTGATAGTTGCGCTGGATTGCTTTACGTATGGAACCCTTCAACTAAAGTGTGGGCAGTTGTTTCCGGGGGCGGCACTACCACCAACCACCCACACGACGTACAGACCATTAGCGAAATGCTGGCATTGGATAGTGTAGTTGTTGGGGATATTGCAACGGTTGCAGACAGCAGCAAAAGCTATGTCTTAAAAACTTTGCCTGCAAGCACATTTGCAAACTGGTTACCGTTGCTAAACCCTGTTTTGGGATCAACAGATTACCTGCCTGAAGGGATAACTAACAAATATAATGTGCAATCGAATTGGGACTCGATGAGCGGGTTGAGTGCGATATTGAATAAGCCGGTTTTGATTGATAGTTTCAACATTCAAAAAACAGTTGATCTGGATACTCTTAATAAGGTCATTCAATATTCAAATGGAGTTCCCAAAGAGGTGGGCGTAATAATAACTCCCGCACCTGTAACATTTGATGTGATTGGAGTATTAAAGATTGATTCTATCAGCCCAAAACATTTTCAATTTTCTGTTAATACGAGCAATGACAGTGCGTTTGCGAATGCAGATAGTGTGAGCGTGCCGACTACCTTAGCGGTTAAAAATTATTTTAAGAATCATGACAATCAGGTTGTCCATGTAACGGGAACTGAAAATATTGGGGGTTCTAAAACGTTTACAAGTGCGATTGCCTTCACAAATGGTACTAACTCCGGACTTCTTTCTCCTTCCGCGATTGACTTTAATCGTAGTGCAAATTTCTACAACAATAATTACGCCGGGGGGGTTACGGTTTTTGCTTCTGACCAGTTCCAATTCAGAAACAGAAAATCCACTGTAACCTCTATGTTTATTGATTCAAGCCTCGTAAGAGTTTACACCCCATTTTCATTGCAAAATATCGCAAGAGATACCGGCAGCTATGTGGTGATTGGAGGGCCTGATTATTCGCTTAAAAAAAGAACAATCGCGGACGTGAAAGCTGATTTGGGCATGTTACAAAAAATACAAACTTTCACCACAGGAACAGCAGTCACAGTGGCTGATTCTACCACTTGGATAATAATCGACCCCGCCGCCACTCTTTCTACTCTAACAATAACGCTTCCTACCCCATCCGCCAATAGAGTAGTAGATATAAGTTTTGGAGGAACTCTTAAAGGATATAATGACCAAGTTGTAACAACTTTAACTATTAGTGCGACCGGATACGATATTGTTGGTACCGGAACATTAGGTGCGGTAACAGCAAGAGATAAACTTTCTTTTAGATATAATTCATCAAACTTAAAATGGTATAGAAACTAATGATACAAGGAGAAATAAATTCAGCAATAAATGATGCACTTAACAGTAAAGTGCTTGATGGGGGGAACATTTATAATTATCTTAATGACATTGAGGGATACTACATTAATAACACAAGTGGGGCTTTAGTAGCCCTCAGTACATGCGCTGTTTCTTCTGTGATCCCAATAGCCGCAGGTTCCGTTGTGTATCTATCGAATAGAACGGGGGGCTCTGCCTTTAGATTTTTAGATGCAAGCAATAACCCGCTAAAACCGCTAACTTCCGATGGAACTGTTTTTTCAGACTACGGATTTCAAATGAATGGAGCATTTAAAGCGCCTCCAACAGCAGTTGCATTTCAGTTCACCACTAAATTTACAGGCACAACAAATAGAGTTAATATTATTGCTTCAAAAAGAGTTGATAACCTTTTGGTGATAAAGGATTCTCTGCTACAGAACTCGCCAACAATAGTCAATTTACAAAATAACGTAAACACATTAAATAATGCGACACCTGCGGTACAAGCACCCGCAAATGCAATTATAGCAACAGGTAATTTTTTCTATTTTTCAGCGAAATATAACTCTACTCAAAATTTAGTAAAAAGGGTTGATTATTCCAGACCTGTTAGTTATTTAACTAATCCTAACAGTAATTTTTATAGTGAGTTTCTTGCAACTATTGGTGCAGATCAAACCGTGGAAGTTTTGCGGTTAAAAGCAAGTAGTGATGATATTTGTCCTGCCCACGTAAATGGCTCTTACATTGCTGGTAATCATGGGTTCTATTATGGTTATATTTTAACACAAACAGCACATGGAAAAACAATTGCTGATGTTGGTAGTGTTTATCAAAATGCAAGTGCTATACAGTTTGTAATTATCAGAATTGTAGATGCAAATAACCTTTGGATTATATCTAAGAATCAGGCTTCAGATGGTTTTAGTTATTCATTTGCATTGCCTGCAGGCGACCTTACTTATGTTTCAAACGGTGTAAATACAGCAACCCTGACAGGCTACACAACAGCCGGAGTTGGCAGCTTATATACTACCATGTCGCAATCAGAAACGAAGATATTGGTGGATGGAAAAACAGAAATAAGTGCCGTAGGAACCTACCCTTGCAATTTTATTGATGTAATGGAAACATACAGTGTAGGCGACCTTCCGGATGCAATCAATAAACTAACTTCAGGACGACCAGCAGGGGGCTACACATCAGATGTGTTTCTGAATGGCGTTGGTGCAGATAAATTATTTACCCATTCTATTGTTTACCGTTTTTTACCCAATGGTACTACGTTGGTAATGCACAATTTCAGAGCGCACAAAAAACTAACTTTTGACTTTCATGGGTTCATTCAGGCAACTGCATTGGATTCCGGGAGTCTTTATGTGCCTAAATCACTTCCCTTTGATGCGGGCAATAAGGTGTATGATTTCAGGACTTTGGAAGCATGGACAACTGGTTCAACGAATGCGATTCATTTAACTTCTGCATATTGGGAAAATCTGTTATCGCCGCCAGACAGAATTGTTAATACAAATACCGATGTTGTTTTTCATATGGGGTATCTCACGGACAGAGGTGTGGGGCTGAGCAGGAAAGATAAAGTTGCAGATGCGATGTTTATTAATAGTAGCAAGAAGCTTTATCCAATGGCTGTAAGCGCAGCAACGTCTTTTTCAATTGAGGCTAACTCTTTTTATTCGTGTGTAGCATTTAGACAATTTTCAAATCCTGCAAATAATCCAACAGGTCGCACAAATTTCAGTTGGTTTGAACTTGATGGGGTTGTATGGATTTTCCTGGATTATCATGGAAGTCTTAGCGATAGCATTACATCAGATAGCAGTTGGATAGGAAGAAAGATTGAGGTTTACGAGAAGAATGCTAATGTTCTTATTTTAGGCGATGTAGTTGCAAGTGAAATAGAAATTGTATCAACCGCGACGGCTACAAGTTATGGATTTGCGGTTTTAAAATTAATGAACCAATAGTGCAATGAGAAAAGTACTAATTATATTATTCACTTTATTTTGCTTCAATGCTTCAGCAACCAACTATTATTTCGCAAACGCAGGAAGTGATGCAAATGCAGGTACACAGGCAAGCCCATATCAAACTATTACGAAATTAAATACGCTTACTTTAATTGCAGGGGACAGTGTTTTGTTCAAAAGAGGTGATACATTTTATGGCTCAATAAGAATTTCGGTTTACAACAGTAGTCCAACGCCAATTACAATTAAACCTTATGGCCCCGGTGCAGGAGCATTACCAATTATATCGGGATTTGCTTCTGTTACTTCATGGAGTAATTTAGGCAGTAATATTTGGGAAAGTACAAGTGCGGTTTCAACTTTATCTTCCTTAAACATAGTGCAGATAAATGGTAAGAATACACCAGTGGGTAGATACCCAAACACAGGTTATCTATACTATGAATCTTACAATTCAAATATATCTATTACAGATAATGAGTTACCTGCAAGTCCGGATTGGACAGGTGCTACAGTAGTAATGCGAAAAGCAGCATGGGTCATGGATAAGTCACCCATCACAAGTCAAAGTGGTGGCACAATTACATATAGTGGTGGTGGCTATTCTGGTAATGCCGGAAAGGGTTACTTTATTCAAAATGATTCAAGAACATTAGACACCACAAACGAATGGTATTATAATCCATCTACCAAGAAGATAAGAATATACAGTACTTCTACTCCTTCAAATGTTCAGGTTCCCACAGTAGATACATTGGTTTATATCAATGGATCTTTAAAAATTGTACTTGATAGTTTGAATTTAATCGGAGCTAATAAAAACATCGTTCTCAACGATGACAGGTCAAGACTTACGGTTCAGAATTGCAATATATCTTATGCTGGGATTAATGCCATCCAAAATACTACTTATGGCGATTCCACTTGTGATAGCTTTATTGTTAAGAACAATGTTATAGATCAGTCTAATAATGGGGGGATCGTACAAGGACAAAATATTGATTACCCTTTCTGTTTAATTTCAGGTAATAAAGTAACCAACACATTTCCTTTTCCAGGTTCTTCCCTTTCTGGGGATGCTTTTTCACATCCCATAGGAATTGAAGCTTCCCGCTCTCACATCATTTATAATGTAGCGGATTCCATGGGGGGGTACGGTATTTCATTTCGCAGCAAAGCCGGATATAATTCGGTAACAGAGAAAAATCTCATATCTAATTATGGGATAATCACTCAGGACGTTGCGGGTATTTACATTGCTCATGCTACGTCAGGTATTATACAAAACAACTTTGTTTTTAATGGTAGACCCGATCAATATGGCCTTACGATAGCAGATGGTGCAGGGGTAAATGCTATATATGTGGATTACTCTTCAAGTAATGTAACAGTAATCAATAATACTACTAAAAACACAGACTACTCAGGTATTAGGTTCACTAATGCAAATATCATAACTATAAAAAATAACATAATTCTTGATGCAACAACTTCACTTTCAAACTGGCAATTTGATAATACGGGTGACCCAAATATACCATATACATCTGGTGTCAATAATATGAGTAACTCTAATATTACAGGAAATATTCTTGTTAGCACTCAGGCTACACCCACATCAGCAGGAAAATTCTTTCTAATCGAAAAACAAATCGTAGGTGATTCTACAGCATGGGGAAATATTGATAGTAATAACATCTATTATTTCAATGGGGACAGCGCCAGACTGTTCAAATACCAAATTTCAAAGGGTGCGATGCATACCACTGATCCCAATGTATTTACCAGTATAATTAAAAGCTTGTCAGGGTGGAGAACGGCTTTTCATTATGACACCCACACAAGAATACAACCTCAAATTGTTAGTGATACTTCGCAGGTTGATTTCTTTTATAACTCTGATACAGTAGCTAAAACAATACCACTTCCGTATAAGTACATAGATATGAAGGGGGTATCTAATAATACAGGGTCAGTAATATTGCAACCTTTTACATCAACAGTTTTGGTGCAGAATGGTGCACTTATAGGCCCGCCAACAGTAAATGCAGGCAGCGATCAACCAATTACTACAGACACCACAACATTAACAGGAACCGTGACACCTGCGAGTGGGCAAACTATAACTTCTACGGTATGGAGCAAAACGAGCGGTGCAACAGCAGGAATAACGGGGGCAGGAAGTCTTTCTGCATCAGTTAGCGGACTTACATCAGGCACGTATATTTTCAGATTAACAGCAAATCAATCAGATGGGCAAAGCGCATACGATGAAATGCAGGTGGACGTGAATATACCGCCAGTAATTACACCAATTCCAAATCAGACAATCAAAATTTCCGGTAATATAAAATTTATAAATCAATAAAAATGAAAAAACTACTATTAATTATTCTCGTTTTTTGTTCGTATGCAGCAAGTGCACAAGTGGCAAAAGACACTGTTTCAACAACTGTAAGTGATGCAGATGGAACGGTAATAAGCGTAAAATTTGAAGTATTAAGTGGGCCAATAGGTGCAGTTATTGAAACACCCAATCCACCTGTAAACGCAGTAAAAACAGTTATTTCCTTTCCAGCGGCGGGAGTTTATGTTTTCCAGCTTTCAGCGACAGACAATGATGGTACTACTAGTAAAATTCAGTTTAAGGAAACTATTGTTCAAAATTTGCCTCCTAAAATAGAGATCATTTCGGACAGTTTTATCAAAATAAAATGATAAGGCTTTTATCCATATTGATCTTACTTACTTCCTGCACTGCATCGAAAACTATTATAAATGCAACCGGAAGTTTTGATCCTGATGGATGGATAGCAGCACAAAAGTTAGAACAGATAAGCGGGAAGAAAGCGGTGATAAAAGAAACACAAAAACTGTTCTATGAATTGATATTGCCAGCAAAAGGCAGTTATGAGTTTAGGCTAACGGTTATGGATAACGATTCAGCAACAACAAGTAAAGTGATTCAAAAAATAAAATGAAAAAAGCTATAAAGACAAATGGAATGGAAAACAGAGGATATACTTAAAATGATTGCTGGGGGAGGATTTTTTACTCTGATTTCTACAATAGTGGCAAGAGCAATGGGATGGATAAGGTTCGGGAAATCAGATAAAGCAAAAATAGGGAAAGTGGAAGCAGAGACAGCATTGGATATTGCTACAGTAGCACAAAAAAAAATTTCAGATGAAGTTAAGATTTCGGACGCAGCGCTACAATGGACAGTTAATCTTGCATCACAACTTGAAAGGGCGAATATGCTAATTGAAAAAAAACAAATCGAAAACGACCGGCTACACGGCATCATAGATGTTATGAAGCAGGATTTTGAAACCGCTTTTCAAAAATTGAAGGAAGATTTCAATCAACGTATAAAACAATTAGAAATGGAGTTTGAAAAATCACGCAATGAGCTAATTGAAGAGCGGGAAGCTAACCGGGCTGAGATATCGAAATTAAAACGACAGATTGATGGAAACAGTTAACACAATAGAGCACTTGAAGGAAACCCTACTACTGCAGATAAAATCGCAGGAACAAGTGAAAGTTCTTTTTAAAAAAATATTAACCAGGATTACTATCATTTACATCTCGATTTCAGTGGCAATATTGATAGGGGTAATGTTTATTATTTACACGCTAAACAAACCTGAATCGATAGCGAAAAATGCGCTCAGGGAAATGGAAGCTTTGAACACAAGAATATCAATTCAAAGGGAGTTTATAGAAATGGACAGAAATGACTTGGAGCATACCCGGCAAGATGTAAACAATTTAATAAAAATTCAGGATTCATTAAAACGTAAGAAATGAACCAGGTAAAAGACAAAAGCAGAATTTATACTAACATAGCAGCCGCAGCAGCGTTCATTCAAATGTCAGTTCCTCAATGGCATTTACCGGATGTGCCTACTCAGGTTACTTCGGCTGTTTTACTATCCATTGTTTCAATTTTCACGATTTTAAAACAAAGGACGAGCGTAGAAATCAACGATAAGAATGCTGTAAAATTCACATGGCTTCTTATAGCTATTGCCGGGTTAGGTGGAATTAATGAAATCATGGGAATTGTTCATTTTAATGATCAGTTGCAGAATATCTTAAGAAGTGTTGTGGCGGCAGCTATCGGGTTACTTAACCTGGCATCTAAAAACCTATTCCCGACCGAAGCCGGCAAAGTGATCCAGACAATCAAAGCCGATATTAAACAGGGTAACGCGGTAATAGAACCTTTAAACAAGTAAACAATTTTTTAAACAATATAAAAATACAGTTATGAACGTAGAACAATTAGGAGTTGAAGACCTGAAACAGCTTTTCGACTTCGGTACTAAACTCGGTAAAGAAGTTTCAGATGACCTCGCTGATAAAAAATTTACAATCCAGGAAGGAATCGGACTTATAGACAACTTTATGGAGGTGCCTGATTTGCTGAACAAAAAGGATTCTATCCTCGCACAGGCAAAGGATTTGTCTTTGGATGAAGTAGATGAAATAATTGCTGGCGCTGAAGGTGAATTTACCAAAGGCGATGTAGTAGAAATAATCCATGATGCCCTGAACTGGATCGTATCAACAAAAAATTTGATCGTAAGGTTTGGCAAAAAGGCGGCTTAATTAGTTTGATGCTCCCCTATAGTCTCAGTATTATAGGCCTGCTCCTTCTGGGAGCTTTCTTTAAATTCTACGTTGTGGGTGAATCACGTAAACCCTCATTTTTTTAAACTAAAAACATGAAAATCTTACAATTAATCTTAGCAATATCCTTTACAACTTTTCTTTTTTCCTGCTCTATAAGTAAGAAGAATCAAAGAGCAGTTAACCGTGTAAAAGCGGATATCAACCTATTAAATGATGTGGGTAATTCATGGCAATTATTACACCCTTGCCAGATAGATACGATCATTCAATTTAAGAACGGTAAAGAAATAGTAAGGTATGATACGTTAGATAATTCACACACAGATACCGTTTATAACACAGACGCACAAACGAAAACTATCTATAAAACTGTAGTGAAGTATGTGAATAAGACCGATACAATTTTCAGGATTCAAACGGACAAAAGAGCGGAACAAATTGCGCTCGATAAGGTAACTTTTTTAGAAGGACAAACAGTAGAATTAAAACTTCAAAAGAAAGACTTAGTTAAATCCTGCCATATAAAACTTATCTGGATAATTGCAGAGGGGCTAGTTATTCTGTTATTAATAATTGTGGTATTTAGATTCATATTCACGCCAAAAATTCCAAAAATTTAAAATGAAACACTTCCTCCCGGTCTTATTGATATTATTTACTTCCTGCAAAACCTATTATTATTTTGATAGTTGCGGAAATGAACATTCAACGCACCGGAAAATTATGGAAAAAGAAATTGTAAGTTTTCCGGAGCCTAACCCTTTCATTCTGCATGAGTATTTTTTTGTATTGCGGAAGGGCCGCGAAGTAGCAATGGGCAACCTTTTCGATACAACCAATTGGCAGCAATTAAAAATTAATTTATTAAAGCCACTTCTGTACGATCCTTTTCCAGATAAATGCAAGTGTGATGGCAAGGCAGAATTAAAGAAACTTTTAAAACATCATCAATAAACGCAGCAATGGAAAACTTTTTAATTGTGGCCGGAGCAATCAGTGTGGCAATGGTAGTTGCTTATTTAATTACTGATTTTATAGGAGAAATTTTAGATAATTTATTTTAAAATATTATGACTATTTGTGTAACTGTTTATACAAAAGATCGGTGAGGAATTATAACATCAAATATTGCGAAGGAAGCTATAACAAGAAAAAAATTAAAGAAAAACTTATCAAAAAAGCGAGAAATGAAAGTGAAGCAATGCACCGACTATATGAACAAATACAAGGAATATTTATCACCGCAATAGAAGAAAGAAAATTATGAAACCCTATATGACAGACATCGTTTCCGAAAATCGCTTAATGCAACTACACCCTGGCGTTCGGGATGCAGCCCTATCAGCTTATCGGGAAGCTGTGCGAATTACACCGGTTGGTGTACACCCTTACATAACGGAAACACTCCGTTCCTTTGACCGGTCGAATGAATTGTATGCACAAAGCCGCACGAAGCCAGGGAAGAAAGTAACGAATGCTCCGGGTGGCAGTAGCTTTCATAATTACGGACTTGCAATTGATTTTGTTATCCAGGTCCATGGGTTACCGAAATGGGAAGTCAATGACAACTGGATGAAAGTTGTTTCAGCTTTCAAAAACCATGGCTTTATTTGGGGCGGTGATTTTAAATCTCTTAAAGATTACCCACATTTTGAAATGACATTCGGCTTTACATGGCGCCAATTATTAGCAAAATATAACAAGAAAGATTTTATGCCGGGTACAACTTATTTGAAATTAACATGAAAAAACTATTATATCTTCCTGCTCAATTTATTTATTTTGTTGGCATCTGCATCCAGGCCAAGGTCCCGAAGGTATTTTGCGTAAGCAGAAAAATCTTTATGGCCAGTGAGCGACATAATATCAGCATCACTAAGGCCATCCTGTTTAAGATGAATTACCCGCGTATGTTTGGCGCCATAAAGCGTGTGTTTCTTATCAATGTTCGCTAAATCCCGCATCTTCCTAAACCTTTTAGAAAAAAACTCTTTACCGAATGTTACAGCAGAAGGTTCCCCTTTTATTCCAAACACGTAATAATCTTCGGGATATTTATCAATCCCACGATCAAGAAAAAGCTTTTTAATATTTTCATCCATTGGAATATATCTTTCTGAATCTCCCTTTGTAGTCTCAGCCAGTATTTTGTTTTGCTCCCACATAATATTTCCTACCTGTAAATTTCTTAGCTCTTTCTCAGATCTTACACATAGATAATAAACGGCCTGGAATGCAAAATACAAATAAGGATCAGTGGCCACCATCGCTTTTGTGACCGCTGTTAATGCCTTCTCATCAAAATAGCGATGCTTTGTAGACTTTGATTTCATCTTATCGATTCCTGCACATGGACTTTCTGAAATGTATTTTTTCTTCAGCAAAAAATTAAATATGGTCCTGGTATAGTCGTATGTGTTATTATATTCCCGGTTGCTGAATTTTTTTTCTTTCTTCAGTTCGTTCAAGAATTGTTCAATATTTTCCTGGGTAATTTCCTGAATGTTTCTTTCCGGAATACTTTTTTTTTCAAACCATTCGATCAACCTGTTTGCTGTCCTCTTATACTTGCTCATTGAAGCCTCAGTGAGACCTCTTTTTCCCCAAACTTCGAGGAATAGTAGCATAGCATCTTTAGCACCCAGTTCTTTTTTTTCTTCAATACCTAATTCTTCTTTCTCCACGTATTCCTGCTCTGGCTCAAAAGGGTTATATCCATCTTTAAGACTTTCGGCAATTGAGGCTCTTAGGAATTCAGCATATTCCTCTCTGTCAGCGCCGGTTCGTCGATTAATATCTTCTTTAATTCTGAATCTAAACCATTCTTTATCTCCGTAAAATTTCCGAACATGAACAGGTATGCGGTAGTAGTATTTTATATACCACCCTTTCTCCGATTTAACTAACACTGGTTTTCTATAGTTGAAGATTATTGACACAGAACTGACACTGGTTTTATTTGAAAATATGAAACCCGCTACAGGAACGGGTTTCATTTGTGCGGAAGAGGAGATTCGAATTCCCCTAATAGCTTGGTTCATTTTATAGTAGTTTGATTTTCAATTCTTTTTTGGAGCGTTTCTTAACACTAGTACAATCAGGTGACACTGATTTGCCACACTTTTGGCTGCTTTATTTCGCAGATTTTTTCAATATTTTTAATGCTTGCTTAATATCATCGACTACCAGTTCCATTCCTATTATCCTGGATTTTAGTATTTCTTTTGCAGCAACCTTCACCGGATCAGCATATTTATCACCATGGCCGGTAATCGACCATATCGGTGAAATGCCATACTGGTGTATCATTTCGCAAAGGCGTTCAATCGACACATTATTTTCACCTGGATTGGCTTTCATCCTGGCAAAATTGGCCGGTGTTGTTCCTATACTTTTTGCATAGGCAGATTGCGATAGTCGCTTATCGGCCATGATCGTCTCTGAAGCTTCAAGAAATCTTTTCGTCACTTCTTTAGTGTAAACGTTATCCATTTGAATATTTTATTATCGTTGAGAATATCATTTTATTGTTTTCCAATTGTCGCTTACCTTTAAACATAGCTGATCCGGAGTATCCCTGGTACAGGTACTCCTCATTGTATTCCCAATGAATAAACTTCATGTTTGATTCTTTAAATAACATTTCGCTTCTTCATTTTTTAATTTTACAAACTGTCAATTATATCCTGATTCCTTTAGCCTTCTCTTTTTTATTTTGATACAAACAGATATACTATAATTGCAATCACAATAACTGCTAATACGATTTTCAAAACAGGATTATTATTCCGGGATTCATTGTCAGGCGATATTTTAGGTTGAGGTTGAGGTTGTGGTTTTTCTATTATTTTTATTTTCCCTGTTAATAAGTTTGTAAAGGTTAGTAAATATTTGTCCAGCATACCTGTAAGGGTTCCGGGTTGTACTCTACTTCCTGTTGTATTAAAAATTTCGAAAGTACATTTTGTGCTATTTTCACCAACCTGGTTAAGTTGCACGGTCATGATTGCAGTATTGAAACCATAAACAATTGCAATTCGATATGTTTTCAAAACGTTATTTGAATCCAGCAATCTGTGACCGGCAAGCCTTAAAGTAGAATTAACTGTCGTGACTACCTGTGAAATTGGATAGTCAAGAGTGAATTCTTTTCTTGGTGCTGATGTTATCATTTTTGATTTTTTACAAACTGTCAATTATCTTCTGATTCCTGTCTTTCAATACGTTTTTAATTTTCCTTTATTAACTGATCTTGCAGAATCAAAATTGTAATCTTTAGGGAACGGTACGACACGAAATTTTAAATCGTTGTTATAAGTACTCGATGCGTCTACCCACTCTGTTTCTCCCATATAAAAAAATGATAAAACAGTATCCTGATTCTCTGGCATACTTTTCAGTAAGACATAGGCCGAATTAGTGTCGATATAACTTCGCTGGTTGTCATCATAATCAAACTCCATCCAATATTGATTATTAAGTGAATCGCGAAACGTGGCATAAAATGCAACTACGTTATTAATTGGCATCACTTTAAGTTCCGTCATTTTTACTTTGCAATTGGTAAGAATTCCTTTTAACGTATCTCTGATAAATGCACTTACCTTAACAGGATGAGCACTTCGTAACCTGTCTTTTGACATTTGGTTTGGAGCATTATCATATGAAGCACTGTATCTGTCAGTTAATTGTTTCAATTTGATTTGATCATTTGATAAACCTCTTTCTTTAATAGTATTCATACAACCGGTTGATATTGCAAAAAGAGCTATCGTTATGAACAGCAAAGATTTTTTCATCTTCTTTTTGATTTACTTTTTTTTTCTTCCTTAAATAATATGCTGTTTATTTCATCATCAGTAACGCCTTGTCTTTGTGCTATTTTTCCTAACAACAAATTCTGATCAAGCAAGGATTGCGAAATTTGCTTGGACCGTGTTGCGCTTTTTATTATTCCAGATATTACAATGAAGTTTATTAATGAAGCGATTACGATAATTATTACCGATACAAAAAGAATGTCTGATGAGTTCATATTTTTTCATTTTTTATGTTTACAATGTTCACGATCACAGAAAAGGCAGAGTTGTACAGGTCCAAACATTTCAATTACCTTTCCCAGGCTTTTTTGAGTGGGGTGTGGGATTCGTTTTTTAATGTTGTAATTATTAAATCCTTTGCTGCGTTTAATCTTTCTAAATCTTCAACCCTTTTCTTTAAGTATTCATTTTCAAGTTGTGTTTTTGTAAAATATTCCGGGTCATCCTCATTCACTTCCCATTTAATTTTTTTGTTAATAGGCCCATCATTAAGTATCCGAGGATCCTTTTTTGCTTTTTCAAGTAAAGCGGTAACCCTCTTTACAACTTTATCTGAAACGCTACCAGCACTCATTCTTTCTGATAGATAATTTTCACTGCTATACCCAGATAAAATTGAAATTTTTCCAATTGCAGTACTTTTAATTTCTTGTATTTTATCTAATAAATCTTGTAATTTCTTTTTATTTGATTGCATTTAACTGATAAATATTAGATGAATTCTAAATTTTGTAAAATCTTGTATTTACAAGAAAATACTACTTACATTTGCCTTTGTAAAGATAAATATAAAACCAAATTATGGAAACCCCAACAATTAGGAAAAGAAAATCAGAAGCGTTTACACCAGACGAGTTCAAAAAATTTAAAAAATATGTGGCTTCTTTCCCTACAAAAACAGATTGCATAGAAGCGCTTAACACTACCAGGCCCACTCTTGATAGAACATTAATTGCCGGAACCGGAAGACCTGATTCGATACAAAAAATAAGAGCAGCCATCAAATACTTGTAACCAATTACTCAATCAATAAAAACTTGCAAAATGACAACTCAAACAACAACATCCCCGACCCCCAACGAAAACGAATTATCGAATTGGCATGTAGACCCACAGGGAAACCTGGTATATGTTCCGGCGGTATTATCCTCAATATTTATATGAAAGGCTTGTGGTTTCCCGCAAGTTCCGCAGGCGCCTGGCCCTCGTAAGGGGCTCTTTTTTAACCAAATTAATTAAAACCAAAAACTTGTAAAATGTCACGTAAACGTAAATGCAATCACGGTTCTATCTATTTCAGATTTGAACTTCCGTTAACCTCAGAAGGAGTGTTTTTCGACAATCTAACCATAGATGGTTATGGATGCCAGAATGAGGAAGGAAAACCTGAAGCTGATATTGACAGCGTAGAATTCCAGGGTGTAGAAGTGAAGCCTTTGCTGGAAATAGTAGGAGGCATGCGGGAAATAGATGCTGCCGCAGCAGATCATGTGAGAGGATTATTTGAAGTATCACAAATCCACGAAGCTGAATTGGCCTAATGGGAGTTGTAATCTCCATAGCAGAATATAACAATCCGGTCATCAGAAGGCTGAGGGCACTTGACAGGAAACGGGCTGAAAAGGTGATTGCAGCTTATAACGAAAGCCTGAAAAATCAAAAGAAGAAGGCAACAAAATTAAAAACATGCCAGCAATACCATACTTAAAAGTAGTAAAAGAATTCGCAGTATCACACAGGCTGCCATTCTGGACATGGAAACAAATATCTACCGCAACAAAATTATATAACGAGCACGCAGCTTTAAATAATTGATCATGATAATAATAATAACTCCCGGACAATTCATCATGTTATTTTTTATAGTTCTTGCCTTTGGCTTTTGCCTCGTTGCTGGCTTTGCTCATTGGGTGGCCAGGCATGAGAGATCAGCTATGAGAAAATGGAAAAAAGAGCAACGTAAGAATGAAGACTCATTATCAATTTGTGATTTCGACTGGAAGGATTTTAAAAATGAATTATTGAATAGTGGAAAATGAAAATATCTCTACAATGAAAAAATTATTTCTCATATTTCTTTGTCTGCCTGCTTTCGCAAATTCGCAAATGACTTTCAACATGGGAGCAGGAACTGATTTTAAAAATGCTCTTGCTCACATTTCAATAGGATACCAGGATAATGCTATGGTAGTGGAAGCCATAGAACAGCCAACGATTACGAGAAAATCTAATTCAAATAATTATTTCGGAATTAAAGCAGGATACAACTTCCATAATATCATTCCGGGCATTGGATATTATTATAATTATAAAAGTGCAGATAAGAAAGAACAGAATCATTTCGCACCAGGAATCTCACTTAAATATCTTCTGATCATAAACGTAAACGGAGGCTTATATATCGAAGGAACTTATATCGAAAAAGCCTTCCAACTGACCGCCGGATTTAATGTGCAACCTTTTTTCTTAACCAATAAAACAAACATCAAATGAAAAAAATGCCAGATGAATTAAAAAGATTCCCAGGACCTGACGATGAAGAAGATGATCAGGATGAAATCGGAACCACCAACGGAGCCGGATCTGAGTAAAGAATCGGGTTTAGTCAGCAAAAAAAAGGTACCGGTGTGCAGCCGGTACCTTCTTAAAAATTAATTCTAAATAAGAATAAAGATCAAAGTTATGAAAATCAATTTAAAAAGTTTATCACTAACGAATTTCAAAGGAATTAAACAGATGGATATTTCTTTTGACAAATTTCAAACGTCAATTTTTGGTGAAAATGCTTCGGGAAAAACAACCATTTTCGATGCATTTACCTGGTTATTCTTCGGAAAGGATTCAACCGATCGGAAAGACTTTGAATTAAAGCCAATTGACAAAAACGGTAAAGCTTCACAGAAAATTGATGTAGAAGTATCAGCCATCATTGAGGTGGATGGGAAACCGATTGAAGTGAAGAAGGTTCTTCATGAGAAATGGGTGAAAAAGCGCGGTGATCTCATTCCAGAATTCCAGGGCAATGAAAATATTTACTACTGGAATGATGTGCCGGCACAATTAAAGCAGTATTCAGAAAAGATAAGTGAACTGCTAAATGAAAATATTTTTAAACTGATCACCAACCCCCTGTATTTTAATTCGCTGAAATGGCAGGATAGAAGGTCTGTTCTTTTGCAGATTGCCGGAGAAATCACCAACAATGAACTGGCCGCTCTCAATCCGGATTTTGCTCCTTTGATTAAACTTCTCCAGGATAAAACGCTTGAAGAATACAAAAGGGAAGTTGCAGCCAAGAAGAAGAAAATTAAGACTGACCTGGAGGCCATCCCCACAAGAATTGACGAGATCAACAGGAACATGCCGGAAGAAGTTGATTTTGCTTCCTTGCGTAAATCAGTAGAGGCGAAAGAAAAAGAAATCGCTGGCATTGATGCTTCCTTGCAGGATGCAACAAAAGTGATGCAGAGTGCCTTTGAAGCGAAAAGAAAACAGCAGAATGATCTGCATGAGTTGAAAACAAAAGTGGCAAACATTAAGAGCGATGTAAGAAGCCATTTTGTAGAAGCTCATAATAAGAGAAAGGAAAATATTTCTTCCCTTACTTCATTGATAAGAAGCACTAATTCAGATATTCAATATAAGCAAACAGAAGCTGATCATTTAGAAACTGTTCGAAACTCTTTATTGAAAGAGTTGGAGCAGCTCAGGGATGATTGGGCCGTGGAAAATGCAAGAGAATTAATTTTTGATCCAAAGAAATTTATTTGTCCTGCCTGTGAACGTGCACTGGATGAAGATCATATTCATGAAACCAAGGAGACGCTAACAAATAATTTTAACACTGATAAAGCTGCAAAACTTGCTGCCTTAGTAGAAAAAGCAGCCTATGAAAAAAAGAAGCTTTCAGGCATCGAGGCGAAGATCAAGGAAATTAAAGCTGACTTAACAAACCTGAAAATGAAGTTAGAGAATGATCAGAATAAGCAAGCTGGTGCAACTCTTGAACATAACACAATTACTTCCAATTCCGAAGATGAATTCAATCATGAACTGGATTCAAATAAAGCATATGCTTCTATAATTTCTGAAATCGCTGAAATGGAATCCCTCGTTGCTGAAGAAGTAGAGCCTGAAGATAACAGTGATTTGAAAGAAAAAAAATCTTCACTCCGGATTGATATTGATAGTCTAAGGCGCCAGCTTAATGATGAAGAGACAATTAAAAAAAGCGTTAAGCGCCGTAAAGAACTGGAAGAGGAAGAAAGCAAACTTGCCCAACAGCTTGCTGATTTAGAAGGTAGCGAATACCTGGCTGAACAATTTACCAAGGCAAAGATGGACACACTGGTACAGCGGATTAATGGCCGGTTTAAATATGTAACCTTCAAATTATTTGATACACAGATAAATGGTGGCGAAATTGAATGCTGCGATACCCTTGTGAAAGGTGTTCCATTCCAGGATGCTAACAATGCAGGAAAAATTAATAGCGGACTTGACATTATTAATACACTCTGTGAACATTACGGTGTGTATGCGCCAATCTTCATAGATAACCGTGAGAGCGTAAATGAGCTTATCGACTGCGATAGCCAGGTTGTAAACCTTATTGTTTCAACAGATAAAAAATTGAGGGTAGCATAAGCACATTTTCAAGGAAAAATTATTCTCAAAAATTATTAAAAAATATTCCAAATCATGACACAAGTAGCAACACCGGCAGCACCGGCACAAACAAACGGACAGGTAGTAAAAAGAGAACTATCACATAGTGAAAGATTCGCAAAAGCGGTAGAGAGAGAATTTTCCGGTAATGCCGGAGAGATTGTTCTTACCAGTTTTCAAAGAAAGCTTTGCCAGAATTATTTTATCAAAATTGATTCTATCCTAAAAGATGCAGAATTAAAAAGACAAAAGAAGGCGGAAAAATACAGAGATCCATTACCGCTTACCTGGGATAATATGAACATGCAAAAGCTTGCAGTTGATGTGATCGCTTTCTCAGGTGTTGGTTTGGATCCTACACAGCCAAATCACATTAATCCAATTCCTTATAAAAATAATGGTCTCAATAAATATGATATCGTGTTTATTCCAGGCTATAAAGGAATCGAGTTGAAAGCAAAGAAGTACGGCTTCAATGTGCCGGATGATGTGATTGTAGAATTAGTATGTAAGAACGATGTATTCAAAGTGTTTAAGAAGGACCTTAAAAACAAAGTAGAGGGTTATCAATTTGATATTTCGGATAGCTTTGATCGTGGTGTGATTGTAGGTGGTTTCTATTACCATGTTTATTTTGATAAACCAGAAAAAAATAAACTGAGAGTTTTTACCCTAAAAGATATTGAAAAACGCAAACCCGATTATGCTTCTGCAGAGTTCTGGGGCGGTGAAAAAGATAAGTGGGTTGATGGCAAGAGAGTTGGCAAAGAACAGGTTGAAGGATGGTTTGAGGAAATGGCCTATAAAACTATTTATCGCGCGGCTTATAGCGCCATCACTATTGATAGCGAAAAGATTGACGCCAATTACATGGCTGTTATCCAGAAAGAACAGGAAACCCGGGATTTTCAAGTTACCAATGAGATCGCTACCAAGGCCAATAGAAATGAAATTGGCTTTGAGGAAGAGCCGCCAATTCAAACTCCGGAAGAAATAAAAGAACCCCAAGCTGATGATAATGGAGAAATGATCGAGGATGCACCTAAGGCCGGCAATGGCGAAGTTTCTTCATCCAACAAAGCACCGTTCTAATGATTCTAAAAGTATTAGGCAGCAGTAGCGCGGGTAATTGTTATCTACTCGAGAATGAAAAGGAAACTTTAATCATTGAGGCAGGATTACGATTCGATGCAATAAAAAGAGGATTAAAGTTCAATTTAAGAAAGGTTGCTGGCTGCCTGGTCAGCCATGAGCATGGTGATCATTGTAAAGGCGCTAAGGAAATGCTTGCAGCAGGAATAAGCATTTATGCTTCTGCCGGTACACATAAAGGAATAAACGGGTTCTTAAAGTTTGAAAGGACCCACAGGCAAATTGATGTAACGCCAGGCAATCAGTTTTATGTAGGATCATTTCGGGTTATTCCTTTCGATGTTAAACACGATGCACAACAGCCAACCGGCTTCCTGATCAATCATGAAGAAACGGGAACCATCCTTTTTGTTACTGATACTTATTATGTGGCTAACACTTTCAGCCGATTGAGTAATATAATAGTAGAAGCTAATTATTGTCAAAAAATATTAGATCAGAAGCTTGCGGATGGCGCCACTCCGGATTTTTTAAGAAACAGAATTTTCAAATCTCACATGAGCCTGGCCACCTGTAAGGATCTGTTACGTGCAAATGATTTAAGCAATGTAAATAATATAGTTCTCATTCATTTATCAGATTCCAATTCTGATGCAAAAAGATTTCAAAAAGAAGTAACAGAGGTAACTGGTAAGGTTGTTCACATAGCTGAGCCAGGGTTGAGTGTAAATTTTAGTAAACAACCATTTTAATGGATAAATACCAAACTGCTGCCATCATAGGCCATTGGCGCAATGCTCGTATTGCTACAGAAAACATTGGAGCAGGACAGGTGCAGGAATGGAACGCTGAAACTTTCATAGAAAAAATAAACGCATCAAAACCAGCTCTTGAAGCACCAGTAATGAATCCAGAATTTGAGGACGAGGAAGATTTAAATTTTTAATCATCAACAAAACAATAATCCACATGCCAAAAGAAAAAAAAGGAACAAAAGAAAACCCGATCGTAGTTAACATTAACAATTTTAGGGATGACGAACTATCTGAAATCCCTAAAGCTTTAGAGATCAAAGAAGCTGCTATCAAAGATGATTACTGCAATTACTCTTATGAACTGATGCAGGGCGTTGGCGAAGGCGATATTATCGGAAGAAAGGGTGCGGCGGTAGTTCATAATGATATGCTTGATGCCTTTGAAAAACTAAATGTTCATCTGGCCGTTATTGACGATGCTTTCCGCTATTCGCATATTGAAATTGAAGATATTGATATGATGCACAGTAGTGAGCTTGCTGGACTATTTAAAGTTACCGGACTTAAACTAAGAGGCAATGCAGATAATGAATCGGTTATTCTTGTTGGAACAAAATTCATTAAAACAGGCGGTTATATTTCCCTGGAAACTCCAAGGATCAAATTTGATAGCGGGTACCCTTTTAAAAATGAATTGCATGAAGCGGTGTATAAATGCTGCGATGAAGTAGAGCAATATATGAATGGTAAAATAGCGCCAACTTTCGAGCAGACAGAAATTGATTTTGAAGTACCTGAAAAAGAGTTTGATAACGCCGCATTATGAGTTTCACCCCAAGGCCATATCAGCAGCAGGCGATTGATGCCAATGTAAATTTCTTTAAAAGCAAAAGAAAGAAACATGCCATTGAGGTATTGCCAACAGGGAGTGGAAAATCGATCGTAATTGCCAATACCGCCATACAATTGGAAGGAAAAACAATTGTGTTTCAACCTTCAAAAGAAATCCTGGAACAAAACTTTTCAAAGTTTATTTCTTACGGTTTCAGGGCCGGTATCTATTCAGCATCTGCAGGAATGAAGTTTGTGGAACAGATAACTTTTGCCACCATCGGCAGTGTGGCTAACAAGCATCACCTGTTTAAAGATTTTAATAACATTATTGTAGATGAATGTCATCTGGTGAACGCAAAGGGCGGAATGTATCTCGACTTTTTTAAAAGTGTTGAAAATTGTAAGGTGCTTGGTTTAACAGCTACACCTTACCGACTCGCTACTAATTCTGACGGCGCTCAATTAAGATTCCTTACCAGAACACGTCCAAAAGTTTTTACCGATGTTCTTTATTATGTTCAAAATAAAGTTCTCTTTGATAACGGGTTTCTTGCAAAGCTTGAATATTTCGCTTTCGATGTAATTAAAAGAGAAATGCTTTCTTTAAATACTTCCGGAACTGATTACACAGAAGCATCTTTAAAATCATTTTACCGTAAGGTAAACATGCCCCAAATAACAGCTTACTACGCTAATCGTTTATTAGCAAAGAGAAAAAACTGTTTAATATTCTGCTCACTAATTGAAGAAGCTGAAAAGACAAAACGTTTGGTAAATGGATCGGTAGTGCTTACGGGAAAGACCGATAAAGCAACCCGTGAAAAAATCCTTTCTCAATTCAAAGCAGGAAAAATAAAATGTGTGATCAATGTGGGAGTGCTTACTACGGGCTTTGATTATCCTGAATTAGAATGTGTCCTACTGGCACGCTCTACGATGAGCCTGGCGCTTTATTATCAAATGATCGGACGTGCAATGAGGCCCCACACTGGAAAAGCAAGTGGTTGGGTGGTTGACTTAGGTTCAAACATTAAATTATTTGGCAAGATAGAAACGATGGAGATAACAACTGATCAGAAAGGATTGTATGTAGTTATGAACGAAGGGCGGCAACTAACCAATATTAATTTTTCAAAATAACCAACAATGAAAGGAAGCAACATAGTAAGCGCGGTACATCACCTGAAACTTGCACAAGAACACTTTGAAGATTTTGTTCGTGAGCACGAAGGAAGTAAGGGGGCTAAATTATTCAGGAATTACAGTTCAAAAATAAAATGGATTCATACTGATTTAATCACTCATCCATTTTTACCAGAATCTGTTCGATTAGGGATTAAGCAGGAGGTTAATTCTGATGTTCTTGCAATCCCTGCGATTAATGAAAAGATAGCCTTATTAAATCCAACACAAAGAGAAGCGATTGAAACTGCTATTGATCAGATTTTGGATGGGAAATTAGAAATTATAAATAAGTAAAATAACATGATCAACGAACCAATATTCTTATACATAGATCTCTTCTGCGGAGCTGGAGGCACAACAACCGGAATAGTACAGGCAGAATTGGAAGGGCATGGAATTGCTAAAGTAATTGCCTGTGTGAATCACGATCCGCTTGCTATCAAATCTCATTGGGAAAACCATCCTGAAGTAAAGCATTTTGAAGAAGATATCAGAACCCTGGATTTAACCGAGTTGACTAATATTGTAAAATTCCAAAAAGAGCTTTATCCTGATGCTTACATTATTTTATGGGCTTCGCTTGAGTGTACAAATTTCAGCAAAGCAAAAGGTGGGCAGCCGCGGGATGCTGACAGCAGAACTTTAGCTGATCACCTGGAAAGATATATTCTTGCTCTAAAGCCGGATTTTATACAGATTGAAAATGTAGTTGAATTTATGAGCTGGGGGCCCTTGGATGAAAACGGAAAACCTGTTTCAAGAAAGAATGGCAGCGACTGGATGAGGTGGAGAAATGAAATTAATTCACTTGGTTACAGAGATGAATGGAAAGAAATGAACAGCGCCAATTTCGGGGCATATACTTCCAGAAACCGTTTGTTTGGATGCTTTGCAAAAGATGATCTTCCTATTGTTTGGCCCAAAGCAACTCATTCAAAAAAGCCTTCTCAAAATTCAATGTATGGTGACCTTAAAAAATGGAAGCCAGTAAAAGATGTATTGAATTTTGAAGATGAAGGCGAAAGTATTTTCACCAGGAAAAAGCCTTTGAGCGATAAAACGCTGGAAAGAATTTATGCGGGATTGGTAAAATATATTGCGAAGGGTGATACTTCATTTATTAGTAAATATTATTCAGGAAGGCCGGCAGGGAAAGTTGCCAGTACGAATTCACAGGCAGGAACGATTACAACCGTTGGCAATCAAGCTCTGGTACAGACAGAATTTCTAATGCAGTCCAATGGCGGATTACCTTCTGCAAAAGTTTATTCTGCTGATTCACCATCAAGAGTTGTTACCACTTCCGATAATCAATCTTTGGTTCAACCTAAATTTTTATTAAAATATAATTCAACCGATAAGAACGGGAAACACACGCCACCTTCTATTGAAGATCCTTGCCCGGTTGTTTCTACCCAGGGAAGATTAGGAATTGTTCAAACAGAATTTTTACAACATTATTATGGCAACGGGTTCAATACTTCTACAGATGAACCTTGCCCGACTTTGACCACCAAAGAAAGATGCGCTTTGGTTCAACCGAAATACCTGATTAATTATAATCACAGCAGCAAGGTTAATGATATTAATGACTCAGCACCAACTCTATTAACAAGAGATAAATTAGGATTGGTTCAACCGAAGTATTTTATTGATCAACAGTATGGACAAAGCAAACCTTCAGACGTTGAAAGTGTTGCCGGATCAATAACCAACAACCCAAAATTGGCTTTGGTCGCTTGTGATCCATTCATAATGCCTACCAACTTCGACAATAAGCCAAAGAGTATTGATGAACCTCTTCAAACTATTACAGCCAATAGAAAGCATCATTATTTAGTAAATCCTTCGTGGGGCGGTAATCCCGGAAGCGTGGAATCTCCTTGCTGCGTAATTGTTGCCAGGCAGGATAAAGCGCCGCTCTATTTTGTGCAGGTTGAAAAAGGAAATATTGCAATAGCGGTATTTGATTGCGACACGGAAGTAATGATCCGGATTAAACAATTCATGTCTATTTACGGGTTAGTGGATATTAAAATGAGAATGCTTCGTGTATTGGAATTGTTGAAAATACAGGGCTTCCCGGCACAATATAAACTGGAGGGTAATCAGTCAGACCAAAAAAAGTTTATTGGAAATTCTGTAGTGCCGCAGGTTGTAAAATGCTGGGTGGAAGCAATGGCCATGAAATTAATTGAGGCAAAAACTAAAGCAGCATAAAAAATGAAGTACGAAGATTTTTTAAAAAGTAAAGTAAGGCTGGCACAAAATAGCGGTTTTGAAATACAGGATTCAGATATCAATCCTGCTTTGAAGCTCCATAATAAATTGATGGTGAAATGGATGGTAAGAGGTGGCAGAAGGGCTTGCTTTGCTTCGTTCGGGCTTCATAAAACAGTTACTCAATTAGAAGCAGTAAGATGTATCTTATTAAAGACGGGCGGTAGAGGATTAATCATTTGTCCGCTCGGAGTTAGACAGGAATTTATAAGAGATTCAAAAAAAATATTAGGATGGGAAACACCTCCAAAATTTATCCGGAATATTTCAGAAGCAACCGAAACCGGAATTTATTTAACCAACTATGAAACTGTCAGAGACGGCAAGCTTGATCCGCGATTATTCAATGTTGCTTCGCTCGATGAGGCTTCAATTTTAAGAGGCCTTGGCGGTTCAAAAACTTTCCGTGAATTCATGAGACTGTTTACCGGTGATGCTGGTCCAATGGGAAACCGAAGAGGAACCGAATGTGTGCCTTATCGCTTCGTGGCCACGGCTACGCCTTCACCAAATGAATACATTGAACTATTGGCCTATGCTGATTTTTTAGGAGTGATGGATGTTAGTCAGGCTAAAACAAGATTCTTTAAAAGAGATTCAACAAAAGCAGATAAGCTTACTCTGCATGCTCACAAAGAAGAAGAGTTTTGGCTCTGGGTGGCTTCATGGGCTTTATTTGTTTCTAAGCCATCTGACTTAACCGCAAACGCTAATGATGACCTTGATTATAATATGCCCGATATTGATATTCGCTGGCATGAAATACCGTCCGATCATTCTGATGCAGGTATTGGATGGAACGGCCAATACAAATTACTAAAAGATGATGCGATCGGATTGCAGGGTGCTTCAAAAGAAAAAAGGGAAAGCATTGATGCGCGTATTGCAAAAGTGCTGGAAATAAGAAATGAAGATCCTGAAGCGCACCGCCTTATCTGGCATGACCAGGATAAAGAAAGAGATGCTTTAAAAAAAGCAATTCCTTCTATCAGGATACTTACCGGGTCGCAGGATGAAGAAACAAAAGAAAAATCAATACTTGGCTTTTCAGACGGTGAATTTCAGGAACTGGCAGCGAAGCCGGTGATGGCAGGCAGCGGATGCAACTTTCAATACCATTGTCATTGGGCCATATATGCTGGCATCGGGTTTAAATTCAACGACTTCATCCAATCCATCCACCGCATTTTAAGGTTTCAACAAAAACATCGTGTAAGGATCGATCTCATCTACACAGAAGCTGAAAGGCAGATCAGGAAAAGACTGGAAGAGAAATGGAATAATCACAATAAACAGGTAAAAGTTATGACAGATATTATTAAGAAATACGGCCTTTCAGTTTCGGCAATGGCAGAGATTTTAACAAGGAAAATAGGAGTTGAAAGAATTGAGATAAAAGGGAAAAACTATCACATCGTAAACAACGATAACGTTTTGGAATGTGCAAAAATGGAAGAAAATAGCATCGGGTTAATCCTTACTTCAATCCCTTTTGGGAATCAATATGAATACTCTCCTAATTATGCTGATTTTGGGCATAGTGAAAACAAAAAGGAATTCTGGACACAAATGGATTATTTAACGCCAAACCTTTTAAAATGCCTGATGCCTGGCCGTTTGATGTGTATTCATGTAAAGGATAGAATCACACCAAGCGGATTAACCGGAAGAGGATATCAAACTGTAGATCATTTACATGTAGATGCTATCCTTCATTACAAAAAACATGGCTTTGGTTATATGGGTATGAAAACTATCGTTACCGATGTTGTGAGGGAAAATAATCAAACCTATCGGCTGGGATGGACTGAACAATGCAAGGATGGTAGTAAAATGGGTGTTGGTATGCCTGAGTATTTATTGATCTTCAGAAAGGACCCGACCGATACGAGTAATGCTTACGCGGATATTCCCGTGGAAAAAGCAAAGCCATTGCAAAGGAAAAAAGACGGTTCAACCCAGAAATATAGGAAAGAAGATTATAACCTGCCTATTGTACCTGGTAGTGGTTATTCCCGATCCCGCTGGCAGATTGATGCACACGGATTCACACGCAGCGCCGGCGATCGTTTGATGGACCCTAAAGAATTAGCAGAAATGGACCATTCCGCTATTTTTCAAAACTTCAAAGAACATAGTCTTCATTCTGTTTATGATTTTGAACAACATGTAAAAATTGCCGAAGATTTAGAAGTAATGGGTAAACTTCCAAGTGGTTTTATGCTTCTACAACCGCAGAGCTGGAGTGATGAAGTGTGGACTGATATAACCCGGATGCTTACCCTCAATGGTACCCAATGGAGCATGGGTAAGGAAATGCACATCTGCCCTATGCAGTTTGACATAGCAGACCGTGTAATTGATCAAATGAGTAATCCCGGAGATATTGTTTATGATCCGTTTGGCGGATTAATGACCGTTCCTTTAAGAGCGATATTGAAAGGTAGATATGGTATTGGCCATGAATTGAACCCGCAATATTTTTTAGATGGAGCAACACATTTGAAAGCTGCGGAGTATAAGCTTAGCATTCCTACACTTTTTGATTTTGTGAATAATTAAACCAATAAAATGATGCTCGAAATGTATATAGATAACATCCCGATCGACAAAGCAGAAATGAATTTTAGGTTTTGCGATACCATTAAGAAAATGGAAGAAGAGGTGGAGGATATGAAACATTATCTGTACAAACAAAATTTCGATAAAGCTTTTATAGCGCACCAGGAACCAACGTTTTTCCTGACGGCTCAAAGTAAAGCCAATGAGATAATTGAAAGTGATATCGATAACCTGCTGGTGCCGGATCTGGAAGAAGAATTAAAAATTAAAAGATCAAAAAATATTTAAGAGATGACCATTGTTGAAACTGTAAAGGATTACGAAGTATCATTCGATTACGATTTTTTTAAAGTACAGGCTTTAAAGAAAATAGATGGTGCCTGGTACCAGGGCGCAAAAAGAGTGTGGCACATTCCCAGGCACCGTGAAAAAGAATTGAATTATTTGCGTCAAAAATTTCATGTTACAGAATTAGGAGTTGCAGAGCCTGAAATTCCTGCTCAGCAATACGATGACGTTAGTGAGCTTCCTGACTTAGATGTAGAGATTCCCTTATTGATAAAACCGTATGGTTACCAGGAAAAGGGAATTGCTTACTCGAGGCTTAATAAGCGAGTGATCATCGGTGATCAGCCGGGCCTTGGAAAAACGCTCCAGGCGATAGGAACCATTTGCTCCTTTGGAATTACAGATAATATGCTTAATGCTGGCCCCGGTTTAATTATTTGCCCTTCTTCATTAAAAATAAACTGGAAAAAAGAATGGATGGAAGTTGCCGGCAGAAGGGCCATGATCCTTTCTGACAACATTAAAAACACCTGGCAGCAATATTATAAAGTAGGCATGTGCGATGTGTTCATTGTGAATTATGAAAGTCTTAAAAAATATTTTGTTCAATCCGGATGGAGTAAGCCAAAAGAAGGCCAGTTTAAAATGAACCAGATCCCTTTTCGTGAAAATATTAGCGTCTTCAAATGGCTGGTCATTGATGAATCTCACAAATGTAAAGATGGGACCACCCAGCAGAGCAAATTCGTAATGGGCATTGCAAAAGAAAAAGATATCGTTCTTGAGCTAACCGGTACACCGGTATTAAATAAGTCACGGGACCTCATTACACAGCTCCATATTATTGATCGTCTTCGGGATGTGGTTTCTCATATTCCTCAACCAAAAGACAAGAACGGCAGGCTGGCTGATTTCAGCGGATACAGCCGGTTTATTAACCGGTATTGCGGAGGCGGAAACGAATCTACCAATCTAAAAGAACTGAATTACCGGCTTTACAAGTATTGCTTCTTCAGGCGTGAAAAATCTGAAGTGCTCAAAGATCTTCCGGATAAAATGCGGCAGGTGGTTCGCTGCGATATAACCAACCGGACTGAATATGATAAGGCTCAAAATGAATTTTCCACTTATTTAAAAGAAGTGAAAGGTTGCAGTGACCAGGAAATTAAAAAGAAGCTGCGCGGCCAGATGATGGTAAAGATGGGTATTCTGAAAACCATATCAGCAAAAGGTAAACTGGATGCTGCCAAAGAATTTATTGAAGAAGTAACCGATGGTGGACAGAAGATTGTTGTCTTCATCCACTTAAAAGAAATAGCTGCAGAATTGAAACGTATGTTTCCGACTGCAGTAAGCATCACCGGTAGCGATAGCATGGAAGAAAGGGACCGCGCAATCGATGCTTTTCAAAAATGTAAAGTTTGCGGTACCCGTTTGGAGAATCATAAGAATAAAGATCATGCGCATGTGCTGAGTGATACCAATATTATCATCTGCAGCTCTGCAGGTGGAGTAGGTGTTACACTTACTGCTTCCTCCGAAGTTTTATTTATTGAATATCCATGGACGTTCGCGATGTGCGAACAGTATGAGGACCGGACCACCGCATTTCACAGGAAAATAATGTACGCGCCACCTATCTGCTTGGTGATAAAACCATTGATGAATATTGCTACTTCGATATCATCCAGAAAAAGAAAAGCATCAGCCAGGAAGTTACTGGCGCCAGCGACGATGTGGTGGAGGAAATGATTGATAATTTATTAAACCTTTTTAATCAAAAATAAAATATATGATAGCAGTAGATTTTCCACAACGCAACCTGATGCTGGCTGAAGATCAGCCGGAATATGAAACGCTTCCTGTTTTCTGTGAAATGAAAGAGGTCATCGTTCCAAATAAACCCAATGATCCGCAACTAGCGATCATGACAAAAAATGTTCCATGGACCATGACCGCCTATTTTGCACTGAACAAAGAAGAGATAGACGAGATCGTAAGAACAGGAAAGATATGGCACAAGCAATGCCTGTTCGGCGGCGATTTTCAACCCATTATGATGAGTACACAAAATCCTTTTGAAGAAAAATAATTGATCCTTTGAATTATATAGAGCTCATAAATCAGTTTTGGCAGAAAGATATTGAGTTCAATTTCGTAGATAAAGAAATTGCCCTCTACTTCTATCTTTTGAAAGTCAGCAATTCGACTGGTTGGAAAAACCCCTTTGGACTATCCAACTCTATGACAATTGCCAAATTCAATTGGGGGAAGACCTCTTTCAATAATGCCAAGAACAGGCTTAAGAAAGCCGGATTAATTGATTTTAAAGGTGGCGATGGCAGAGGAAATGTGTATCAATATGAAATAAAGGTGCTGGTAAAGGGTACTCGTGGAGCACCCCTTTACGATACCCTTTCCGATACCCTTTCCGATACCCTTTACGATCAGAAACCGGCAACATCTATAAACATAAAGGATAAACCTAAACAAAAAAAAGATATTGGGCTTGCGCCACCGCGCAATAAAATTTTTAAGGCTCCTGAATTAAAAGAAGTAAGAGAATATTTCCTGTCAACCATTGGTAATTCAAAAAATCAGAATGCCTGGCCGTCCGATAAATGCCACAATGAAGCTTTGAGGCTTGTAGATCATTATACAGCCAATGGATGGGTGCAATCACGCGGGAAAAAAATTATTGACTGGAAGGCAGCATGCAGAAACTGGATTCGAAATGAATTAACCGGAACTTTTTCAAATACAAAAATTGCACCTCCACAAAAAGTGATCGAAAAACCAAAGGCGGAACAGCCGGCAGTTAATAGGATCCAGGTCGACATTAATTATTTACGGGATCGCTTTATTGAAAATGAAGAAAACGTAACAACCATTAGCATTTACCCTGAGTATTACAATTTTCTAAAACAGGAAGGTCTGATAAATTTTAATACAGAGCACCAGGAGCAAATTAAAAAAATGGCTACGGCAAAACTGAACGGGTCAGCAACCGAAAAAGAACTTATAAGCATGATGAAGAAAATAGCCGTCATTGAATATTTCAAAAAACTAAAGCAAAATGGAACTACAAAAAGCTGAAGGCATTGCTATTGCAATTTCTAATTATCTGAAAGATTATTGTGATAAAATTTATATAGCCGGTTCCATCCGGAGAAGGAAATATGAAGTAAAGGATATAGAAATTGTTCTATTGCCAAAGCGGGTGGCACACCAGGATTTGTTTGGAGGTATTATTTCAACTCCGGTAATCATGGAATTTAAAAGCAGGATAGAAAATGTTGGTAATGTCATAAAAGGAGTTGCTGATGGGAGAATGATGCAGATACAATTGGAGCAGGGAATTATGGTTGATGTTTTTATGCCTGTTGCTGATGACTTCTACAGACAATATGCGATCAGAACAGGCTCCAGCTTCTATGCACATAATGTAATTGCAGGCGGATGGCTTGCCATCGGTTGGTGTGGCAGCGATATCGGATTGAGGCGCCAGGAAGATTGTGTAAGGCACAAGGATAAATCCGGAAAGAATAAATGGATCTGCATTAATAAAAACGGAGAGCTGCCACCGGTATGGAAAAGTGAAGAAGAGTTTTTCGATTGGATAAAAGTAAAATTCATTCATCCTTCGAGGAGGGATATATAAAAATTAAAAAATAATTAATCACAATAAGCAAACAGGAACAAATTAACCAATTTGAAAACTTCAATCACCATAGGATCCATTAAGCAATCAGCCTGCGCCGGATTAAATCAGCGTTTTACAGGAAGTTGAAAAAATAATAAAATGGTAACAGAAGCAGATAAAATAAGACTGGAATTTATTTGGTGGATTACAGATAAATTCATTCAAAGAATGCCTAATGGGTTTGCCCGTAAAAATGATGACAGGCCGAAAGGATATCAAAGGCTCTTTACGATTCACGAAATGCTTAAACTTTTTCATGAGGAAATTAATGAAGGATAAATACAATATTGAAATAAAAGAAGTATGAACCACAAATGGAAAAACAATAAGACAAAAAAGCCATAAAGAATTTGCAGTTCGATACGGCTCAAATAGTTGGGAATAAAAGCGATTAAAAGTATTAATTATTCTTTACTTAACCCAACTA
>DATCOF010000293.1:0-4268 GCA_036564845.1 Chitinophagaceae bacterium | reverse complement strand
TGCGGTAATTTTTTAAATCTTTTTATTGTGTATTGAACAGAGCCCGGTATCGTTTGTTCTTTCTCCTGCAACAGCGGATGTTGGCTGTATAACAATGGTTGCCATTGTGCAATTGATAATATGTTTTGCTGTTGCTCCATTAATAGATGCAAAGATAATCAACTTAATGTTGAGATTTGTAATGCTAATGTCATGCTATTGGAAACTAAATATCAAAAAATTATCCGGTTAAGACTATTTAAATGCTATCTTTAAAACACATATTTTACTATCGAAAAAAGATGGTTTTAGTTGCCTGGAATTTAGGTACTTCCTCTTATTTTTTGTAAGTTTGCATGATTCACAGTTATTAAGTTTTTTAAAGAATTTCCCAGCAAATATGAGCATAGAAACAGCAGCCCCGAAACCGGAGACTTTAACTCCAGATATACATGGTTATGGTGCAGACAGCATACAGGTTTTAGAAGGGTTGGAAGCCGTTCGCAAACGCCCTGCAATGTATATTGGTGACATAGGCAACAAAGGTTTGCATCACCTGGTTTATGAAGTGGTAGATAACTCAATTGACGAAGCATTAGCAGGCTATTGCAAAAATATTACAGTTGATATTAATGAAGATAATTCCATCACTGTTCAGGATGACGGAAGAGGTATACCAACAGGCTTGCATACAAAAGAAAACCGCAGCGCCCTTGAAGTGGTAATGACTGTTTTACATGCAGGCGGAAAATTTGATAAAGATTCCTACAAGGTTAGTGGAGGCTTGCACGGTGTGGGCGTAAGTTGTGTAAATGCATTGAGTTCAAAACTGCATGTTGTTGTAGATCGTGATGGAAAAAGATTTGAGCAGGAATATGCGAAAGGGATTCCTCAATATAAAGTTCGTGAAGTTGGTAACAGCGATACACATGGAACACGTGTACAGTTTTGGCCCGATACAAGCATCTTTATTGTTTCAGTTTATAACAGGGAAATTTTAGAAGGCCGTTTAAGAGAGTTATCTTTTTTAAACAGGAAGATAACTATCATCCTGAATGACCTGAGAGAAAAAGATGATGATGGAAACGCTTATACAAAAACCTTTTATAGCGAAGGTGGAATTGTTGAGTTTGTAGAAATGCTTGATAAAAATGCAAACCGCCAGCCACTATTGCCAAAAGTTATTTATTGCGATGGTCATGATGTTAACAGCAATGTAATGGTAGAAGTGGCAATGGTGTACAACACGGGATATCAGGAACATCTTTTTAGCTACGTAAATAACATCAATACAATTGAAGGAGGTACACACGTTGCAGGATTTCGCCGTTCCATAACAAGAGTATTTAAAAGTTATGGCGAAAAAGAAGGAATGTTTGAAAAAGCGAAAGTAGAAATTGAAGGAGATGATTTTCGTGAAGGGCTTTCTGCAATCATTTCTGTAAAGGTTCCTGAACCACAGTTCGAAGGCCAGACAAAAACAAAGCTTGGAAACAGCGAGGTAATGGGTGTTGTAGATACAACCTTAAGCCGTGTGTTGATCGCTTATCTGGAAGAAAATCCAAAGGATGCAAAAACAATTATTCAAAAAGTAATATTAGCAGCACAGGCAAGAGCGGCAGCAAAAAAAGCACGGGAAATGGTACAGCGTAAAAGCGTGCTTACCGGTGGCGGTTTGCCGGGTAAACTTGCAGATTGCAGTGATAAAGATCCATTCCGTTGCGAATTATTTTTAGTCGAAGGAGATTCGGCAGGTGGAACAGCAAAGCAGGGAAGAGACAGAAGTTACCAGGCAATTCTGCCTTTGCGTGGTAAAATATTGAACGTTGAAAAAGCGATGGAACATCGTATTTATGATAACGAGGAGATAAGAAATATGTTCACCGCGTTGGGCGTAAAGATCGGGACACCGGAAGATCCCAAAGCACTTGACATTACAAAGCTTCGCTATCACAAATTAATTATTATGACGGATGCTGATGTGGATGGAAGCCATATCGCAACCTTGATACTTACTTTTGTTTTTCGTTATATGAAGGAATTGGTAGAGCAGGGATATGTTTATATTGCCCAGCCTCCTCTTTATTTAATTAGAAAAGGAAAAGAGCAGGCATATGCATGGGATGATGCTGACAGAAAAGCTTTTGTTGAAAAATATGCCAATGGAAAAGAAGAGACAGTTCATGTACAGCGATATAAAGGTTTGGGTGAAATGAACTCGGAGCAACTTTGGGAAACCACTATGGATCCTTCTACACGTACGTTGAAGCAGGTTACTATTGATAGCGCAGCAGAGGCTGACCGTGTATTTAGCATGCTTATGGGAGATGAGGTTCCGCCTAGAAGGGAGTTTATTGAAACACATGCCAAGTATGCAAAAATTGATGTGTAATTATCTTATCAGTCATTCTTCAAAACTCAATTTATTATAGAAAGCTGCATTAGCTGCTTCTCCTTAATTAACTTCATTAGTGGTAAAGCTGATTTTATACACCAGGCCCCAAATTCTTTGTGGAATAATTTTTAGCTATAATTACGTATAAAAAACTACATTTGATTATACCATGGTTAAGATGCCAACGGTTTAACCCATATTTTCTAACTAAAAACTATACAAGATGTCAAAAATGTTAACAGCTTATTGCATGAAGACTAAAGAGAAAAACGTTCCCATGCAGAATGCAGTAATAACTAAAACCTCACGAGGCGGCTATATGGCTCAAGGTGATGATGGTAAAGGAAATAAAATGACTACTATGCTTAGCGAAGCAAATGCACTTGCGGCTGTTAAAGACGGAGTGGCAAAAAAGAGCTGGTAAGATTTTTCCAATTTTTTTGTATAGCGATATAGTTGATCTGTATCGCTTTTTTGTGCCCGGTAGCGAAAATTAGGATATGCAATTTAGCTATTGAGGAAAATTATTTTGTATTGAGTAGCTAAGATTATTAGTAATTTTATACTAAATATTTTAGTATGATTAAACTCCTTACCATGAACACAACATCATTAATACAGATCCCCGGGTACAAATACAATGAATACCTTTTAGTGTTAAGTCCGCACGAAGAACTGTGGAATAAAATAAAAAAAGTAAAAAAAGACTTTTCAGAAAAATATAAATTAGAGCAGGCAAAGTGGGGTAAGCCTCATGTTGCTCTTGCAAATTTTATCCAGTTTGAAATGGTGGAAGAAAGACTGGTTAACAGGCTTACCGCAATAGCAATGGCTTACCATCCTATAAAAGTGGAACTTAAAGATTTTGGAAGTTTTCCCTCACATACTATTTATATAAATGTTACTTCAAAACTTCCTATTCAAAATCTTGTAAAAGAAATCAGGCACGAAGCACAGCGGTTAATGAAACTGGATAATGATAATAAACCACATTTTTTAATGGAGCCATATATTACAATTGCCCGAAAATTAAAGCCATGGCAATATGAACAGAGTTGGCTCGAGTATAGCAACAAACAATTTACAGGAAGATTTATTGCGGATGCAATGCTTTTACTAAAGCGGCCGGTTGATGAAAAAAAATATCAAATTGTTCAGCGGCTGGAGTTTCAAAACTTACCCGTTGCTACAAAGCAGGGAATTTTATTTCTCTAAAAAATCTTTACAATTATCAATAATGAAAATTCACCACCATGTTAGAAAAATTAAAACAGGATCATTATAAAGTAAAACCTAAAGAACAGAATGCACCAAAAGTCTCTCCGCCAACTGGCGGAGAAGATTTAGTGGGGGCTTCCTACATCGCCGGCCGCGGCGCACAGTTCAATTATAAAAACCGCTTCTTAAAAAATGAAAAAACGAAAGAACATGCAGAAGGTATTGATGAATGGGAAGAAGCATTGTTGCCAACGCAATACATGGAGCAGGAATCAAAAACGATTGTAAATAAAGTTGAAAGTAAAGATGTAGGCATGAGCTACAGTATGAATCCTTATGCCGGTTGTGAGCATGGATGTATTTATTGTTATGCACGCAATGTGCATGAATACTGGGGTTACAGCGCAGGTCTTGATTTTGAACAGAAGATAATCGTTAAAAAAAATGCACCGCAACTGTTGCGAAAATTTTTAATGCATCCAAAATGGGATGCCACACCGATAATGCTTAGTGGCAACACAGATTGTTATCAACCAGCCGAACAGAAATATAGATTAACAAGACAAATGCTTGAAGTGTGTAACGAGTTCAATCAGTCAGTTGGTATCCTTACAAAAAATTCATGGATACTAAAAGATAAAGATGTACTGCAGGAAATGGCTAAGAAAAAAATTGT
>DATCOF010000292.1:0-5308 GCA_036564845.1 Chitinophagaceae bacterium | reverse complement strand
TAATAGTGATCAGAATTTTATTCTTGAGTAGTTTTAATGAACTTTAGTTTAAAGTTTTTAATGGGCTTTAGCCTACACTCAAATGACTTTCAGTCAATGCCTTCAACCTATGGGTTTTTAACCCATAGTATTTTGAGTTTGAAAACAGGGAAAAGCAAATAGATGACTTGCTTAAAGATCATGAGATACACTCATACATTGAAATCATTAATAGAGAATACCCAGATTATCTTAACTGCTTAGAAGAATTAGAAAAAATAGAAACGAAATTTTATAAGAAATGGGGGAATTAATAATCATTGGAAAAAAAATTAAAATGAAAATAAACGATCGACTTAAAGAAATTTACCTTCCATATCTTGATCATCTGAAAAGTGTCTCCAAAGAAGAGGGAGACAAATTTTCCTATCCACTTTTAATGAAAGCTTTCCCAGAGTATGATGAAGTAAAAAAGAAAATTTTGTTTGTAGGAAAAGAAACTTACAGCTGGTTTGGTACAATGAAAAATTCAGAAGACCTTACGGTAGATTATTTAATGAATTGCTATGAAGAATTTGAATTAGGTAACAATTATTATAATAGCCCGTTCTGGCGATTTATAAGAATATTTAACTCTACCGTTAATTCTGAGGAATATCCAAAAGGGTTTTTGTGGACAAACTTTTCTAAGTGCGACAGCGGCAAAACTACACCATCAGATCAATTGCAAAAACTTAATGAAAAAGGATTTGATCTTTTGATAGATGAAATTAGAATTACAAAACCAGATGTAATTATTTTCATTACAGGGTGGGATTATGAAAATGAATTTCAAAGAGTTTTTGCAGGACTAAAATATGAGACTGTTGAAGAAAATTACATTTACAAGTGTATTCATGAGTTATTTCCAGACAAAACATTTATGACAATGCATCCAAATGGGCTTAATTTCAGGGGCAAATTCAATTCTACCCTTGAGACGATTACTGCCTTGTTATCCTAAAAAATCTTAAGCATTTATTTATCCATTCACCACCTCTCTCACCAACTCCCCCTCATAACCCTTCTGCAATAAATAATCCTGGAGTTTTCTTTTCTTAATAAAAATATTTCGTTCGCCTTTTAATGTTCTTAATTTTTGCTCTGCGAGTTTTTGTAAGGTTTTTGCATAGTCGCTTTCGCTAATTTCTTTCAATGCTTTTTTAATGGAGTAATCGCTAACCTGTTTTTGTTTCAGGGCATATTTTATTTTTACTTTACCCCATTGCTTCATGCGGAATTTCCCTCCGGCATATTGCATGGCAAAGCGTTCTTCATTAAGATAATTCTCTTCAACCATTTGCGCCATCAGCTGCTCCACATCTTTTTTATACAGGCCGAACGAGTAGAGTTTTTCTTTCACTTCCGCATGGCATCTTTCCTGGTAAGCGCAATACTGTTTTATTTTCGGCAGCGCCTGGTTTGGTGTAAATTTTTGTATTTCCATCGTGAATAAAACTGCAAACTAAAAACCACAAACTACAAACTAAATTCTTTTATCTTTGGCTCATTAATAAAAACAATTTATGAAGTTCATCGTTTCCTCGTCTCAATTACTAAAGCACCTTCAACAGATAAGCGGCGTAATTAATGCCAATACCGTTTTGCCGATACTGGAAGATTTTTTGTTTGAAATAGAAAAGAATAAACTAACCGTAGTTGCTACCGATCTGGAGACCGTGATGAAAATTTATCTTGATATTGAAGCCAAGGACAGCGGCAAGGTTTGCATCCCTTCAAAAATTTTGCTTGACTCACTAAAGAACATTGCAGAGCAACCACTCACTTTTAATATTGATAAAAATTTCGGGATAGAGATAACCAGCGACAATGGCAAGTACAAAGTGATGGGAGAAAATCCCGATAACTTTCCGAAGGAGCCGGTTGCTGATTCCGCAACTTCTTTTACTATGCCATCTTCTGCATTGGTTACGGCGATAAATAAAAGTTTGTTTGCTGTAAGCAATGATGACCTGAGACCCGCCATGACAGGGGTTTATTTTGAACTTGACACAAAAGGCATTACCTGTGTTGCTACAGATGCTCACCGGCTGGTACGGTATAAAAGAACAGATGTAAGCTGTCCTAAAACAGATACTTTCATCGTTCCTAAAAAACCTTTGAACTTATTAAAAAGCGCTTTGCCACAAAATGATGATGAGCTGCAGATCTCTTACAACAGCAACCACCTTTTTGTAAAACATGGCAGCACCGAACTGGTTTGCCGGTTGATAGATGCAAGGTTTCCTGATTATAAAGTGGTGATACCAACGGATAATCCGTACAAGCTTACGGTTAATAAAAATGATTTTCAAAGTGCATTGCGCCGTGTAAGTGTGTTCAGCAACAAAAGCACCAACCAGGTTGCATTAAGCATCAGCGGCAGTGAACTGCAACTGGCAGCGCAGGATGTTGATTTTAGTTTTGAAGGAAATGAACGCATGGCTTGTCAATATGATGGTGAAGATCTGCAGATCGCATTCAATGCAAAATTTTTAATTGAAATGCTGAATGCTGCTGACACGGATGAAGTAGTAATTGAATTAAGCACGCCAACAAAGGCAGGAATCATTAAGCCAACAGAGGTTGAGGAAAACGAAGAAATGCTGATGCTTGTTATGCCTTTGATGTTGAATAATTAAAACCCGGCCCCCTCTAAATCTCCCCCGATAAGGGAGACTTGCTAACGCACAAGCCCGCTCATACTACTTGGCATTGATAAATAAAATTTGAACCTCTTTAATAATAACTTTTAATTTAAAAAGAATCTTCAAAGTCTCCCTTTAGGAAGATTTAGAGGGTTTTCTAAAACTTTCTCTTATGATACTTATAATCCTCGGTCTGATAATTTTTGGTGTAACAGGCATTCTTATAAAAAACAATCCCATGTTGCAGAAGTATAAAACCACAGGCCGTTTGCTTGGATTGCTTATTATAATTGCAGGAATTATTATGTCTTCAATTGTGCAAATTGATGCAAGAGAAATTGGGATAAAGGTTTTATTCGGAAGTGTAAAAAACGATGTACTTGGTAGTGGTCTTCATTTGGTAAACCCTTTGTATGAAATTAAAAAGGTGGATGTAAAAACACAGAACTATACCATGAGTGGCGTGCATGACGAAGGTAACCAGGCAGGTGATGATGCCATTCGTGTTTTAACAAGCGATGGCCTGGAAGTGACCATCGACCTTACTGTTTTATACAGGGTGGTTGCTGATGATGCTCCAAAATTATTTCAGCAAACCGGTCTTGATTTTAAAGATAAAATTGTGCGGCCTCTAACACGAACAAAGATTCGTGACAATGCTGTGTATTACCAGGCAATTGAATTGTTCAGCACAAAACGGGATGAATTTCAGCAGCGCATTTATAAAAGTATCGAGGATGATTTTAGAAGCCGCGGTCTTATGCTTGAGCAATTGTTGGTAAGAAATATTACGCTCCCCAATTCAGTAAAAGCTTCTATCGAATCAAAAATAAATGCAGAGCAGGATGCAAAGAAAATGGAGTTTGTTCTTCAAAAAGAAAAGCAGGAAGCTGAAAGAAAAAGAGTAGAGGCGCAGGGTATTGCCGATTATCAACGCATCATTAATACAGGTTTAACTGATCAGCAATTGCAATACGAGCAAATAAAAGCGATGAAGGAAATTGCACTCAGCCAAAATTCAAAGGTCATAATAATGGGTAAAGGAAATTCGCCTATACTGCTTAGTGATAAATAATATCAAAAAATGGAATTGGTAACCATACAGACTTTCGACAATTTTTTTAGTGCCAACATACAATTGACAAGGCTAAGATCTGCCGGCATTGAATGTTATTTAAAAGATGAATACACGGTTACAATTGATCCGCTTTTGTCAAATGCCATCGGTGGAATAAAACTGGTGGTTAGAAAAAGCGAAGAACGCAATGTTAGAAAGCTGTTGAGAGAAATGAATGCAGAATCTGACAGCAAATTACTTTGTCCGCAATGCGGCTCTCATAAATTTATTTTGGTACCCAAAAGAAGTGCAGAAAATCTTTTGGCCGCCATCAGCACATGGCTTTTTTCTTCCTATGCTGTTTCTGCAGAAAATGTTTATCAATGTACCGATTGTGGTTATGAAAGTGAAACGCTGCCGAAAGAAAATCCTGAAGAATACAATTAAGAAATGAAGACGATCGCCATGATACCCGCACGCTATGCTGCAACCCGCTTTCCCGGAAAGCTGATGCAGAAACTCGGCGATAAAAGTGTGATAGCATGCACTTATGAAAACACCATGGCAACAAGATTATTTGATGAAGTAATGGTAGTAACCGACAGCCAAATAATATTTGATGACATCACTCATCATGGTGGCTATGTTACAATGAGTAAACAAACACACGAAAGCGGCAGCGACCGCATTGCAGAAGCTGTTGCTGATCTTGAAGTGGATATTGTTGTAAATGTTCAGGGTGATGAGCCTTTTGTAAATAAAGATGCCTTGCTAAAATTGTTGAATGTGTTTTATGAAGATGGGGGCAACAATGTACAGGTGGCATCTATCATGCAACAGATGAATGATGAAAAACAGGTAAATGATCCTAATTATGTAAAAGTTGCAGTTGATAAAAACATGAATGCACTTATGTTTAGCCGAAGCCCTATCCCATATCACAGGAACACAGATGTTGAACCCGTTTATTATGAGCATATCGGTATTTATGCATTTAGAAAAAAGACGTTGATGAACTTTACACATTGGGCAATGACACCTTTGGAGATCACAGAAAAAATAGAATGTCTTCGCTATCTTGAAAATAGCGTTCCAATAAAAATGGTTGTTTCAGATTACATGGGTATTGAAATTGATACTCCCGAAGACCTTGAAAGAGCTCAAACACTAATTACACAAATCAAAACGAATTAACCTTGTTGTAAATAATTTAGTGAGAATTCGTGCTTAAATTCGTGCTCTCAAATTCCTCTATGCAGTTCAGAAATTTTAAAATGGTTGGCTATGTTATTTATGGCCGCGGTTCTTTTAACCAGTTAGATCAAATACTGGAGCCTAATCGCAAGGAAGATTTGCCAATGATCTTTTTAGTGGATCATTTTTTTAACGGCAAAGAATTGGTGAACCGTATCCCTGCAAAAGGAAATGATAAAATAATTTTTGTTGATGTTACCTACGAGCCTAAAACAATTTATGTTGACAGCATTGCTGCTGAATTAAAAAAAGAATTTGGAAGTGTTAGTGGGATTATTGGCATAGGCGGGGGCAGCACGATGGACTTGGCAAAAGCCGTGTCATTAATGAT
>DATCOF010000291.1:0-7135 GCA_036564845.1 Chitinophagaceae bacterium | reverse complement strand
TTGGTACCGTTTTTACAGGAACAGCCCGTCACAATTTACAGCATACACCTGCAGAGGCAGCGTTTGGAAAATTAATTCCTATGTATGCGGTATTTGTTCTGATAATGGCTATTGGATTATTTCCAAAAACATTTGTTATTGTGCTTTCAGAGCCGATCAATTTATTTACACACATTACAGCCAATAATATTTCTGGAGAAATTCTTCCTCTTACAGGAACAATGTCCATGATTGGATTATGTTCTGCAATTTTTTTAGGTTTGGCAGGATTGATTTATTTAATAAGAAAAAGAATAATAATCAACAAACCACAGATAATGAATGCTACATGGAGTTGCGGTTATACTGCTCCTTCCGCCAAGATGCAATATACAGCCAGTTCTTTCATTCGTGCATATCGAAAACTTGCTGAACCTCTTTTTTCTATTCATAAAAAGAAAAAGGGAATAACAGGCGTATTTCCTACAACAGGAGGACAGGAAACGCATCCTTATGATAAAGCTGAAGAATGGTTTATTGATTATCCTTTACTTCGGTTAAAGAAATTCTTTAACGGGTTTACTTTTTTGCAAAACGGGAACCTACAGTTTTATATATTGTATGGAATCGTTTTTATTTTACTTGTGCTGGCTATTCCATTTCTATTCGGTTATATTAATTCATTAATAAAGTTTTTAAACCAGATATAAAAATGATAGGTTTTATATTAATAATTGTGGTAAGCATTTTCTTTACAGGCATTATCATCCGCACAAAGAGCATTACTTCCGGACGCAAAGGCCCCGGTATTTTTCAGCCGATGAAAGATATCTTCCGTTTGTTTAAGAAAGGCGCAGTCTATAGTAAAACCACCAGCTTTATTTTTCAGATAGCGCCCAGTATTTATTTTGCATCAGTTCTTATGGCTATCCTGGTAATACCTTTTGGTCAGTATAAAGGCATCATATCCTTTAACGGGGATTTTGTTTTTTTTGCTTATGTATTGGGAACGGGAAAATTTTTCAGTATTATTTCTGCATTGGATACCGGCAGTAGTTTTGAAGGAATGGGGGCAAGCCGGGAAGCCCTTTTTTCTATGTTTGCCGAGCCGGCTTTTTTTATTTTGATGGGCTCGTTTTCTTTGCTTACAGGGCACACTTCCTTCCAGGAAATTTTTGCTTCATTGCATTTTGGGTCTTACATATCTTACATACTTGGTGTATTGGCAACATTTGTTCTGGTAATGATTTCATTGGTTGAAAACAGCCGTATGCCTTTTGATGATCCTAACACACATCTTGAACTTACTATGGTGCATGAAGTGATGATCTTAGATAACAGCGGCTTTGACCTGGGATTGATTTTATATGCTACCAATTTAAAGTTTGCCATGTATGGTGCGTTGATTGCGAATCTGTTTATGGGCAGTTTCCCAATATACCTGACCATACCTATATTTTTTGGTATTCAGATACTATATGCGATAGCTGTTGGAGTTCTTGAATCTTTTACTGCAAGATTCCGTATGAATCATAACGCCCAATATATACTCGCATTATCATCTGTTTCATTATTGATTTTTTTGGGAGTGTTATTGGTTTTGGGGCAGTTTAGTTGAGGTGAATGGTGAATGGTGAATGGGCAATCAGTAATCAGCAATCTCAAAATTTAAATTACTATTCTGATAAGAAAAAAAATAAACTAAATAAAAAATAACATGGCAAATGTATTATTGATCATATTCACCATCTCTTTGCTATACCTCGGTATTGCACATCGCTTGCTCACTTACATTAAAATACTTGCATTCCAGGGAGTACTGCTTTTCGGTATCGCCTTTATTGAGCTTATTCAAATTAATATCGCCAATCTCACTTTTGTTCTCCTGGAAACTATCGTTTTTAAAGCAATTGCCATCCCGTATTTTTTAAATTATGTGATAAAAAGAAACAGGATCACCCGTGATGCAGAACCTTTTTTACCCAATTTCATTTCGCTTATTATCATTACACTCATCATCATTACAACTTTCATTTTATCCAATGCAATTGCTGATGAACGGATCAGTAAGATATATTTTGTGGTGGCGCTATCCACGCTGTTTACAGGGTTATACATTATCGTGACAAGGCATAAAATTATAACCCATGTGATGGGTTACCTCGTAATTGAAAATGGCGTATTTATTTTATCTCTTGCTGTAGGTACTGAAATGCCTATGCTGGTAAACCTCGGCATCATGCTGGACATTTTTGCCAGTGTTTTCTTATTGGGAATTTTCGTAAACAGGATAGGAGATGTATTGAAAGATGTGGATGTGGACCAGTTAAAAAACTTAAAGGACTAAGATAAATAATAGTAAACCATGATGACAGGAATATATTTAGCAGGCGCATTTATGATAAGTGGTTTATTGTTTTTTAACCGTAAACGAGCAATGAATTATTTATTGGTCATTGGTTTTCTGTTATTGCAGATTGGGTTTACCATTTATGAATATTTACATATCAATACAACAGAGTTGAATTATTTTACTGCTGATGCATTGGCCATCCTGATGTTGGTTACATTAACTATCATCAGTATCCCGGCTATGTATCACAGTTATGTTTATCTAAAAACCAAGCAGGATCATCCAAAGCACAGAGCCATATATTTTGCTGCAATGGTTGCCTTACTAACGGCGATAAGTGCATCCTTTTTTGCTAACAATATTGCCGTTTCCTGGATTTTTGTTGAGCTCACAACCCTTAGCGCTTCTGCTCTTATTTATCATCGCAGAAATAACCGTTCGCTTGAAGGAACCTGGAAATATGTTTTTGTTTGTGCCATCAGTATTACATTGATTTTTATTGGAATATTATTTTTGAGTTTTGCCATGCGGCAGGCTGGTACCGATGATCTTTCCTTTTCTGTTCTGATAAATAAAGCGCATGAACTTAATTTGTTTTGGTTGAGGCTTGCATTCATTTTTATATTCACCGGCTTTACGGCTAAACTGGGATTGGTACCAATGTACACGGCTGGTATCGATGCAAAAGATAAAGCCCCGTCGCCCGCTGGTGCTATACTTTCCAGCGTTTTGATGAATATGGGTTTTGTGGGAATCTTTCGTTTATATATTGTTATTGCAAATTCGCCTTTACACAGTTGGGCCAATCACGTTATCCTGATTGCAGCAATCCTTTCCATTTTTGTGGCTACCGTTTACATGACCAAAGTGAAAAATATCAAGCGAATGTTTGCTTATTCCAGTATTGAACATGCGGGTATTGTAATGCTTGGGTTGGTAGCCGGTGGTGTTGGATATTATGCAGCGATTTTGCATATTATTTTTCATGCTTTTATTAAATCAAGCCTCTTCTTTCAAATGGGACAGATATACCGTATTTATAAAAGTAAAAGTATTTATGACGTGGGTAATTATTTTAAATACAACCTTACCGGTGCAATAGTAATGCTGCTTGGTTTTTTCTCGGCAACGGCAATGCCCCCTTCCGGTTTATTTATCAGTGAGTTTTTAATTTTTCGTTCTTTATTTGAAGCCAATTATTTGTGGGTATTGATTATTGTAATGCTTCTGTTAACTATGATTATTTGGGCATTCGGAAAAAATATTTTTAAATTACTGTTTTCTCCTGCTGTTGATTTTAATGAGAATGATCTTGAAAAAATAAACCCGGCAGAATCAGTATCACAATTTATTTTACTCGCATTGGTTGTTTATATGGGGCTTAATCCTCCACATGAATTTGTAACACTCATTCAGGAATCCATTAAAAACTTACCGCATTGATATGAACTACGTAAGCATAAAAAATAACCAGGTTATCCCAGTCGCCTCTATTCCTGAGTTGGGCTATTCCACCTTCTTAGAGCTAAATGTTTTTTCTTTAATGAAAAGCGAGAGATCACATTGTGTAAACTATTATGGATTTCCATACAATAATAAAATCAAATTGATTTGCTGTATTGCCAATGATGAATTAAACGATATTAAAATCTCATCCTGTGTAGTGGATGCAAAACAGCCATACCCTTCTTTTACAAAACACAAATTGATATTTGAAAAATTTGAACGGGAGATACATGAAAATTTTGGAATAAAATATTCTGATCATCCCTGGTTAAAACCTGTCCGTTATCCTTTTAACCGGTTTGATAAAAATAATAACATAGAAGGCTACCCGTTTTTTGAAATTGAAAGTGAAGAATTGCATGAGGTGGGTGTAGGCCCTATACATGCCGGTATTATTGAACCGGGGCATTTTCGATTCATTTGCAATGGAGAGCAGATACTTCATCTTGAAATACAATTAGGTTATCAGCACAGAGGTATAGAACAATTATTTCTTGAAAAGAAAAAATTGCTTCAACGCATTACATTGGCGGAAAATATTGCAGGCGACTCAGTAACCGGGCATACGGTAGCTTTTGTAAATCTTTGGGAAAGTTTATGCAATTTTAAGCCCGGCAGGAATTTACAATTTTCACGAACACTTGCTTTAGAACTGGAACGGGTGGCTGTTCACACAGGAGATTTAAGTGGGATATGTACAGATGTTGCTTACCAACTTGGCAGCGCGGTTTATGGAAGATTAAGAACACCTTTAATTAATTACTTTCAAAAATGGTGTGGCAACCGTTTGGCCAAAGGCTTAATACGTGCAGGAAAAACCAATTTTCCATTTACCCAAGAATTAGCCTCGGAGTTAACAAGTTTGTTAGATGACTATGAAAAGGACTTTGAAGAAATTTCCGAAGAATTATTCAGTATGCCCAGTGTTTTGGCCAGGTTTGAAAAAACAGGTGTTGTTACTTCCGAACAGGCAGCCATACTTGGCACGGTAGGTATTTCTGCCAGGATGAGTGCCATTGAGAGGGATATTCGTTCTTCACATCATCATGATTTATATCCGGAATTACATCATCAGCTATTGATAAAAAATCATGGCGATGTTCATTCAAGGGGCAGGCTGCGAAAGAAAGAAATTGATCAGTCTATCGGTTACATCAGGCAATTAATAAAAAATCTTCCAAAGGAAGATGATAATGTATTTCCATTATCCGGCCCTTCACCAAATTCTTTTTCCCTTTCTTTGGTGGAAGGTTGGAGAGGAGAAATTTGTCATTGCGCCATTACGGATGATAAGGGAGAATTGATACATTATAAAATAAAAGATCCTTCTTTCCACAACTGGCTTGCAGTTGCTTTAGCGGTGCGAAATAATGAAATTTCTGATTTACCGATTTGTAATAAAAGTTTTGACTTGAGCTATTGCGGCCATGATTTGTAAAAAATAATTTGATACAAAAATGTTAGACAATCTGAAAATACTGTTCCACCAGGGTAAACAATTCATTCCTGATGTTACAACAGCAAAAGTTCCCGGCATATTCAGGGGCAGGCCGGTTATCAATACAGAAAAAATTAATGAAAATGAGTTGATGGAACTATGCCCTACCAATGCTATCTCAACAAGCCCTCTTTGTATCGATTTAGGAAAATGTACTTTTTGCGGAGAGTGCGCCATAGCTTCTCCCGACAAAATAAAATTTACAACAGACTATAGAATGGCCACAAATGAGCGCCAAAAACTTGTCATCAAAGAAGGAGAGGATGAAATTATTGAATTGAATCCTGACTTGATCAGGAAAGAAATTTACGACTACTTCAGCGGTTCTTTAAAGTTAAGGCAGGTATGTGCCGGCGGAGACGGAAGTTGCGAAATGGAACTAAATGCATGCAGTAATGTAAACTTTGATATGGGCCGTTTTGGGATAGAATTTGTGGCCTCGCCCCGCCATGCTGATGGCATCGTAATAACAGGTCCCATCACAGAGAATATGGCGCAGCCATTACAAATATGTTACGATGCTATACCCGAACCAAAGATGATCATCCTTGCAGGAACAGATGCTATTAGCGGTGGAATATTTGAAGGAAGCCCGGCACTGAACAGGAGTTTTTTATCTAAATATAAAATTGATTTGTATGTACCCGGCAACCCCATACATCCGCTTACATTTATTAATGGTGTAATTGAGTTAATAAAAAAAAGAAAATGATACAAAACAAAGGCTATAACGTACAAACTATGGAAGTATTTTGCTCCCATGGTCGGTGTCATCACCGACCAAAATGTATGTGAAATAGAAAGCCTTTTTTCTCAGCGGGGTTTTCACCGCAGTATCTAACTATTTAAAATGTATTTCCTGTGAAACCCCGATGCCTGTTCAAACATCGGGGTTTTTGTGCCGTTGTTGGTGTTCAAATGGGTTTTGTGAGTGAGCTGCACCAACAACTGTATTACGCATCCCAATGTGTAAGAAATCCAAACTCATCTTCGCCTGTTTCATAAAATTTTGCTGATGAATATTTATATTGTTCCGGATAAATGCATATTCCTGCTGTTACAGGATTATTATGAATATATTCCATCTTTTGTATAAACACTTCTTTTGTCCACAGATCTATACTCAACGGATTTCTTTGCCATACCTGGTATTTCCTGTCTTTTGCGTTTACTTCAAAAACCTTTAAAACATTTTGGTGATTGAACTGCAAATCTTTTTTAATTATTTGAGATGTATATTTTAAAAAATCCCGTTGAACATTTTCTCTTTTATGTCCTTCCTGAATTTGCCATATCAAATGTATATGATTGCTCATTATTACAAATGCATTTAGTTCAACCCTTTTTCTCTTACTAAAAATTGCAGGCTTTGAATTATGATGTCTTTGTATTTATCGGGTTTTAATAAATGCTGCCAATCTAAAATAGTTGCAGTAAAATATTGAAGATGATATAGCGGTGAATTCATTTGATGAATTGAAAAATAAATTTACTTAAATTATTCGCACGATTTTTATATGGTGGTACACTTGGGGCTCATGGCGTATTGCACACTTAACAAGTGCATCAATCTGACTTATTTTAATTCATCCCTCTATACAGGTTGTTGGTGATTGCTTAGCTTCAAAACCTTCCGCACAACACGCAACAACGGCGGGGTACGGCTTCGGGCTAATGGAAACTTTGGAACACAAACAACGGCAGGAATTACGCCTTACGTTTGTATCCTCTGCCCTCTCTGCCGTTGTTGGTGTTCAAATGGGTTTTGTGAGTGAGCTGCACCAACAACTGTATTACGC
>DATCOF010000290.1:0-1530 GCA_036564845.1 Chitinophagaceae bacterium | reverse complement strand
GCGGTAACATTATAAAGTTTTAGAATTGCATTTAATTCTGCAAGGGAAGTGTATTTATATTTGCCGATAATTTCATTCAAAACATTCGTAATACCCTGTTTGGTTTCTGCTTTTCCGTACAACACTTTTTGCAGAGATAGTGGCCTGATCTCTTCGTGTTTTTTTTGCTTATGATTTTCCGCTTTTACCAATTGATAAATGTTTTCAATTTCTTTTCTTGCCTGCGTAGATTGATTGCGTCCTATGTTGTGAATTGAAATTCTTTTACCATCTTTCTTAATATTTGTAGAAATAATATGTATGTGGGGATGTCCTGCGTCTTTATGCTCGTAAACTAAAAAAGGCTGCTCTCCAAAGCCAATTTTTTGCATGTACAGAACGGTAATTTCTGTAAGCTTTTCTTTTTCCAATTTTTCAGAAATGTCAAAGTTCAAAGAGATGTGTATAGTGTTGGTATTTGCCCGGTCATTTAAACTGATTAATTGCTGAAACCCCTGGAGCTTTTCATAATAATTTAATTGCCCGGAATCCTTTAAATAATTATGTGCATGAATGCATTCAGCCTTCCCTTCCTTCATCTTTTTTTCGTTATAATTTAATGCCCGTCTAATACTATGCGGCACTGTTATTTTTGCAACCATTGCTGATATATTTGATTTGCCTTTTCTTTGATCTCTTCTATTTTTTTGAACAGTATTTGCCTTCCCGATTCAGTCATAATTATCCATGATTTAAACTCAGGCAAATGATCAAGTGTATGCAATTTTTTTACTGTTTGGTTGAAGTTATTGCCGATGGCATTCAACTCATTTTTTAGCTGAATCATCTCAGATAAAAAATCATCTGCTGACTGATTGCGGTAAGTAATAACGATTGGTTTGCCAAGTGATGCTTTGCGGATATACTCACTTATTTTGGTGCAGGTGGTATTTTTAAATGCCTTCTCGACCTGTTTTAATTCTTCCGGTTTGTATCGTACCGTCACCCTGCAGGTGTGCCTTGATATTTTATCATTCTTTATCATTCACTCTTCACATTATCTGTTTCCAATTAAAAAAATCTGACGCATTCCCCCCGAAACGACTCCGGAGTGAAAGGGCAAGATTTCAATTGTTGTCAGACAATTGTACATCTTGCCGGTGCAGATACAGCAACCTGGTGATTTTTATAAAGGTAGAATCAGTACGACGTATAAAAAATACATGTTCAAATTCTGAAGGGGCAATATGGATTTTCCAAAATAGATTTGTATAGTAAATATTTTATTAACTAAAAAAATTGTGGTGTATGAACAATGTAGCAACAAGTAAAGAAAAATCTAAAATTTTTGAAACCGTATTAAGCAGTCCTGGAATGAATGAAAAATGCAAGATTAATTTGATGATAAGCCGTCAAAATATCCTGTTATTAAGCCGTCTTATTGAAGCCTGTTTACTTTCAGATAAAAAGAATTTTGATGATGAAATAATTTCGGCATTACCTAAAGAATCTTTGGAAGAATTTAGAGGAATTCATGAGGAAATTTTAAAG
>DATCOF010000289.1:0-2585 GCA_036564845.1 Chitinophagaceae bacterium | reverse complement strand
GTTGAATTGCTTCGTTACAAGGATACTTTTCTTTGCCGTGTCCGGTCAAAAGATGGGGCAGAGGGCATTTCGGTAGGAAACAGTCTTCAATTAAAACATTTGTATCCCATTTTTGTAAATCGTGTGCAACCATTTTTTATTGGAAAAGATGCACGGGATCTGGAAGCGCTGCTCGAGGAAGTTTATGTGTATGCAAGCAATTATAAATTACAGGGCCTTGCACTTTGGGTGCCGGTAGCCACACTTGAATTTGCAATTCTTGATATGATGGGAAGGATGGCAGGTAAATCGATCGGTGAATTAATTGGTGATATTCATCATAAAGAAATTTCTGTTTACCAGGCCAACAGCGAAAGAGGCATCACTCCTGAAGAAACCATCCGGCTGTTGAAAGAGCAGTTAGCATTATCTAATGCAAAGGCAATTAAATTTAAAGTGGGCGGACGAATGAGTCATCCTGAATATCCTGATAAAAGATCTGAATTGCTAATCCCGTTAGTGCGTAAAACATTTGGTGACAAGATGGTGATCTCAGCCGATTCCAATGGATCTTATGATGTTGCCGAAGCAATTCGCATTGGTAAAATAATGCAGGAATATAATTATGATTTTTATGAAGAGCCCGTACCTTTTGATTGGTATGAAGAAACCATGCAGGTTGCCAAAGCACTGAAGATACCCATTGCCGGCGGCGAACAGGAACCCAGCCTTCATAATTTCCGCTTGCTCATTGCAAACAATTCATTAAAAGTTTTGCAGCCGGATACATTTTATTTTGGAGGAATGGTACGCTCAATGAAGGTTGCCCGAATGGCGCAGGTTACCGGAAAACTTTGTACTCCACACATCACCGGCGATGGATTTGGATATGTATATATGATGCATTTTATTTCTGCAGTTCCCAACGCCGGGGCTTATCATGAATTTAAGTCGTTAAGCAAAGAACTTCCATTTGAATGTAAAACTTCTTCACTTGTTAGTGAGAACGGAGTGGTGAAGGTGCCAAGCGGGCCGGGTCTTGGCGTTGATATTGATCCTGATTATATTAAAAAGCACACAGTAGTGAAAGAATAATTATTGTCATTTATATCCGTGACAGTACAGGATGATTAGAGTGGAGGATAGGCTATTTTAGTTTTTCTATCAATGATTGCTTTGCTGTTTTATGATTATGCAAATCTGTAGGCAGTCTTTATTTTCTTTCCAATTAAGAAGTGAGAATAAATTAGATAACAATTTAAATAAAGCTATATGAAAATCTTCTTGAAATTTGCTGCTGTTATTTCCTTACTTATTTTTCAGAATATTGTTGTGAAGGCCCAGCAGGTGTTATCTACCGGTGGGAAAAATATGCCTGATGAATGGATAGATAGTGCTACTCACCATAAAATTGTAAAACTGTCACGTGTTGAAGGAAACAATCTTAGTTTTTATTTTCACAATAATCCATTTTATAAAAACAGGATGGTGTATTATAACACGCTGAATGGTCACAAACAAATTTATACAGTCGATCTTAAAACATTTAAGTCAGAACAAATTACCAGCCAGCCATCCAATATGAATGGAGAGATAGTTGGACAAAAAACAGGCAACATTTATTATCAAATTAAAGACAGTGTTTTCTCTACCAACATCAATACTAAAAAAACAAAATTGCTTTTTGTTTTTCCTGCAGATTATAAAGGAAGTATTTCAACCATCAATGCTGATGAAACATTATTTGCGGGCGGCAAAGCAAGTGATGAACAAAAAGAGATATTAAAAAAATATCCGGAGAAGAGCCAGTTCTTCAACCGTATTTACGATGCACATCTTCCCAACGATCTTTTTACAGTCGATATCAAAACACAAAAGCTGGAAAAAATTTATACAGAGAATACATGGCTCGGTCACATACAGTTTTCACCAACTGATCCAAAGCTGTTAATGTTTTGCCACGAAGGGCCTTGGGAAAAAGTTGACAGGATATGGACGTACACTATCGACACGAAACAGGTAAAGCTTATGCACAAACGCACGATGAATATGGAAATTGCAGGTCATGAATTTTTTGGCAGGGATGGAAAAACAATTTGGTACGATCTGCAAATGCCCAAGGGGCAGGTGTTTTTTATGGCTGGCACTGATATTAATACTGGTGTTGAAAAAAAATATTCAATGATGAGAGATGAATGGAGCATACACTTTGGCGTATCAAAAGATGCAAAAACTTTTATTGGTGATGGCGGAAACGATGGACAGGTTGCCAAAGCAAAAGATGGAATGTGGATATATCTTTTTCGTGTTGATGGTGATAAATTCAATTCAGAAAAATTAGTGATGATGAAAAATCACGGATACAAGTTGGAACCCAACGTTCATTTTTCTTCCGATGAAAAATGGGTGATCTTCCGTGCCAATTTTGAAGGCGTTGAAGAAACGTATGCAGTGGAGATTAAGAAGAGTGATAAATAGAATTACTAGGTTAAAAATTATAATGATGCTTAAGCCTTTGTTGGTCGCTGACCAACAAATTACGCTAACATAAAAGCTCCGCAAAGTTTTTCTGCACAAGAGTACGACGCAAATGAAGCTGATAGAAT